>NZ_JAANNO010000011.1 GCF_011250645.1 Motilibacter aurantiacus
ACACCTACCCGGGGTGTCTCACCTCAGCCTGACGCACAGGGGGCACGCCGGGCAGCCAGGCTCTTCCGCCTCTGTCCCAGGAGTACCGAACGATGACGGTGCTTGAGCACCACTTCCTCGGCGCGGACGGGATCCCCGCGAAGCACGAGACATCCCAGGTCATACGGTCGATGACGGACGGGCTTGAGTCCTACCTCTATCGGTTCGATACCAACGCGCTGACAGTCGAGGTCGAGCGGGGCGGGCGCGCGGGGCAGGTGCGGCGTGTTGGCGACGGGATCTGGGCCGTGGACATCGTTCTCACCAAGCCCCTCAGGCTTCACGAGACCGCGTCGCTGTCGTACCGGACGACGTTCCGTTACCAAGAGCCGCCCGACCCTGTGATGAGGCGGGCCGTGCCCGAGAAAGCGAACAGCGTCGAGATCTACGTCAGGTTTCACCCCGACAAGCTGCCTGGTGCCGTGTGGTGGTGCACCTGGGATGGCCTCGACGGCGGCGTGCTGCACGAGGCTGTAGCGGAGCTCGATGACGAGCACAGCGTGCACAAGTTCCTCGAAGGAGCCGAGAAGGCGCTGGTTGGTTTTCGCTGGGAGTGGTGACTCCAGGAGGCGTTGCCACAGGGCGCCTTGCCCCCGCTCCCCGTGCAGCGGGGCCAAGGCGCGCCCGAGCCGCTCAGGCGCAGCCGATGTAGTACCAGCCGACCCACGAGCCGTTGCTCCGGTAGACCTGAACGCCGCCGCAGGCGGTGCGGTACTTCATGTCGCTGAGCTGGAAGGTGTAGGCGTTGCTGTAGCCGTCGTTGTAGGCGGAGTGCAGGTTGGTGCCGTTCTGGTTCAGCAGCCAGATGGACGGGTCGACTCGATAGCCGCCGCCGAAGTTCACGCGCGTCCACTGGCTCTGGCAGCCAGTCGAGTAGCGCAGCTCGGCGGTCCCGACCCGGTAGCCGTTCGACGGGTCGACGATCGCCCGAGTCGAGCCGGTGGTGATCGCGCTCGCGGAACACCCCGTCGTCTGCGGGTTGGTGCCGTTGCTCACCGCAAGCGCCGATGGCGAGCCGGCGACTGCAACGGCAAGTGCCGCGGCAGTGGAGGACGTGACCAGGGCCACGCGCCTTCCGGCGCGTCGCCGGCTGGCCAATCTCACGTGCGAAGCCGGTGCGAACATCGCTGCTCCTCGTCCTTGGGCTCGTCCCCCAATCGGTCCGAGCTGACAGAGAAGGACGTTAGGAGCAAGTTGTCGCAGTTGCGTCGCAACCGGCGCGGCGACCTCGGCGTCGAAGAAAGTGCGGCGGCTCCAGTGACGCCTGGACGAGAATTTGCGAGTACGAGTCTTGCTGACCGCTGCGAGCGGGCGTGCGCTACCCGTACCTTCGCGGCTCACCGAGCTGCGCTGCGGCTCGTCGCGTCCTCCACGACGCGCCGCTTGAGATGGCGATGGCGCGCGCTGGCCCCGTCGCGCTGGCGCTGAGGGCCGTGCTCGTGCAACGCGCTGTCGGGGAGCCCTGGCTCCTGTCCCTCTCCAAGGCATGCCGCCGTAGTCCCCAAGGCCGTGCGAGACAACGGGTACCGAGGCGCGCCGCGACAGCGGCATGACCGATCGACTCGCCGAGCCGCCCGGCGGAGCGGGGTCGGTGGCCGAACCGCCGGCGTCAGCGGACCGTGAACCGCGCGTACTGGCCGCGGGCCACCGGGCTTGAGCCAGCTCGGTCGGGCCGGTTGTCAGCGAGCACGTACTCGCCGGGCAGCAGGTTCAGGCGGGCTGGTCCGCCGACTCCGGCGCTGGCCAAGCCCACGCTTTGCACGAACACCGGAGCGCAGTCCGGTGCCGTGGGTGAAGGCGAAGCGATGGCTCCAGCGAGCGCGGGAGCTCCGATGCAAGCGGCTGCCTGAGACTCGTCGAGCCCGGGCGGCAGGCGCCAGATCGTCCAGCCCCGTGTCGTGCCGGCCAGGTTGGCCGCATTCAGCCATCCGAGGCGCGGCAGGACCGTGGCGCTGAGAGTCAACCGTTCGCCGCGGTAGGCCGCGGTGGCCGCGTACGGCTGGTAGGCGTTGACCGACGCCACTCCGCCCTTGACCGTGAGCACCTTGATGCGGTTCGCGTAGTTGGGCCCCTCGGCGCGGTCCTCGTAGAGCCAGTAGGTCCCGGAGCTGAAGTAGGTGCCGAAGGCGGAGACCCCGTTGGGCACCGTCGAGGCACCCTTCACGAACGTGACCTGGCGGTTCAGCGCGTCCCACTGCGCCTGTGCGCCTTCTGCGTCGCCGGCCAGGTTCCTCTGCTCCCAACGCGCCCAGTCGAGCACGAACTGGCGCGGTGTGTAGCCGCGAGCCGGCCGCACGATCTGCAGCTTGCTCTGGAACTCCGTCGGGTCCGTGTCCCGCGTTCGAAGCTGCACGTAGTAGCGGCCGGGGTACAGCACGTTCGGCGCCTCGACCCGGCCATTCGCGGTGTACACGTAGTAGGTGCGCGGAAGGTCCGCGGCCGCCAGTGACGCCGTGTGAGCCACCGCTGGCTCTGCCGCCGATGCACCCACCGGTTGCAGGGCAGCGGCAGTAAGCACAGCAAGGGTCGCAATTCGCCTCATACGAAACAGGAGACACCGGGAAGGCAACCCGGTTCACTCCCGTCCATGTCCCGAGGCAACCCGGTGTGCTCGCGCTGCCGACCCTTGCGGCACGCGCAACGTCGGCGGCATGACCGGAAAGACCGGCTCTGCGGCTCGGTATCAGACCCGGTCGGGTGCCCGAAGCCCTGCCACGGCCGCTACAACGGCCGCCCCGACGGCGCCCTCAGTCAGGGCCCCGGCAACCCCGAGCCGGAGCACGTCGTACCGGGAGGGGGAGAAGGGCGCCGGCGTGGGCGTGTGCTCCTCCTCGCTGTAGCCCCCGATGCTCGCTCCCTGGATCAGTGACCCGGCGTGCCACCAGGCAGCGACCGCGAGCACGGCGAGGACGAGCGCACCAATGCGGGCCATCTGCCTCGTCGAGACCTCGCCAACGATGGACAGGTTCTGCTGCTCCTACAACTCCCTCACGAGAATCGTGGCCAGAAGGCTATGAGCAGGGCGTCGAGCAGGAAGTGGCTGCCACCCGATGCACTCCTCCGATCGGCATCGGGTGGAGGGTCGCGCGTGCACAGGCTCGAGAGGAAGGACGGGCGGCCTCACTTCGGCAGCCCGGTGCAGCTTCACGACGCGGGCAGCCATCGTCGCCCCACCTGCTCACCCGGTGCCCCTGTCCGCGACGACGGGCCCCACCGACGCACGGGCACGCGCCTACCCGACCCACTCCTGCCAGACGGCGAGCGGGGCGAACCCGAGGCGGGCGTACAAGCGCACGGCCTGCGGCGTCGACTGCAGGGTGGCGGTCTCGTACCCCTCGCCCCGCATGTCGTGCAGGGCGGCCTTCACGAGCGACCCGGCGAGGCCACGGCCACGGCTTCGCGGCCGCGTCGCGACCATGGAGACGTTCACGTCGCCGTCGCGGGGCAGGAGCACAAGGCCGGACTCACCGTCGGCGGTGAGGTACGCCCGCAGCCCCGGGACCCCGCGCAGCAGCTCGGGGTCGGCCCCGTTGAGCTCGGCCACCCTGCCGGGGTCGGCGTCGCGGGCCACGGCCGGCGGCTGAGCCTGCGGGGGGTCGACGTCGTCGAGGCGGGCGAGCATCGGCCGGGTCGTGACGTCACGTCGGAGCCCCTGGTCCGCGAGCACCTCGGCGGTGGCGGGGTCCCACGACCACACGGCCCAGGTGGTGTGTCCGCGTAGCAGGCCCAGAGCCTCCGGAACCGCGCGCGGCGCGAGGACCGCGACGTTGGTGAGGACGGGGTGCTCCGGGTCGAGCAGCGCGAGGTAGCCGTCGCCGCGCAGCAGGCGAGCTCCGGCGTGGGCTTCGGCGAACGCGGCCCAGGACCCCGCGAGCGAGCTCAGGTAGCGGGTGAGGTAGTCGTCCATGCCGTGATCATGGTGCACGCGGCCGGGCGGAGCGGGGACACGGCGGCATCCCGTGGTGGGCCGCGACAGGAGCCAGCGCGCGGCGTTGCAGCCGGCCGACGCTGGTGGTCTGCGCGACGCAGAGGCAGGCTCTGCCCATGGGGCTGTACCAACGGCACGTCCAGCCGCGGCTGCTCAGCCGGGCGCTCGACGGCGAGAGCACCCGTCGCATCCGTCACTCAGCGGGTGTGCGCCCCGCTCGCCGGGGCCGTCGTCGAGATCGGCTTCGGCTCCGGGCTCAACCTTCCTCGTCTGCCGCCCGCCGTCGAGTCGCTCGCTGTCGTGGAGCCGTCCCAGGTTGCGCTCCGGCTGGCACAGCAGCGCCGAGCGGTCGCAGGCATGCGCATCGACCTGGCGGGAGCTGACGGGTGCGGGCTCGAGCTTTCCGACGAGAGCGCCGACGCGGTCCTGTGCATGTGGACGCTGTGCGGGATCAGGGATCCGGGTGCCGCGCCGCGCGAGGTGCGGCGGGTCCTGCGTCCAGGGGGCATGCTCCGTGGTCGAGCACGGGCTCGCGCCGGAGGAGAGCGTCTCGCGATGGCAGCGACGGCTGGGCCGGGTGAACAGGTCGGTGGCCGGGTGCGTGCTGGACCGGGACGTGCCGGCGTTGGCCACGGCGGCGGGGCTGACCCTGGTCGCGCTGACGACGTACTACGAGAAGTCCGCGCCGAAGGTGTCCAAGGCGACGCGAATCGGAGCACGGCCTCGCCGGTCGCCACATGCGTCCGGCCTGCGCGGCGACACGCGGTGCCTCGGACGAGGCCCGCGCAGGCGCGGGGCTGCCCCGGCATGCAAGGGCGGGCCCGGGTGAGAATGACGCCATGGACGAGCGGCTCGCGGCGATCAACGAGCGCGTGGCCGCGGCCGTGGACGCCTGGCTCCGGGACCCGCGCGACGCCGGCGTCTACGAGCGGATGGTCGCCGCGGTCGAGGCCCGGCGCGCGCACCTGAGCCCCCCGCAGGGCGAGCGCCCGACCGCACGGCAGCCGGACACGGCTCCGCGGCTCGTCCCGCCGCCCGACGAACGGGTGAGCACCGGCACCGTGCAACGGCTCGGGACGTTGCTCGGCGGCGACGACCCGCGCGCCGCCCTCGAGCGCCTGCGCCGCGGCGGCTGAGGCCTAGGCCGGCTCGTCGGCCACCGCGGCGATGCCCATGATCCGGGAGATCGCGAAGGTGCGGACCTCGTCGCGCAGGTGGTCGAACGCGCTGACGTAGCCGCCCTCGACGGACATCGGCTCGATCACGCGCTCCGTCGGCGTGCCCTCGGCGTTGACGTAGCCGATCACGACGGGAAAGCCCTCGACCGCCGCCCGCCGGAGCGCCGCGACCACCTCGGCGACGGGGGAGCGCGGCGGCAGCCCGGACGCCGCCGGCAGCTGGACCGACCGGCGTACGGCCGTGGCCGCGCGGTCCCCGGCGCGCAGGGCACGCACGGCGGCGGCGAGGGTGGCGGGGGAGGCGGCCGGTGGCTCGAAGACCAGGCGGGGCGGGCGGGGGCGGGGTGGTGTGCGGCGCGCGTCCGGGCGGCGTACGACCACCTCGCCCTCGGGGGACTCCGCGGCGGGGGCGAGGCCCATCGCGCGCAGCCGCTCGAGCACGACGTCGACCGGGGCCTGGGACGCGAGCACCGTCGGGGCGAGCCGGCGCAGCCGCAGCTGCCCGGCCCGGCGGTCGGCCAGCACCTCGGACAGCACGGCCGGGTCGTCGCACCGGACGTACGCCGACGCGGTGCCCACGCGGACCAGGCCGTGCCGGCGGGCGACGTCGTCGACGAGGTAGCTCAGCGGCTGCGGCACCGGCGTGCGGGAGTGCCGGGCGAGCAGGGAGTGCAGGTCGTCGGCGCTGCGCCCGGCGTCCAGCGCGCGCCGGACCGAGGCGGGGGTGAAGCGGTAGACGGTCGCTCCGCCCGTGCTCTCGACATCGGCGGCCAGGGCCACCTCGCGGGCCAGCTCGGGAACGAGCGGGCCGGGCGCGACCGCCGTCAGGTCGGCCTGCAGGAGCAGCTCCTCGACCGGCTCGGGGAGGTACGGCTCGACCGCCTCGCCGGCCGCGTCCTCGTCCCCGCCCAGCAGGGCCCGCCCGCCCGGGCCGATCGCGCCGCGGCCGGTGACCCCGAGCGTCTCCGCCTCGGCCAGCGCCCAGCGCAGCAGCTCGTCACGGAAGCGGCCGCCGCGGCGGGGCCGGTGCCAGGTGACGCGCTCGAACAGGCTCTCCTCGGAGACCGCGGCGCCCGCGGGAGCCTCGGCGAGCGCGGTCAGGGCGGCGCTGCGCAGCTCCGGTGCGACCGGCCGGTCGAGGTCGCCGCCGAGCGCGTTGAGCGGCCGGTCCCGGTCGTCCCGGCTGCCGACGAGCCCGGCGACGCGGGTGGTGGCCAGCCAGGCCCCGGCCAGCGTCGCCCAGCGGCGTGCCACGGGCAGCTCGAGCCAGGCGTCGTAGGCCGGCGTCGGCACCCACAGCTCGTCCAGGTCCCCGCTCGGGCCGAGCAGCCCGGCCGCGTACGCCGTCTCGACGAGCAGCGCGAGGACCGGCTCCTCCACGTCCAGCAGCCCGGCCGCGCGGCGCAGCTCGCGCACCCCGAGCCCGCCGCCGCGCAGCACCGGCGGGCCGTCCAGGCTCCACGCCTCGAGCAGCTCCTCGACCCGGCGTACGGCGTCGAAGGCGGACTGCCCCGCGGCCCGCGCCACCGACTCGGCGCCCCGGTCGACCGTCGCCAGCGGCGGGGGGACCGGGGCGGGCTCGCGGTGGACGTGCCCGCCGCGCAGGTGCAGCCCGACCTCCAGCGGCAGCACCGCCGTGCCGGCGCTCGCCGGCACCAGCAGGCCGTGCGCGAGCAGCCACTCCACGGGGGTGCGGGCGGACTCGACTTCGATGTCGCGCCGGGCGTCGGGAACCGCACCCGTCGGCGGCCCCCAGGCCAGCCGTCCCAGCGCCTCGCGCGCCCCCGGGGGGGCAGTGGCAAGCAGCGCGTCCAGGGCCGTGGCGTCCGCGAGCTTCTCCGCGACGGCGGTGGCGTCGGTCACGGGGTCCCCGCTCGACCGGATGTCGTACGCCGCGGCGATGCGGGCGACCGCGGACGGCGCGACCGACGTGAGCAGCGAGACGACCGGAGGGCCGAGCCCCGCCGGCTCGCGGACCAGGTCGCGCACGCCGCGGACCAGGCGCTCCTCGCCGTCCGCCCCCCAGACGAGGGCCTGGGTGCGCAGGGTGGCGAGCGGGGCGGCCGCGTCCGCGCCCCACCGCGCGCTCACGGCGGCTTCGTCGGTCGGCTCGGGCAGCGTGCAGAGGACGTCGACCACCTGCAGGGTCGCGAGGTCGAGGCGGTCGAGCGCCCTGGCCACGCTGGGGCCGCCGGCCGCACGCGCCCCGAGGGCGCCCAGGTCGGGCGGGACCGGCCCGAGCAGGTCCGGGCGGGTGCGCAGCAGCTCGGCGAGCGCCGCGTCGTCGCGCGCCCGGAGGTCGTCGGCGAGGCTGCGCATCCCCACCACGCTACCGCCTGGCCGCGCAGCCCGTCGGCGCCTCTGGGCAGAAGCCGTTGCCTTGTGCAACGCTTCGTTTCTGTGACGGTTCGGTAACCAATCGGTAAGTCCGAGCCAGTTGTCGGTGCCGTGACGTATCAACACGTCTGCGCTTCCGCAACGACCGGGAGGCGTTCGATGCCACACCTCGTCAGAGAGGCAACTCAGTGACCCATCGCTCGATCCGAGGGCGCGCTGCGCGGGGCGTCGCCGGTGCCGCCGCGCTGGCCGCCGTCCTCGCGGCGGCAACCACTCCGGCGTCCGCGCAGGCCGCGCAGGCCGCGCTGGCGCCCGTCGACCCGGTGCCCGTCGCCGGCGACGTCGAGATCAAGGCCGACGCGGGCTCCGCGGACAAGCTCGGCGGCGCCGACGAGCAGCGGCTCGCGGAGCGTCGGGCGGACCGCGAGACGTGGACGACGATCATGATCGGCACGGCCGCGGGCAAGGCGGCCGAGGTCGCCGACTCGATCACGCAGGCGGGCGGCTACGTCCGCCTGGTCTCGCCGCGGCTGGACTACGTCAGCGCCCGGGTGAGGACCGCGAGCGTGGAGAAGACCGCCGCGCTCCGGACGGTGCGCGAGGTCGACGTCGACCAGACGTTCGCGCTCACCGAGCCCGCGGCCACTGCGCAGGGCCCGGCCGTCGCGGCGTCCGCCCCCGGCCCGTCCACCCCGGACGACAACCCGTACATGCCGACCCGCGAGACGGGCTCGATCGCCTTCAAGCAGGACAACCCGACCTGGGACGGGCGGGGCATCACGATCGGCATCCTCGACTCGGGCGTGGACATCGGCCACCCCTCGCTCAACACCACGAGCACCGGCGAGCGCAAGATCGTCGACAACTTCAGCGCCACCGACCCGGTGACCGAGGGCTCGCTGCTCAGCGACGGCGACGCGACCTGGATCCCGATGGTCACCGCGGTCAGCGGGCCCGGCGCCACGATCAACGGCGTCCGCTACACGATCCCCGCGGGGGCCTACCGCTTCCGCCAGGTCGTGGAGGCGCAGACCGACCAGCCGGGCTGCGAGATCTGCGGCGACCTCAACCGCGACGGTGACACCACCGACCGCATCGGCGTGCTGTGGGACAAGGCCGCCAAGCGGGTCCTCGTCGACACCGACGACGACAAGGACTTCACCGACGAGGCCTGGATGACGCCGTACCGGCAGTCCGGCCAGATCGGCGAGCTCGGGCGCGACAACCCGGCGACCGCCATCCGCGAGTCGATCCCGTTCACCGTGAACTACCGCGAGGGCCTCTCGCTCGCCCCGGTGGGCCTTCCGGGCACGTACGACTTCGTCGACATCGCCCTCGCCTCCGGCGAGCACGGCTCGCACGTCGCCGGCATCGCAGCGGGCAACAGCTTCTTCGGCGGCGCGATGGACGGTCAGGCGCCCGGCGCCAAGCTCGTCTCCGCCCGCGCCTGCACCTTCGGCGCCGGCTGCACCGACGCCGCCCTGCGCGACGGCATGGTCCGGCTCGCCACCAGCGGGGTCGACATCATCAACATGTCGATCGGCGGCCTGCCCACGATCAACGACGCGGACAACGACCGCGCCCGCCTCTACAACGACATCATCAACGTCCTCGGCGTGCAGGTCGTCATCAGCGCCGGCAACTCCAGCAACGCGCTCAACACCATCGGCGACCCGGCCGTCGCGAGCGACGTCGTCGCCGTCGGCGCGACCATCAGCCGCGAGTCCTGGCAGGTCAACTACGGCTCGGACTCCGCCTACGACTTCGGCATGATGCCGTACTCGTCCGGGGGGCCGCGCGAGGACGGCGGCTTCAAGCCCGACATCACCGCCCCCGGCTCGGCGATCTCGTCGATCAACACCTGGCTCCCGGGCGGGCCGACGCCCGAGTCCGGCTACCCGCTGCCCCCGGGCTACGCGATGCTGCAGGGCACCTCGATGGCGTCGCCGCAGGCCGCCGGCGCCATGGCGCTGCTGCTCGGCGCCGCCAAGGCGACCAACCGCACGGTCTCGACGGGCCAGCTGCGCTACGCGGTCTACTCCACCGCGCAGTTCGGCGACGGCATCCCGGCGTTCCTGCAGGGCCGCGGCCAGATCGACGTCCCCGAGGCGTGGGCCGCGATCAAGGGCAAGCGCTACACCGCGCAGGCCTTCACCGTCACCGCCCCGACCTGCACCGCGGTCTGGCGCGACCTCGGCCGGCTCGGCGCGGACGGCACCCGTCCCGGCACCGGCCTCTACAACCGCTGCGCCCCGGGCGCCGGCGGCCAGGCGCCGGGCGAGTCGCGGACGTACCCCGTCACCATCACCCGCACCGCCGGGCCCGAGGGCGCCACGTACACCAAGCTCTCGTTCACCGGCGACGACGGGACCTTCTCGGTCTCGCCGGCCAAGCTCGACATCCCGCTGAACACCCCGACCACGGTCTACGTCACCGCCAAGCCGACGGCCGGCGCGCACAGCGCGATCCTGCAGGTCGACGACCCGGCCACCCGGGGGTGGGACCAGTCGATGATGGCCGTCGTGGTCGCCGGCGAGCCCGCCCCCGCCCCGGCGTTCACGTGGTCGACGAGCGGGGTCTCGCAGCGCAACCTCGCCCAGCGCTACTACCTCACCGTGCCGGAGGGCGTGAAGGCGCTCGACGTCTCGATGTCCGGCCAGGCCCCCACCAGCCAGGTGCGCTTCCTGGCCTTCCACCCGTACGGCGTGCCGCTCGACACGACGTCGACGCCCAACTGCTACCCGAACTACGGGACGCCCGAGGGCAACGGCTGCAACCCCTTCCGCCGCGTCTACAGCAACCCGACGCCGGGGGTGTGGGAGTTCCTCGTGGAGTCCCGCCGCACGACGCCGCTCGCCGACAACCCGTTCACCCTCACGGCCACCATGCTCGGCGCCACCGTCACGCCGGAGGTGACGACCCTCGCGTCGGCCGCTGTCGGCCAGCCGGCCCCGCTGCAGTGGGACGTGCGCAACGACTTCGGCACCGCGACCCTGCGCGGGCAGGGCGGGGCGCTCGGGTCGGTGCGGGAGGCCCGGCCGACCGTCGCCGGCACCGGGGCGGAGAAGTACGTCGACCACGAGGTCACGATCCCGGCCGGCACGACGCGGTTCGAGGCCTCGATCGGCAACACCTCAGACCCGCAGGCGGACCTCGACCTCTACCTGCTGGACGCCGACGGCGACATCGTGACGTACGACGCCGACGCCGACTCCGAGGAGTCGATCGTCTGGGACAACCCGACCCCGGGCACGTACGTCGTGGAGGTGGAGGGCTACTCGGTGCCCGCCGGCGCGACGCAGTTCGACTACCGCGACGCGTTCTACGCGCCGTCGCTCGGCACGCTGGCCGTCACCTCGCCGCCGGTCACCCTGCACCAGGGTGAGGCGACGACGATCAACGGCACCCTGACCGCGCTCGCGCCGACGGCGCCGGGCCGGACGCTGACCGGCGTGCTGAACGTGGTCAACGACGCGGGCGCGGTGCTCGGCTCCGCGCGGGTCGACGTCGACTCCGTCGTCGCCCCCTAGCCCGCGCTCCAGCAGCGAGAAGGGCCCCGTCGGCGTCCCGCCGCCGACGGGGCCCTTCTGCTTTCGGGAACCAGGAACCAGGAAAGACACGTCGCGGTTCGTCCACCGTCGCCCTGCCGGAGACCCTCATCCGGAGGGGCGTGGGCGCCCGGCGAGCAGTTGCACCACAGCCTCGGGCTTCCCCCCGGGCGCCGCGTCCCCTAGCGTCGCGCCATGGCGTACGACGGGGAGCTCGCCCAGCGCGTCCGCGCGCTGCTGGACGGCGAGCCGGTGGTCGAGAAGCGCATGTTCGGCGGGCTGGCCTTCCTGGTCGACGGCCACATGGCGGTCGCGGTGGGCGGCCGGGGCGGGCTCATGGCGCGCGTCCCGCCCGAGCAGCTCGAGGCCCTGCTGGCCGAGCCGGGCACCGACGAGGTCGTCATGGGCCAGGGGCGCCGGATGCGCGGCTGGGTCACCATCGACGACGAGGCGCTGGGCGACGACGTGGCGCTCCGGGCCTGGGTCACGCGCGGGCTGGACGTCGTCCGCGCGCTCCCGCCGAAGTAGCCCGTCGCCTCAGCTCCTGCGCCGCCGGGCGCGGGCGCTCACGAGCACGCCCGCGAGCGCCAGCCCGAACCCGAGCGGGGCCAGCAGCGTGACGAGGTACGCGACGAGCGGCAGGCGGTCGGCGCCGAGCAGGAGCGGCGCGACCGTGGCGACGCAGGACACCGCGCCGACGACGAAGAGGACGCCGCCGACGAGGACGAGCCGGTCGCCGGGCACGGGGGAGGAGCCGCCGTTCATGGGGAAAGCGTAGGCGGCGGCCGGGAGGTACCCTGACCGCCGCTCGAACGACAGGAGGGATGGCCGTGCCGACCGGCAAGGTCAAGTGGTACGACACCGACAAGGGCTTCGGCTTCGTCACGACCGACGAGGGCGAGGACGTCTTCCTGCCTGCCTCGGCGCTGCCCGCGGGCGCGACGACGCTCAAGGGGGGCACCCGGCTCGAGTTCGGCGTCGCCCAGGGACGGCGCGGCGCGCAGGCGCTGTCCGTACGCCTCCTCGACCCGCTGCCCTCGCTGGCCAAGGCGGCCCGGCGCAAGCCGGACGACCTCGTGCCGATCGTCGAGGACCTCATCCGCCTGCTCGAGGGCGTGGGCGGCTCGCTGCGGCGCGGCCGCTACCCCGACAAGGCGGCGGGCAAGAAGGTCGCCGCCGTGCTGCGCGCCGTCGCCGAGGACCTGGAGGCCTGAGCCGCCGGCCCGCTCAGCGCAGCTCGGAGGCCAGCAGCAACGGCACCAGCTCGGTGAGCGCGGCGCGGGCGGACTCCGGGTCGGGACCACGGACGGTGAGCGCCAGGAACCGCCGGCCGTGGACACGGGCAGCGGCGTACGCCCCTGTGGAGACCGGCCCGGCGGCCTGGCCCTTCTGCGCGGAGGGCAGCCGGCGCAGCGCCTCGTCGGCGAGCCAGCTGTCGACGGCCGCGGCCTCCCCGTCCAGCTCGACCGCCTCCCCGACGAGGACCGCGTCCTCGCCCGGCACGAGGTCGGGCATCACGTCGACGGCCAGCACGAGGTCCGGGACGGCCCGGTTGACGGCCACCCCGGCGGCCACGCCCGCGGCGGCGGCGCCTCCGGGTCCCACCGGGACCACGACGAGGGTGCCGGCGCCGCAGTCGGACACGCGGGTGCCGGTGTAGGGCGGCAGCTTGGCCAGCCGCGGCCGGTCGTACGCCGTCAGCCCGGCGAGCGCGGCGTCACGGGCGTCGTCGTCGGGGACCAGGGCGAGGACGCGCATCGGGTGGCCCGGCGCTCAGGAGGCGCTGGTGAGCCGGAAGCGCCAGACCCCGCGCGGCTGCTCGCCCGACTCGTCGAAGGCCACGATGTCCAGCGCGACCTCTTCGGTCAGCTCCTGGCCGAGCGGGAGGCTGTAGTAGGTCTCGTGCGAGATCTCCTGCGCGCCCGGGGGGCGCCAGCCGGCCTCGGCGACCTCCTTGTCGACGCTGATCCCGATCACGTCGCCGCTGTGCACCTCGAGCAGCGTGCCCTCCTGCGTGGCGCAGCGCTGGACCTCGTCGGCGGGAAGGGCGGCCTCGTCGTGGTTCCAGCACGTGGCCTCGGCCCGCTGCGAGCTCGAGCCGGCGTAGACCGTGACCGAGGGGACGGGCTTCTCGCAGGCGGTGAGCAGCAGCGGGGACAGGGCGGCGGCCGCGAGGGCCACCCGCGCGGGACGGCGGGCTCCGGTACGGCGAGGGGCCTGGCTGTCACGTCCGCGCATGGGGAGGGCTCCGAGGGATCGAGACGGGCGACGCTGTCGAGGCGTGAGCTGCGGCGGCAGCTGCCGCACCGAGGCTACCCGGGGCCGCTCAGCCGGCTGCGGCGTCCCTCCGCCGCCCGCGCCGGCCGGCGAGCACGGACCGCCCCACGCCGGCCAGCGCGACGCCGAGCACGACCGCCGCCAGCCCGAGCCCGAGCCCGCCGTCCGGGTGCAGCAGCGTCCCGGCCCCGGCCCCGATCACCCACGACAGCTGCAGCACCGTCTCGGAGCGGGCGAAGGCGGAGGCCCGCACGCCCTCGGCCACGTCGCGCTGCACGAGCGCGTCGAGCGCGAGCTTCCCGAGGGTCTGGGCCAGCCCGGCCGCGACCGACACGGCCATGACGGCGACCAGCCCGAACAGCAGCCAGCCCAGGACGGCGGCGAGCGTGACCCCGGCGAGGGTGACGAGCACGGTCAGCTCGGGCGGCCGGCGTCGCAGCCCGGCTCCGAGCGAGGCGCCGGCCGCGCTGCCCAGCCCGGCGGCTGCGGCGGCCGCCGCGATCAGGGCGGTGTCCGGGCCGGGGAAGGGCTCGGCACGCAGCAGGAACGCGAGGTGCAGCAGCAGGAAGCCGGCGAAGGCGCGGATGGCGGCGTTGGCCCGTAGCGCCCGCACGACGGCGGGGCCGACCGCCTCCGCGCGCCGTCGGCGGCCGTCGGCGAGTCGGGCGCGCATCCGCTGTGCCGTGGTCGCGCCGGCCGGCTGCCCCTGCGCGTGCGGCTCCTCCGCGGTGGCCAGCTCGGAGAGCTGCAGCGGGTCGAGCGGGTCGAACGCGTCCGGGCCCGGCTGCTCGCTGCTCAGCAGCGCGGTGCCGCCCGGCGCGTCGTCCAGGCGCGCGGGCAGCCGGACCGACAGCACGGCCCCGACCACGAGGACGACGGCGGCCAGCCGCAGCGCCCAGGCAGGCGAGGTCAGCGCGACGAGCCCCGCTCCCAGCGGGGCGGCCGCGGACAGCGCGGCCAGGCTCGCGATCGACAGCCGGGCGTTCGCGGTCACCAGGTTGAGCGCCGGTGGCAGCAGGCGGGGCATCGCCGCCGCCCGGGCCACGCCGTACGCCTTGGTGCCCACGAGCACTCCGAAGGCGGCCGGGTAGAGCTTGAACGGGTCCTCGGTGTCACCCGCCACGGCGGTGGCCATCACCAGGGCCAGCACCGCGCGCAGCGCGAACGTGCCGGAGATCACCCAGCGCCGCCCGTGCCGGAGCCGGTCGAGCAACGGGCCGACCACGGGCGCGAGCACCGCGAACGGGGCCATGGTGACGAGCAGGTAGACCGCGACCTGCCCGCGCGCCTCACCGGTCGGGACGGAGAAGAACAGGGTGCTGGCCAGGCTGACGGTGATGAGCGCGTCGCCGGCCGAGCCGATGGCGGTGAGGTCAATGAGCTTGGCCAGCCCGGTCTCGCCGGCGCCGTGCGCCCGGGTCGCGGTGCGCACGCGGCGCCATCCGAGCCGGCCGAGGGCGCCGAGCTCGGAGGCGGCGGTGCCCGCGGCGCGTGCAGCGCTGCGCGCGTGCTGCGCGGCGCCCGGCTCGGCGCGGGGGGAGCCGTTGCCGCCGGGCCGGCCGGCCGCGGGGTGGTCGTCCCCGGGGCGCTCGTCGACAGGCGCGCGCCCGGGGCCGGCCCCGGCCTCGGGGGACGCCTCCTGCCCACTGCCCGTGCTCACGCCTCCAATCCTGCCGTGATCGTCGCGCCCGATGTGGACGGAGGCGCGGACACGTGCCGGAACGGATGCGAGGATGTGCCCGTGGACGCAGGACCGGCTGATCTGACGACGCGCGAGGACGCCCCGCGACGGGTGCCCCGGGCGCGCAAGCCGGTGCTCGACGCCGTTCTCGCGGGCGCTGTCGACGTCGCACGGGCCGTCGCCGAGGAGCTGGCCGAGGGCGAGCCGGTCGGCGAGCACCTGGGCGCCTCGGTCGAGGGCGAGCGGCTGGTCAGCCACGAGTTCGCCTGCCTGACCCCGGGCTACTCCGGCTGGCGCTGGTCGGTCGTGCTCGCGCGCGCCCCGCGCCAGCGTCAGGCCACCGTTGTCGAGTCCGCTCTCCTGCCCGGCCCGGAGGCGCTGCTCCCGCCGGCCTGGGTGCCGTGGAGCGAGCGGCTGCAGCCCGGCGACCTCGGGGTCGGCGACATCCTGCCGACCACCGCGGACGACCCGCGGCTGGCGCCGGGATGGAGCGACGGCACGCTCGCGCCCGAGGACGAGGACGTCGCGGCCCGCTGGGAGCTGGGGCTCGGCCGGGCGCGCGTGCTCTCCCTGGAGGGGCGGGCCGACGCGGCCGAGCGGTGGTACGCCGGGGACGGCGGCCCCGACGCTCCCATCGCGCAGGCCGCTCCGGCCCACTGCGCCTCCTGCGGGTTCTTCGTCCCGCTCGCCGGCTCCATGCGGCTGGTGTTCGGCGCCTGCGCCAACGTCTACTCCCCGTCGGACGGGCGCATCGTCTCGGTCGACCACGGCTGCGGCGCCCATTCCGAGGCGGCCGTGCTGCCGGCTCCGCCGGCCCCGCCGGAGCCCGTGCTCGACGAGACCGGGTACGAGGTCGTCTCCGTCGCCCCGGTGGCCCCGGTCGTCGTGCCCGAGCACGGTGAGGGCTCGGTCGACGAGGCCGCGCCCGCCGAGGAGCTCGGCCACAGCTGAGCCCTAGGGTCGCGGGGATGGCTGCCACCGACGACCCCTTCGCCACGGCCGGGCTCCGCGAGCGCGTGCTCGCCTCATGGGCCGCGGGCCCGTCCCGCTTCCGCGAGGACGCCAACGCCGAGGAGGACCTCGTCCGCGGCGGCTACCGCGACCGGCTCGTCGTCGAGCTCGCACAGAACGCCGTGGACGCCGCCGCCCGGGCCGGCGAGCCCGCCCGGCTGCTCCTCCGGCTCGAGCCCGATCGGCTCGTGGCGGCCAACACCGGGGCGCCGCTGGATCTCGCCGGCGTCGAGGCGCTGTCGACCCTGCGGGCCTCGGCGAAGCGCGACGGCGGCTCGGTCGGCCGGTTCGGCGTCGGCTTCTCGGCGGTGCTGGCGGTCACGGACGAGCCCGCCATCGGGTCACGCGGCACGGGCGCGGTGCGCTGGTCGCGCAGTCTTGCGTACGACCTGGTGCGCGAGCGGGCCGCCGCCGCGCCCGCGCTGGCCGAGGAGCTCGAGCGGCGGGGCGGGGACGTCCCGGTGCTGCGGCTGCCCGAGCCGGCCGACGTCGAGGTGCCGGAGGGCTACGGCACCGCGGTCGTGCTGCCGCTGCGCGACGCGGCCGCGCAGCGGCTGGCCCGGCGCCTGCTCGCCGAGCTCGGCCACGAGTTGCTCGTCGCCCTGCGCGGGCTGCAGGAGGTCGAGGTCGAGGACGTGGCCGCGGGCACGGCGCGGCGGCTCACCGTCGAGCCGACGCCGGACGGCGTGCGGACGCGGGTCGGTGCGGACGAGGCCTCCTGGTTGCTGGCCCGCCGGTCCGGACGGCTGCCGGCCGAGCTGCTGGCGGGGCGGGCCGTGGAGGAGCGGGCCGACGACCGGTGGGCGGTGACGTGGGCGCTGCCGGTCGAGGGCCAGCCCGCGCTGTCGGGGGTGCTGCTCGCCCCGACGCCCACGGACGAGCCGGTCGGCCTGCCGGCGCTGCTCGTCGCGACGTTCCCCCTCGAGCCGAGCCGGCGGCGTACGTCGCCCGGCCCCGTGCGGGCGGCGGTCGCGGCCGAGGCCGGGCGGGCGTACGCGCAGCTGGTGGCGGCCGCCGCGAGGCACGACCCGGGGCTGGCCCTGCGCCTCGTGCCGGGGCCGGCGGCGGCCGGCGAGGTCGACGCGCTGGTGCGCCGGGCCGCGCTCGACGCGCTGCCCGAGACCGCCTTCGTCGGGACCATTGCGGGCCCGCCGTCCCGGCCGCGGGACGTGACCGTGGTCGAGGGCGTCGGGGCCGCGGCCCTCGAGCTGCTCGGCGCGGACGACGGCCCGATCGCGGGGGTGGCGCTGCCGGGGCCGGCGGGGTCGGGGGCGCTGCTCGAGCGTCTCGGCGCCCGCAGGCTGCGGGTCGCTGACGTGGCGGACGCGCTCGCCGGCCTGCGCCGGCCGCCGGCGTGGTGGCACGAGCTGTACGCCGCGCTCGACGGGGTGCCCCCGGACGAGCTCGGCGCGCTGCCCGTCCCGCTGGCCGACGGCCGGCTCGTGCGCGGCGCGCGGGGCGCGCTGCTGCCCGACGACCCCTCGCCGGAGGTGCTGCGCGCCCTGCAGGTGCTCGGCGCCCGAGCGGTCGACCCCGCCGCGGCCCACCCGCTGCTCGAGCGGCTCGGCGCCGTCCGCGCGACGGCTCGCGCCGTGCTCACCGGCCCGGCCGTGGCGGAGGCGGTGACGGGCTCGCTCGACCTGCCCGACGACGCCGCCCACGAGGTGGCCGACGCCGTGCTCGCGCTCGTCGCCGCCGCCCGTCCCGCGCCCGGCGAGCTGCTCGGCCTCACCGGGCTCGCGCTCCCCGACGACGAGGGCGGGCTCACGCCCGCCGGCGAGCTCGTGCTGCCGGGCGGGGAGCTGGCGGCGCTGATCGGCGGGGAGCTGGCCGCCGCCGACCCGGCACTGGTCGAGCGCTGGGGTGCCGACGTGCTGGAGGCCGTCGGCGTGCTGCGCGGCTTCGCGCTGGTGGCCCGCGAGGACGTGCCGCTGGACCCGGACGACATCGACCTCGACGTGGACGACGAGGACGGGTGGGCGGCCGCGGTCGCCGCCGGCGGCGGGCCGCTGCCCCCGGTGGCGCCGGAGGTCGTGGCCGTCCGTGACCTGGAGTTGGTGCGGCCGGACGCGTGGCCGGAGGCGCTCCGCCTGCTCTCCCGGCCTCCGCTGCGCGACGCGGTGGTCACGCCGCTGCGTCTCGTGGACGCGGCCGGGCGCTCGCGGGAGGCGGCGTCGTACACCGCCTGGTGGCTGCGGGCCCATGCCCGGCTCGACGGCCGGCCGCTGAGCGAGCACGTGCTGGCGGGCGCCGATGCCGTGCTCGCCGGGATGTACGCCCCGCTGCCCGTCCCGCTCGACCCGGCCTTCGCGGCGGCGGTGGGCGTGCGGTCGACCCTCGCGGCGCTGCTCGCCGAGCCCGGCGGCGCGCAGAGCCTGCTCGACCGGCTCGCCGACCCGGGGGTCGAGCTGGCCCGCACGCAGCTGCGCGCGGTCTACGCCGCGCTCGCCGGCGTCGACCCGTACGAGGTCCGGCTGCCGGGGCGCGTCCGGGTCGCGGCAGGCGCGTCCACCCGAGTCGTCGACGCGGCCGACGCCCTGGTCCTGGACACCCCAGACCTGCTGCCGCTGGTGCGCGAGCGGCCGCTGGTGATCGTGCCCGGCGGTGCGGCGGCCGACCTCGCCGAGCTGCTCGGGGTCGAGCTCGCGAGCGAGGAGCTGGCCCTGCCGGCCCCGGCCGGAGGCGTGGAGCAGCCGGTGCCGGAGGCGGTGCTGTCCGTCCTGCCGTCGGCTCCGCGGTCCTGGTGGGAGCACGACGCGCTGCCGACGCCTTCGGGCGAGCTGGACTGGCGCGTCCACCGCGGGGCCGTCCACGCGACGACCCTCGACGGGCTCGCCCGGGGGCTCGCCTGGGCGGCGGGGGCATGGGAGCGGCGCGGGATCGTGACGGCGATCCTGACCGAGCCCGACCGGGCGTCCGAGCTGCTGGCCGAGGCCGACCTGGACGCGGTGCCGTGACCGACGTGCTGCCCGAGCCGCGCCGCGCCCGGCGCCTCGTGGCGGGCGCCGTCACCGCGTACGTCGTCATGCACCACGTGGGCGCGGCCAACGCGCTCGGCGAGGTCGGGCAGACGCGGTGGGCCGACTGGGCCGACCTGGCCACGCCGTGGCTCGTGGTGCTGCCGCTGGCCGCGGCCCTCGCGGTCTCCCGGCAGCCGGCGCGCGAGTGGGTGCTGCTCGTCGTGGCGGCGCTCGCCTACACCGAGGGCCACGGCATCCACCTGGCCGGCAACTCGGTCAACAACCGGGAGCCCAGCGACGTGGCCCACCTGTGGGACGAGGTGGTGGGGCACTGGGTCTGGTACTCCGGGGCCGCCCTGCTCGGCGTGGTCGCGGTGCGTGCGCTCGCCCGGAGCGGCGTGCCGGCGGGCCCGCTGCCGTGGCTGCTCGGCCTCCTGGCCGGGACCACCTGGGCGACGAACTCGCTGGAGGGCGGGACGGCGTACCTCGGGCTGGCGGTCGCGGCCACGGCTCTCGTGTGGGGTGCGCGGCGCGGGGGCCGGCTCGGCCGCCTCGTCGCCGGCTCCGCCGTCGCGGCGGCCGCGGTGGTCCTCGGGTACGCCGTCGCGTACGGCGGGTTCCCGCAGCCGTCCGCGCCCGGCGGGTGGCCGCCGGGCTGGCTGCCGTGACCACGGCCCCGCTGGCCGCGCGTCCTCCCAGCTGCGGCAGGTCGGACGCGCGACCAGCGGGTCGACGGTGGGGCCGCGTCAGGCGTGCTCGTCGACCGACCGCGAGGCCGTGAGGGTCAGCGCGCCACAGGCGGCGACGATGCCGACGACCACGGCGAGGACGGCGCAGGTGACGCGCTCGCCGGCGAAGAACGACGCGACCAGGTCGGCGCCCCACGTGCCGGCGGGCAGGGTCGCCGTCACGAGGGCCGCCACCAGCGTGCCCACGACCGCGGTGCCCACGCTCGTGCCGACCTCCTGCGCGGTGTCGTTGAGCGCCGCGCCGACCGAGGTCCGGTTGCCCGGCATCGCGCTGACGAGGGCGACCGCGCAGATGGTCATCACGGTCCGTAGGCCGACGGTGAGGGTGACGTGGAAGGCCGCGATGACCGGGTAGCCGTGGCCCACGCCCCCGGCCAGGCCAGGCCCGGCCAGGCCAGGCCAGGCCAGCGAGCAGGGCGGCGCCCACCAGGCAGGCGACCCGGTGGCCGTACCGCCTGCCGAGCGCCTCGGAGACGGGCGTCGCGGCGATCATCGTGACGATCATGGGTAGGTTCGCGAGGCCGGCCCGGACCGGGCTCCACCCGTAGGCGTGCTGGAAGTGCAGGATCAGGCCGAACGTCACCCCGGCCATGGCGATGGACGTCCCGATCTGGGCGAGGGCCGCGCCCCGGACGGTGCGCATCCGCAGGCCTCGTCGTCGAAGAGCCGGAAGACCAGCGGATTGGTGATGGGCGCCATGGCGGCGGCCGCGACGCCGAGCGCGGCGCGAGCTCGACCCCGAGCGGTTCCCCTTCTTGCACTACGTCGTCGACGAGTTCGCCGTGCACGTCGACAAGGAGCAGTTCCGGGTGGGGCTCGACCTGCTCCTCGCGGGCCTGCGGCTGCAGGCCGGGGGCTGACGAGCAGCTCGTCCTGCCGGTAATTCCCGGTACACGGCCCCTTCCTGAAAAGGGCGCGGTGCGCCGCGGCCTCCGTCCGTGCCGCTGGTCGTGGCCGCGGCACTCCGGGGGACGACCAGGCAAGATCGTGCAGATCCGGATGCGGGCGACGTTCCATCACGGTTTGGCGTCGGCCCCAACCAATCCGTTGACGGGGCCTATGCCGCCGCTTACGTTGCCCGCGCCGTTCCGGAAGTTCTCGGAACGTCAAGCGGTCCTCCCCGGCTTCGCCGTGCCTCACGAGAAGAGCACCCATGAGACGACGCCCTCTGGCCGGGCTCGCCGTCGCCAGCACGCTGGCGACCCTGGCGCTCGCCGCCCCGCCCGCGGCCTCCGCCGCACCTCCCGCTCTCGCCTCCACCAGCTTCGAGACCGGCACCGACGGGTGGGGCCCGCGCGGCTCCGCGCAGGTCGCCATCACCGGCTCGCTCGCGCGGACGGGCGCCCAGAGCCTGCAGGTGACCGGGCGTACCGCCAACTGGAACGGCCCGGCGTTCAACGCGCTCGGGCTGCTGAAGCCGAACGTCACCTACACCATCGGCGCGTACGTCCGCCTCACGCCGGGCGCCGGCTCGGACACGGTCAGCCTCACCGTCCAGCGCGACCACGGCGGCACCAGCAGCTACGACTCGGTCGCCAACCAGGTGACCGTGACGGACAGCGCCTGGACCTACGTCGGCGGCGCGTACACCTTCACGAACTCGGACAACACCGGGATCACCGCGTACTTCGAGAGCCTCAACGCGGCGCTCGAGTTCTACGTCGACGACGTCGCGATCCTCGGCGAGGAGCCGGCCACCGACCCCGGCGCCGGCGGGGTCGTCAACGGCGACTGCACGAACGGGTACGTGGCGCTCACCTACGACGACGGGCCGCGGGCCGGTGACACCACGGCGCTGCTGAACGTGCTCGCCGCCGCGAAGGCGCGGGCGACGTTCTTCGACGTCGGCACGAACGCGCAGGCCGACCCCGCGCTGGTGAAGGCCCAGCTCGACGGCGGCCACTGGGTCGCCAACCACAGCTGGACGCACCCGCACCTGCCGACGCTGACCGAGGCGCAGATGCGCGCCGAGCTCGCCCGGACGCAGGCGGCGATCACCGCCGCCGGGGCCCCGGCGCCGGTGCTCTTCCGCCCGCCGTACGGCGAGACCAACGCGACGCTGCAGGGCGTCGAGGCCTCGCTCGGGCTGAAGGAGGTCCTCTGGGACGTCGACTCCCAGGACTGGAACGGCGCGACCACCGCGCAGATCGTCGCCCGCGCCGCGACGCTGCAGGCTGGTCAGGTCATCCTCATGCACGACGGCTACGCCACGACGCGGGCCGCGCTCCCGCAGATCATCGCGGGCCTCAACAGCCGCGGCCTCTGCCCCGGCATGATCTCGCCGACGACCGGCCGGGCCGTCGCACCGGGTGCGGTCGACACCCCGACCAACCCCGGCGGTGGCGCCGTCACGCTGGCCGGCGGCTTCGAGGACGGGACCGCGCAGGGCTGGGGCCCGCGCGGCCCGGTGACGACGGCGGTCACGACCGCGGCGGCTCGCACGGGCACGCAGAGCCTGCTCACCACGGGCCGGGCACAGGACTGGAACGGCCCGGTGCTCGACGTGACGAAGGCGGTCGCCGTCGGCTCGGACACCGACGTCTCGCTCTGGCTGCGGCTCGCGCCCGGCACGCCGCGCACGACGCTGCGGGTGACCGTGCAGCGCACGAAGGGCAGCGCCACGAGCTACGACACCGTCGGCACGGTCGACGTGACCGCGGAGGGCTGGACGCGCTTCAACCAGAAGTACCAGCTCCGTGGCGACGCGGACTCGGCGCTGCTCTACGTCGAGGGCCCGGTCGGGGTCAGCTTCCACCTGGACGACTTCGCCATCAGCAAGGCCGCTCCGATCGCGATCCAGAAGGACATCCCGTCGCTCAAGGACGTGCTGCCCTTCCAGCGCGTCGGCGTGGCCATGGACACGCGCGAGACCGCGGGCGCGCCCGGGCAGCTGGTGCTCAAGCACTTCGACGCCATCACCCCGGAGAACGCGCTGAAGCCGGACCAGATCGAGCCCGTCGAGGGCCAGTTCAACTGGTCGACGATGGACCGGCTGCTCGACTTCGCCGACCGCAACAACCTGACGATCTACGGCCACGTCATGGTCTGGCACGACCAGACCCCGGCCTGGATGTTCACCCACCCGACCGAGCGCGGCGCCAACGGCGGGCTCCGCCCGCTCACGAACAGCCCGGCGGACCAGGCGATCCTGCTGCAGCGCATGGAGAGCCACATCAAGGGGATCCGCGACCACCTGCTCGCGCGCTACCCCGACGGCAACTGGCCGATCTGGGCCTTCGACGCCGTGAACGAGGTCGTGAACGACGGGCCGGGCAACGTCGACGGGCTGCGGGAGAGCCGGTGGTACCAGGTGCTCGGTGAGCAGTTCATCGACCACGCCTTCCGCATCACCGACGAGTACTTCCCGAACCAGAAGCTGTTCATCAACGACTACGACACCGAGCTGCCCGGCAAGAACGACCGCTACTACGCGCTCGTCAACCGGCTGCTCGCGCGCAACGTGCCGATCGATGGGGTCAGCTTCCAGACGCACCTGTTCCTCGACCGGCCGGTCAGCCTCGTCGAGCGCCAGCTGGAGCGCTTCTCCGAGCTCCCGCTGACGATGGCGATCAGCGAGCTCGACGTCAGCACGTCGGAGTCGCGCGCGGAGTCGCTGCCCGCGCCCACGGCCGAGCGTGACATCCGTGCCGGGTACTACTACCGCGACCTGTTCGACGTGCTGCGCGCGTACTCCAGCCGGATCGAGTCCGTCACCTTCTGGGGGCCGTACGACTCACGAAGCTGGCTTCGTACGTGGCCGGTCAACCGTCCGCAGGAGTCGCCGCTCCCGTTCGACGACAAGCTGCAGGCCAAGCAGCAGTACTGGGGCATCGTCGACCCGTCGAAGCTCGGCGCGCTGCACCAGACGACGACGGCGTCGGCCGGGCTCGTCGCGGTCGACGGGAACGTCGACGTCCAGTGGCGGTCCCGCCCGCTCACGCAGGCGGTCGAGGTCGACCTCAACACGCCGACCTTCGACCTGCGGTGGCGCCGGGACAAGCTGTACGCCCTCGTGGACGTCACCGACGCCACGAACGACGCGGCCGACACGGTCGAGGTCTTCGTGGGGGACCAGCGCCGCGTCGTCACGCGGGACGGCGGCCGCACGAACGGCTACTACCCGACGGTGGTCGAGCAGACGGCGACGGGCTACCGGGCCGAGGTCGCGCTGCCGCTCGCTGCAGAGCCGGTGGCGGGCTCGTCGATCCCGTTCGACGTCCGGGTGACCGACACGGCGCTGGACTGGCAGTGGTCGTGGAACGACCTCACCGGCAGCACCACTGCCGGTGCGGCCGGCCACGGGACGCTGACGTTCATCCCGGGAATCGCCACCACGGACGTGCCGAAGGCGCCACGCAAGCCGGTGATCGACGGCACGCAGGACGCGGCGTGGGGAAACGCGGCGATCGTGCGCACCGAGGTTCTGGTGTCCGGTGACGCCAAGGGCGCGACGGCCAAGGCCCGGCTGATGTGGGACGCGGAGAACCTCTACGTCCTCGCCGACGTCAAGGACCGCGACACCGACGCGGGCTCGGCCAACGCGTACGAGCAGGACTCGCTGGAGATCTTCCTCGACCGGGACAACGCCAAGTCCCCAGCGCTGCAGGACGACGACGCGCAGTACCGCATCAGCTTCGACAACCGCGCCTCGACCACCGGGCCGGCCGCGGTGCAGGGGACGCTGACCAGCGCGACGACGTACAAGGGCAGCAGCTACACCGTCGAGGCCGCGATCTCCATCAGGAGCCTGTCGCCGGCCGTGGGCAAGCTGCTCGGGCTCGACCTGCAGGTCAACGACGCGACGGCCGGGAAGCGCACCTCGGTCTTCACGTGGAGCGACCCGACGGGGAACTCCTATCAGGACGCCTCCCGCTGGGGCACGGTCCGCCTGGTCGGCTGACCTCCTGCTGGTGACCCGGGGCCCGGTGACGCGCGCAGCGTCGCCGGGCCCCGGCGCGTCCGGGCCGCGCGCTCAGGGGCGGACGTCCGCCGGCCCGCGGTGGACGGGGTAGCCGGCGTCGACCCACGCCTCGACGCCGCCGGCCAGGTCGGTCGCACGGTGCAGGCCGACCGCCCGCAGCGAGGCGACGGCCAGGCTGGAGCTGTAGCCGTGGCGACAGACCACGACCACCTGCAGGTCGGGGCCGGTCGCCTCCGGGACCCGCCAGGGGCAGGTCGGGTCGAGGCGCCACTCCAGCACCGTCCGGTCGATGACGACCGCGCCGGGGAACTCGCCCTGCTCGACCCGGTGGGCGGGCGTGCGGGTGTCGACGACGAGGGCGCCGGCCGCCTGTGCGGCGGCCACCTCGGGCGGCGACAGCCGGACGACCCCGGCCCGGGCAGCGGCCAGGACGTGCTCGATCCCCATGGCGCCCAGTGTGCCGGGGCGGCTCGCGTGACGTCCCGCACCGTGCTCCCGCGAATCCCGGGCCGCGAGGTGAACAGAACTGGTTGTGCTCACGCCCGGTCTGTGGAGATAGTTGCCCGCCGTTAACGAAGGTCGCCCCAGGAGGTTCCGTGAAGGCCGGAAGACTGCGCCGCTCCAGACACATTCTCGTCCTGCTCGCCCTGCCCGTGGTCGCCGCCACCGCACCGGTCGCGGCCGGCGCGAGCCCGGCGGCCGGGCCGGCCGTGACGTCGCCCGCGAGCGCGGTCGTCACCGCGCCGGAGGACCCGGACGTGGTGGCCGTGGTCGTGCCCAACGACACCGCGGTCCACATGCTCGTGAGCCTCGGCTTCGACGTGACCGAGTACAAGAAGCCGGTCGACAAGGGCTTCGAGCTGCACGTCGTCGCGACCGATGCCGAGCAGCAGGAGCTCAAGGCGCACGGCTTCGCGGTCGGGCGCACCGTGTTCAGCAGCGCGCAGCTGGAGGAGGTCGCCGAGGAGCGCGCCGAGACGGTGCAGAAGCTCGCGGCCGCCGATGCCGCTGTGGACGCGGACACCCTGACCGTCCTGCGCGCCGAGTGGTTCACCAGCGTCGGCGGGCAGACGTACCTCTCCACGGAGCTGCGCTCGTCGCTGGGCGCCGACTCGACCACCGTCGTGACCGCCACCTGGGACGGCGGCTCCGCGACCCTGAGCCGCTTCGTCGACGCCGGCGTCTACATGTACCACCGCACCGCGAGCCCGGTGCCGATCGACGAGGTGCCCTCCACCGTCACCTTCACCAGCAGCAAGGGCGGCACCGTCACCGCGCCGGTGAAGAAGTGGCTCGGCAAGGCGCCGACCGACCCGAGCGGGCAGCTCGTCAGCGGGTTCGTGGACCACTACATGGACCCGACCGAGCTGACCAAGCGCATCGAGTCGCTCGCGGCGGAGTTCCCGCAGCTCGCCTCGATCGTGGAGCTGCCCCACAAGACCAACGGCTACCGCCGCAAGGCGCAGCTCACGGTGGGCACGGTCGCCGCGTCCGCGTTCTACGTCACCTCCAAGGCGTGGGGCCACGAGGGCGGCAACAACCTCACCCTCACCCTTGTGGCGCCCTCGGCCGCGGACAGCCCGCTGTCGGTCTCCGTCGCCGGCAACGACGTCACGGTCAGCCTCACGACCAACGGCTCGGGCGCGGCCACCAGCACCGCGGCCCAGGTCGTCGCCGCGATCAACGCGTCGGCCCCCGCCTCGGCGCTGCTGACGGCGACGCCGTACCGCACCTCGACCGGCGCCGGCGTCGTGGCGCCGCTCGCGCGCACCTCGCTGAGCGACAACCTCAAGGCGCCGGCGAGCGTCTCGCGCGACCCGTTCACGGTGAAGGCGATCCGCATCGGCAAGACGCGTGACGGCAGCAAGACCGGTGTCTTCGCGAACGCCCAGGAGCACGCCCGCGAGTGGGTCACCCCGCTGGTGGCGATCGAGACCGCGGAGCGGCTGCTGCGCAACTACGCGACCGACCCCGCGACCCGGCGCCTCGTCGACGACCTCGACATCTTCATCATGCCGACGACGAACCCCGACGGCGGCCACTACTCGATGTACGACAACAACGCCCAGCGCAAGAACATGACCAACTACTGCGACCCGGCGCAGTCGGACCCCGGCTACCGCAACAACTGGGGCGTCGACATCAACCGCAACTTCTCCGTCGGCTCGGCCTTCGACGGCTACAACGGGGCCTCCACCCCGACGACGTCCGCGACCGCGTGCCGCAGCGACACGTTCGCCGGCCCGGCCGAGCTCTCCGAGCCCGAGTCGCGCAACGAGGTCTGGCTCACCCAGCAGTTCCCGAACATCAAGTTCGCCATGAACATCCACAGCTACGGCGGCTACTTCATGTGGCCTCCGGGGGCGTACAAGACCGCGGGCCGCGAGTCGCTGCCGCGCCCGACGTACGGCGAGGAGTCGTACTTCTGGCAGACGGCCGACTCGGTCCTGTCGCGGGTGCAGGACTACCGCGGCACGGCGACCTGGCCTGGCCGCACCGGCCCCGTCATCGACGTGCTCTACTCGGCCGCCGGCAACTCCGCGGACGAGCACTGGTACAACCGCGGGATCTACGGCTTCGACTTCGAGGTCGGGGCGGACCTGTGGAACCCGACCACCAAGCGCTGGGAGGCCGTCGGCTTCCAGCCCCCGTTCGCCGAGGGGTACGCGGAGTCGCAGGAGTTCGCCGGGGGCCTGATCGGCCTGCTCGGCGTCGCCCGCGAGTACGAGCTCGACGACACGAAGCCCGACTCGTGGGTCACGGTGAAGGCTCGCACGGCCACGTCGACGACGTTCACCATCGAGACGTCCGAGCCGGCGACGGTCTACTACACCCTCGACGGCAGCAAGCCGACCACGGCGTCGGCGAAGCTGCAGAACGCTGCGCTGCGCGAGGGGGCGGAGTCGTTCACCGTCTCCAACGACACGGTCGTCAACTTCTTCGCCGTCGACGCCCCGGGCAACGTGGAGAACGGGTACGACGCGGCCGCGGCCGCGGGGTACGAGTCGTGGAAGGTCACCGCGGGCGGGACGACGTACGACGACGTCGCGGCGACGATCGCGATGTACCGCGCGGCGGACCGGATGTCCGCAGCCAAGGCGGCCTCGTTCACGGAGCGGCTGCTGCGGGCGAAGGCCGAGGCGGCGCGGGGCAGCGAGGTGCGCCCGATCGGCTACCTCGACCAGTTCATCGCCCGGGTCGAGAACCAGCTCAGGAACGACCCGATCGCCCGTGACGCCCTCGTGAAGGCGGCGCAGCAGCTTCTCGACCAGCTGCAGGCGGCCGAGGACGAGGAGGCCGGGACGGCGGCGAGGCCCGCCGCCTGACCGCCCCACCCGTTGGACGAAGGCGCCCCTCCCGCAGCCTGTCGCGGGAGGGGCGCCTGCTTGCCGTCCGGGGGTCGGGGGTCAGGCCTCCCGGCGGGCGCCCTGTGAGGGTGCCGCGGGCAGCAGGCCGGGCTCGGCGTACCCGGCCGCGGTGAAGGCCTTGGTGACCGCGGCCCCGACCGCGTCCACCTCGGTGTCACGGACGAGCGCGATCGCGCAGCCACCGAACCCCCCGCCGGTCATCCGCGCGCCGACCGCCCCCGCGGCCATCGCGGCGTCGACGGCGACGTCCAGCTCCGGGCTGCTCACCTCGAAGTCGTCGCGCAGCGAGACGTGCGACGCGACCATCAGCCGGCCCACCTCGGCCAGGTCGTCGCGGCGCAGCGCGGCGACGGTGTCCAGGACGCGGGCGTTCTCGGTGACGATGTGCTTCGCGCGCCTGCGGGCCACCTCGGTCGAGACCTTCTCCAGCGCGGCCTGCAGCCCGTCGAGGTCGACGTCGCGCAGCATCGGCACGCCGATCTCCCGCGCCGCCTGCTCGCACTGCTCCCGGCGCTCGCGGTAGCCGCCCGTCTCGTGCGCGTGGCTCACCTTGGTGTCGATGACGAGAAGGCGGACGCCCAGCGCCGGGGCGTCCAGCGGGACCTGCTCCACCTCCCGCGTCCGGTTGTCCAGGAAGAGGGCGTGCCCCTGGGTGCAGAGCATCGACGCCATCTGGTCCATGCCCCCGGTCGGCGCACCCACGAAGTCGTTCTCGGCCTTCTGCGCGAGCCGGGCCAGCTCGGCCCGCTCCAGGCCGAGGGCGTACAGGCTGTCGACCGCGACGCCCACCGCGCACTCGAGCGCGGCGGACGAGGAGAGCCCGGACCCCAGCGGCACCTGGCCGTCGATGACGAGCGAGAGCCCGCCGACCTCGTGCCCGGCCTGCTGCATGGCCCACACGACGCCCGCCGCGTAGCGCGCCCAGCCGCCGCTGCCGCCGGGCGCCAGCGAGCCCACGTCGAACCGCACCGGCTCCTCGGCCTGCAGCGACTCGACGAGGAGCACCCCGTCGTCGCGCCGCCCGGCTGCGACCCACGTCGACTGCTCGAGGGCGAACGGCAGCACGAAGCCGTCGTTGTAGTCGGTGTGCTCACCGATGAGGTTGACGCGGCCGGGCGCGGCCCACACCCCTTCGGCTTCGGTGTTGTGCGCTTTGCTGAAGCGAGCTGCCGCCTTGGTAACGCTCACAGCGCGACTCCCCGCAGTGCCGCGGCCTGCGCCTCCGGCGGCACGTCGTTGACGAACGCCCACATCACGGACTCCGAGCCCGCGAGGTACTTGAGCTTGCCGGGGGCCCGGCGGATCGAGTGCAGCGTCAGGTGCAGGTAGGACAGGTCGCGGTCCGCGCGCACCGGCGCCTGGTGCCAGCCGGCGATGTAGGGCGTCGGCGTGTCGTAGAGCCCGTCGAACCGGCGCAGCAGCTCGAGGTAGATCCCCGGGAAGTCGTCGCGCTGCGCGTCGCTCAGCGACGGCAGGTCCACGACCCGCTCCTTGGGGTAGAGGTGGACCTCCAGCGGCCAGCGCGCCGCCGCGGGCACGAACGCCGCCCAGTGCCTGGACTCGGCGACGACGCGCGTCCCCTCCTCGAGCTCGGCGGCGAGCACGTCGGCGAAGAGGTTGCGGAAGGTACGGCGCGAGTAGCGGCGGGCCGAGTCCAGGGCCTGCCGCGAGCGCGGGGTGACGAACGGGTACGCGTACACCTGCCCGTGCGGGTGCGACAGCGTGACGCCGATCTCCTCACCGCGGTTCTCGAAGCAGAAGACCTGCTCCACGTGGGGCAGCGCGGACAGCGCCAGCGTCCGGTCGACCCACGCCTCGAGCACCGTGCGCACCCGCTCCGGGGACAGCTGGGCGAAGGAGGTGTCGTGGTCGGAGGTGAACAGCACCACCTCGCACCGGCCGAACGCCGGGTGCCGCGGCACCAGGCCCCCGTCGAGGGGGCTGACGTCGCCGGGGGCCGCAGCCTGGGCGAAGGACGGCGACTTGTTCTCGAAGACGACGACGTCGTAGTCGGGGGAGGGGACCTCGGACTGGCGGCCGTCCCGGGACGGGCAGAGCGGGCACTCGTCCCGCGGGGGGAGGAAGGCCCGCCCCTGGCGCTGCCCGGCCACGGCTACCCACTCGTCGAGGACCGCGTCGTAACGCACCTCCGACGTGGGGGCCCCGGGCTCCATGTGGCGAGGGTCGACCAGCACGCGCTGTGCGTCGTCGCTCTCGTCGAAGTAGATGATCTCCCGCCCATCGGCTAGGTGGGCATGGGTCTTCTTCACGACGCTCCTCTGGCGGTGCTGCTCGACGTGCTCTCACCGGTGGCCGGGTCGACGAGCAGGAGCTCGCCGACGTTGTCCGTGAGCACCGTCCGGGCGTGGCGCGGGAGGCCCACGTCGGACACCACGGTGCTCGCGTCCGCGAGCCGGGCGAACCGGCTCAGCCCCACGGTTCCCCATTTCGTGGAGTCAGCCACCACGACGAGCCGACGGGCTGAGTCGACCATGGCCCGGTTGGTCTCGGCCTCCTGCAGGTTCGGGGTGGTGTAGCCGGCGTGCTCGTCCATCCCGTGCACGCCGAGGAAGACGATGTCGACGTGCAGCGAGTGCAGCGCCGAGATCGCGACGGCGCCGACGAGCGCGTCGGAGGGGGTGCGTACGCCGCCGGTGAGGATCACGGTCCGGTCGGGCCGCTCGCTCTGGCGCAGGACGTCCGCCACGGGCACCGAGTTGGTCACGACGGTGAGCCCGGGGACGCCGGACAGGTGGCGGGCGAGCGCCCATGTCGTCGTGCCCGCGCTGATCGCGACCGCCGAGCCCGGCTCGACGAGCTGCGCCGCGGCGCGCCCGATGGCCTCCTTCTCCGGCTGCTGCAGCCCGGACTTGGCCGCGAACCCGGGCTCGTCCGTGGCGCGCCCGCCGGGCCGGGTGGCCCCGCCGTGCACCTTGTCCACGAGGCCGCGGCGCGCCAGCACCTCGAGGTCACGACGGATGGTCATGTCCGAGACGCCGAGGATGCGGACGAGGTCGCTGACGCGCACCCCGCCCGTGGCCTCGAGCTGCTCGAGGATGAGCGCTTGACGCTGGGGGGCGAGCACGAGCTCAGCTCCTCGCCCGCGTGTCGGCGGTGGTAGTGCGCGCGGTCATGACCGGCAGCGTGCCGTAGGTGGGGCAGGAAGTCAACAGGATCGAACATCTCTGCTGTGCGTCTGACCCGACGATTTGGCGCGGAGGCGTGGTCCGAGCAGTCGCGGGCCTGCTTGATTGTGTTGAGCTACGTTCAGGTCGGTTGGGCTATTCGCGGGTCTGTGTGCCGCGCCTGATCGCATCGCGCCGACGCCGGCAGAACCAGATGCCGAAGACCCCGAGGCCGACGCCGGCCAGGCAGGTCCACAGCCACCACCCGTCCCCGGACTCGTCCAGCCGCCCCTTGAAGGGGAGCAGCACGAGGAAGGCGAGCGCCCAGACGCCCGTGAGGGCGGTGACCACCCCGACGCCGTCGACGTCCAGCGGCTCCAGGTCGGCACGGCGGGCGTCGTCCACTCTGTCACCCTAGGGCGCCGTAGCAGGCTGCGCGCCACCCGCCACCGTCGTCGGGCAGCTTCCACTTCTCGGCAGGAGGACCTCTGCATGGCCAGCTTCCCCTCGGCCCCCGGCGGGACGAGAGCGCCCGGCGGGCCGGCCGCGCTCGACCGGTACTTCTCGATCACGGCCCGGGGCTCGACCTGGCAGCGCGAGGTACGCGGCGGCCTGGCGACGTTCTTCACGATGGCCTACATCGTGGTCCTCAACCCGCTGATCCTCGGCACGGTCGCGGACGCGGACGGCTCCCTCATCGGCGGGGCCGGGGACATCGGCAGCGCCACGTCCATGGTCGCCGCCGCGACCGCCCTGGTCGCGGGCATCGCGACGCTGCTCATGGGCATCGTGGGGCGCTACCCGTTCGCGCTCGCGACCGGGCTCGGGCTCAACGCCTTCGTCGCGTTCTCGGTCGCCTCGGACATGAGCTGGGCCGACGCCATGGGCCTGGTCGTCATCGAGGGCATCATCATCACGCTCCTCGTGCTGACCGGCTTCCGCACGGCGGTCTTCCACGCGATCCCCGCGCAGCTCAAGACGGCGATCGGCGTCGGCATCGGGCTGTTCATCGCGCTCATCGGCTTCGTCGACGCCGGCTTCATCCGCGGCCAGGCCTCCAGCCCGCCGCTCCAGCTCGGCATCGGCGGGAACCTGCAGGGCTGGCCGACCGCCGTCTTCGTCATCGGCCTGCTGCTGACCTTCGTCCTGGTGGCCCGCCGCGTGAAGGGCGCGATCCTGCTCGGCATCGTGGTGACCACCGTCCTCGCGATCCTGGTCGAGGCCGTCGGCGGCCTCGGTGCCCGCGACCCGGAGGCCAACCCGACGGGGTGGAGCCTGGTCGTCCCGGAGTGGCCGGGGGACATCGCAGGCCTGCCGGACCTCGGGCTGCTCGGCGACTTCACCCTGCTCGGCTCGTTCGACCGCATCGGCGTCGTCGCGGCGGTCCTGCTGGTCTTCACCCTGATGCTGGCCGACTTCTTCGACACGATGGGCACCGTCGTGGGCGTCGGCGCCGAGGGTGACCTGCTCGACGAGAAGGGCGACCTGCCCGGCCTGGAGCGCGTGCTGCTCGTCGACAGCATCGCCGCCGTCGGCGGCGGCGCCGCGTCGACCTCCTCGGCCACCACGTACGTCGAGTCCGCCGCCGGTGTGGGGGAGGGCGCGCGTACCGGCCTCGCGTCGGTCGTGACGGGCGTGCTGTTCCTGCTGGCGATGTTCTTCACGCCGCTGGTGCAGGTCGTGCCCTTCGAGGCCGCGACGCCCGCGCTCGTGGTCGTCGGCTTCCTCATGCTGACGCAGATCAAGGCCATCGACTTCAGCGACTACAGCATCGGCATCCCGGCCTTCCTCACGATCAGCGTCATGCCGTTCACCTACTCGATCTCCAACGGCATCGGCGCCGGCTTCGTCTCGTACGTCGTGATCAAGCTGGTCTCGGGCCGGGCGCGCGACGTGCACCCGCTGCTGTGGGTCGTCTCGGCGCTGTTCGTCGTCTACTTCGCGATCGTGCCGGTCGAGGAGCTGCTCGGCGTGCGGTGAGCCGGCCGCTGACACGCCGAAGGGGCACCCGGCCAAATCTCTGGTCGGGTGCCCCTGCGGCTCGCGTCAGAGCGTGAACGCGGCCACCTGCCGGCGCAGGTCGTGCGACAGCTCGGACAGCTGCTCGGTCGCCTGCTGCGCCTCGGTCACGGCCTGAGCCGTCGACTGCGCAGCCTCGGCCACCCCGGAGATGTTCGCGGCGATGGACGACGAGCTCGTCGCGGCGCCGGCGACGTTGCGGTTCATCTCGCTCGTGGTGGCGGTCTGCTCCTCGACCGCGGACGCGATCGTCACCTGGAAGTCGTTGATCCGCGCCACGACGGCCGCGATCTCGCCGATCGCCTCGACAGCGCCGGCGGTGCCGTTCTGGATCGCCTCCACCCGGCGGGCGATGTCCTCGGTCGCCTGGGCCGTCTCCGACGCCAGCTCCTTGACCTCGTTGGCGACGACGGCGAAGCCCTTGCCCGCCTCCCCGGCACGGGCGGCCTCGATCGTGGCGTTGAGCGCCAAGAGCTTGGTCTGCTCGGCGATCGAGGTGATGACCTTGACCACGTCGCCGATCTCCCGCGAGGACTCGCCCAGGGTGGCGATCGTGGAGTTGGTGGCCTCGGCGACGTCGACGGCCTGGGCGGCGACGCGGGCCGCCTCGTTGGCGTTGTGCGAGATCTCGCGGATCGAGGCACCCATCTGCTCCGAGCCCGCGGCCACGGTCTGCACGTTGGACGACACCTGCTCGGCCGCCTCGGACACCACGCCGGCCTGCACGGAGGCCTCCTCGGCGCCCGCCGCGATCTGGGTCGACGCCGCCGACAGCTGCTCGGCGGAGGCCGAGACGCTCACCGCGGAGGAGTCGATGGTGCTGACGAGCCCGCGCAGCTTGAGGACCGCCGCGTCGAGCGCGCGGCCCATCCGCCCGACCTCGTCGTCGGACACGAGCTCGGAGGAGCGCGTGAGGTCGCCGTCCTCGAGCCCCTCGCAGACCCGCTGCACCCGGCCCAGGCTGCGGACGATGACCCGGGCCACGAGCAGGCCGAGGCCCAGCGCGAGCGCCAGCCCGAGGACGAGGGCGACGAGGATCAGCGTGCGGCTCCGGTGGTACTCGGACCGGGCGTTGGCCGCCATCTCCTGCGCGGTCGCCTGCTCCTTGGTCACGATCGCCTCGAGCGAGGACATCATCTCGTCGATGATCGGCTGGGCCTCCTGGGCACGGACCTGCACCCAGCGGTCCAGCTCGTCCTGGCGCGCCAGCGGGAGCAGCTTCTCCTGGCGGATCTTGGTATACGCCTCGAACAGCACGACGAAGTTGTCCAGGGCCTCCTTGCGGGTCGGCCCGAGCCCGCTGCTCGCGTAGGTCTCGAGCGTGCTGCGCAGCTCGTCGTCGGTCTTCGCGAGCTTCTCCTCCTGCGTCGCCTCCGCGCCCTGGTCCGAGGCGAGCATGTGGTTCGCAAGGTCCAGCCGGGACTGCACGGTCAGCCGGCGCAGCTTCGCCGCCTTGTCGAGCCCGGTGAAGTTGTCCTCGTACATCGTCGTGGTGTCGGCCGCGGTCCGGGCGAGCGCCTGGATGCCCAGGGTGCCGACCAGCCCGGCCACGGCCGCCGCCACGGCGATGGCGGCGACGATCTTGGTTCGGACCGACAGGTCGGAGATCCGTCGGCGGACTCCTCGTCCACGGGGGCCGGCTGCCGGGGTGCTCATGTTCTGCCTCGTCTCGTGCGGGCCGCAGAAGCGGCGAGTTGCGGGGGCAACCTTCTCTAGAAAAGCCCATCGGCTGCTCCGTGCCACTTCTTGACCCGCCATCACGAATCACCTCCCGCTTCGGCCGTGAATGGTCGGGCCCGCCACCAATGCAGTGACCCGAAGAAACAATTCGACAAGGCGACCGTTTGCTACGCTAAGGACCTCATGCCGGACTCCCAGACCGCCGCCCTGTCCAGCGGGCTCCGCATGTCGGTCATGCGGCTCGCCCGGCGGCTCCGCAACCAGCGCAGCGCGGAGCTCGGCCTCCCGCTCGCCCAGCTGACCGCCCTCGCGACGCTCGACCGCAACGGCCCGATGAGCCCGGGGGAGCTCGCGGACTGCGAGCACGTCTCGCCTCCGACGATGACCCGAGTGCTCGCCGCCCTGACCGGGGCCGGGCTCGTCGAGCGCACTCCGCACCCGACCGACCGCCGGCAGCAGGTCGTCTCCGTGACGGAGCAGGCCCACGAGCTGCTCGAGGCCGACCGGCGACGCCGTGACGCCTGGCTCGCGACCCGGCTCGCCGCCCTGACCGAGGACGAGCGGGCCGTGCTGGCCGCGGCGGCTCCCGTGCTCGCACAGCTCGCGGAGGGCTGAGGGGTGTTCCGTGCGCTGCGCATCCACAACTACCGGCTCTTCTTCCTCGGCTCGGTCGTGTCCAACACCGGCACCTGGATGCAGCGGATCGCCCAGGACTGGCTCGTGCTGCAGCTGACCGGCAGCGGCACGGCGCTCGGCGTCACCACCGCGCTGCAGTTCCTGCCCGTGCTGCTGTTCGGGCTGTACGCGGGCGTCGTCGCCGACCGCTTCCCCAAGCGCACCCTGCTCTTCGTCACGCAGGCGGTCATGGGGGCGACGGCCCTCGCGCTCGGCCTGCTCGAGGTCACCGGGACCGCCCGGGTCGGGCACGTCTACGCCCTCGCGCTCGTCCTCGGCCTGGCCAGCGCGTTCGACAACCCGGCGCGGCAGTCCTTCGTCGTCGAGATGGTCGGCAAGGAGGACCTGCCGAACGCCGTGGGGCTGAACGCCACCTCCTTCAACCTGGGGCGCGTCGTCGGCCCGGGCATCGCCGGCCTGCTCATCACCGCCTTCGACGACCGCACCGGGCCGGTGTTCCTGCTGAACGCGGCCTCGTTCGTCGCGATCCTGGGCGCGCTGGCCCTGATGCGCCCCGCGGAGCTGGGCCCGGCGCCACAGGCCGCCCGCGGGAAGGGCGCGCTCCGGGAGGGGCTGCGCTACGTCCGCGGTCGGCGAGACCTGCGAACGATCCTTCTGGTGACGTTCTGCTTCGGCACCTTCGGCATGAACTTCCAGGTGACGATCGCGCTGATGGCGCAACAGACGTTCGGCAAGGCGGCCGACGGGTTCGGGCTCCTCGGGACGGTCATGGCGCTCGGCTCGCTGAGCGGCGCCCTGCTGGCGGCCCGCCGCGAGCGCCCGCGGCTGCGGGTCTTCCTCGGTGCGGCGGTCGCCTTCGGCGTGCTCGAGATCGTCGCCGGGCTGATGCCGACGTACGCCCTCTTCGCCGTCGCGCTGGTCCCCGTCGGCGTGGCCTCGATCACGGCGCTCAACAGCGCGAACGCGCTGCTGCAGCTGCGCGCCGACCCGTCGATGCGCGGCCGGGTCATGGCGCTGCACGTGTTCGTGGTCTTCGGCACGGCGCCGCTGATCTCCCCGCTCGTCGGCTGGGTCGGCGAGCACGTGGGGCCACGGTGGAGCATCAGCGGCGGCGGCGTCCTGGCCCTGGCCGGGTCGCTCGCGGGCGCGGCGTACCTGCTGCGCGCACAGCGCGCCGGCCTCCCGCTCGGGCAGCCGGCGCCCGCCGAGCGCGCCGAGCCGGTCGCGGTTCAATAGGGCTGCCGCAGGCCTGCGGCGCCGTGGCAGGCTCGGTGCATGGGACGTCCCTCCTCGCTTCGCTACCTGGAGACGCTGCGCCAGGACGCGGCGCGGATCCTCGAGCTCGCGCCGTCCGGCTGGGACCGCCCCGTCGCCGGGTGCCCGGGGTGGGACGTGCGCGACACCGTGCGGCACCTCGGCGAGGTCTACCGGCACAAGGCGGCGTCCGTCCGGCTGGGCCGCAGGGCCGCCGACAACGAGTACGTCGCCGCGCCCGGGCCGGGTGAGGACCTGGCCGAGTGGTACTCCCGGTCGCTGCTCGACCTGCTCTCGGTGCTGCTGGCCGCGCCGCCGGACGCGCGGGCCTGGACCTGGTGGCCGGCCGAGCGGACGCTGGGCTTCTGGCACCGCCGGATGGCGCAGGAGACGCTCGTCCACCGGGTCGACGTGGAGCAGGCGCTCGGCACGGCGAGCTCGATCCCGGCCGACCTCGCGCTCGACGGCGTGGACGAGGTGCTGGCCGTCTTCCTGCCCGCCTTCCTGCCCGAGGCGGGCGACGTGCCGGGCCTGCTGCCCGGCTCCCGCGCCCGGCTCGACGTCCGGCCGGCCAACGACACCGGCCTGGCCTGGCGGGTCGAGCTCGAGGGCTCCCGCGTGGTGGTCAACCGGGTGGCCCCCGACGCGCCGGCGGACGCCGCGGTCACGGGCAGCCCGGGGGCGGTCCTGCTCTGGCTGTGGGGGCGGCTGGGGTCGCGAGCGGTCTCCGTGAGCGGCGACAAGGCCCAGGTCGAGGCCGTGCGGGCGGCGCTCGTCGCCGCCACGCAGTAGCCGTGCGGCTCTTCGTCGCGCTGCCGCTGCCTCCCGAGGTGCTGGCCCAGCTCGACGCGGCGCTCGTGGCCGTCCGGGCCGACCATCCGGAGCCGCGCTGGGTCCCGGCGCAGCGATGGCACCTGACGCTCGCGTTCCTCGGCGAGGTCGAGGAGCGTGCCGTCCCCGAGCTCGGCGAGCGCCTGGCCCGGGCGGCGGCCCGCCGCGGGCCGCTGGAGCTGGCGCTCGCGGGGGCTGGGCGCTTCGGCTCGGGGGTGCTCTGGGTGGGCCTCACCGGCGAGGTGGGCCGGCTGTCCCGCCTGGCCGAGGCCATCGCAGCGGCCGCCCGGCGTACGGGGATCGAGGTCGAGGACCGCAGGTTCCGGCCCCACCTCACGGTCGCGCGCGGACGTGCCGCAGCCGGCCGCCCCGCGGACCTCCGGCCGGCCGCGGCGGCGCTGGCGGCGTACGAGGGGCCGGGGTTCCGCGCCGGCCACGTCGCGCTCGTGCGCAGCGTGCTCGGGCCGCAGCCCGCCTACACCGAGCTGGCCGCCTGGCCGCTGGGCGCGGGCGACTAGCCTGCGCAGCGTGGGCTCCCGCACCCGCGGCCTCCTCGTGCCGCTGACGCTCGTGCTGCTGGTCGTCCTCGTCGCGGTGGGCGCGCTGCTCTGAGCAGTGGCCGGATGCCGGGGCGACGGCCCGGGGACGGCGCGGAGACGCGGATGTGACGCCGCCGGAGCATGTCGCAGCGTATGGAGACGCTGCTGCACGACGTGGTCCTCCTGCCGCTCGCCGACGCGTTCCTCGAGGTCGGCGTGTTCGTCGCCGTCCTCGTGGTCGCGTTCGGCGTCGCGCAGTGGAGGTACGGCGACCGCGTCACCGGGTTCCTGCAGCGCCGGCGCCGCATCGCGCCGGCGGTCGGCGCCCTGCTCGGCGTCATCCCGGGATGCGGGGCGGAGATCATCCTCGCGACCCTGTACGCCCGGCGCAGCGTCAGCTTCGGCACCGTCGTCGCGGCGCTCGTCGCCACGACCGGTGACGCGGCGTGGGTGCTGCTGGCCGGGGCTCCCGCGTTCACCCTCAAGCTGCACCTGCTGACCTTCGCGCTCGGCCTCGTCACCGGCTACGCGGTGGACGCCCTGGGCTTCTCCCCGCGGTCCACGCTGCGGAGCGAGGAGCGGGAGACCGCGTACGCCGGGGTGCGCGCCGGCGGGGGAGCGGGACCCGTCCGGCAGCCCGCGCTCGGCACGGCGTTGAACGAGGCGGTGTCCGGGGTCTCCGACGCCATGTCCCGGGCCCTGCCCTCCGTGGGGGGCGCGGTGGCGGTCCGCGCGGTCGGCGCGGTCCCCGGCGCGTTCTGGATGCTCGCGGCCGCGGGGTTCGCGCTGAGCGTGCCGGTGTCCTTCCGGCTGGTGGACACGAGCACGCTGACGGTCGACCCCTACCTCGTGCTCGGGGTCGCCGGGGCGGTGCTGGCGATCGCGGTCTTCGTCACGAGCCGGCTCGGCCTCTCCGACGACTCGGTCGAGTCGGCCTCCGAGCAGTCGTTGCGCGCAGTGCTGCGGCACGGCGCGCAGGAGTCCTCGTTCATCGTGGTGTGGGTGGCGGCGGCGTACATCGCGTGGGAGGCGCTGCACGCGTTCACCGGCTTCGACGGGTCGCAGCTGCCGCTCTACGGCGTCGCCGGGGTGCTGTGCGGCGCGCTGATCGGCTTCGTCCCGGGGTGCGCGGTCCAGATCGTGCTCGCCGGGCTCTACCTCGCGGGGGGCGTGCCGGTGCCCACGCTCGTGGCGAACGCGGTGAGCCAGGACGGCGACGCGCTGCTGCCGCTGCTGGCGACCGACCGGCGGGCCGCGCTGTGGGCCACCACCATCACGACGGTGCCGGCGCTGCTGGCCGGGCTCGGGGTGCTGCTGCTGTGAGCGCGTATCACCGGGGCGCCCGGGGGCTCCGTCAACGCGACCCCCCCGACGCCCGGAGAGACCGCCATGCCTGCCACCACCCGACCCGCCCGCCTCCGCCTGCTCGCCGCCGCCCTCGGCGCGCTCGCCCTCTCGGCCTGCGGGAGCTCCGGCGACGGGGACGTCGTCGCCTCCGTGCGTGACGCCGCCGCCGGGCACTCCGGCGCCTGGACCGACGACCAGTTGCGCGACGCCGCAGGCGAGCACGCGAACGTCGTGCGGGCCACCCCCACGGACGACGGAGGCGTCATCCTCGTCGAGGTGGGCCGGTCCGGCGGCACCAAGACGACCAAGACCTCCCCGTCGGGCAAGAAGACCACCAAGCGCACGGACTACGAGGTCGACTGCGTCGAGGTGACCATCGACGGGTCGTCGGTCGACGGCCGCCAGTACACCAACGAGAGCGCCTCCGGCCGCCCCAGCTGCTGAGCCGGGCCGGCCACCGCCCGCGTAGGCACGCCTCAGGTCGGAGCCAGGCATCAGCCCGCCCGGCTAAGGCCCGCCGGAAGCCGCTCTGAGCCCTGCCGGCGGCCACGACCGGTAAGGCGCCCGATGTGCCGTCCCCCTCCTCAGAACGAGCCTGGAGGTGCTGCCGGACCGGCAGCACGGCACGGAGGGAGACAGCCATGATGCAGCTGCAGGAGCTGGCCCGGATCCATCTCGAGGAGCTGCGCCGCGAGGCCGCGGCCCAGCGCCGGGTTACCGGCGCCCGGCAGGCCCGGGGCGGCACGCGGGGCGCTCGGAAGCCGGTGTGGCCCGGGCACCTGCTCGGCCGGCACTGGGTGCCGACGCGCCCGGCGTGACCGCGGCGGTCTCCCAAGGCCGCGCGTCCCTGGGACGGGGTCGGTCCTGCCCCGGTTCCTCGCGACGGGATGACGCAGGATGGGTGGGGCGTCCGCACCCGGCGGGCCGGGAGGAGACGACGTGCCCCAGGCGCTCGAGACCGCGCTCAGCACCGTGCGCGCGGCCCTGCTCGACCCCGTCGGGCTGCGCCGGGCGGTCGCGTCCGGCCGCCGGCGGGGCGCCGAGCCGCAGTGGCGGCGGGTGGAGCTGCGCCCGGTCGAGCTGAAGGCCGGCCGACGGCTGCAGGTGGTGCGCTACGACGAGCGGCAGGCGTTCACCGCCAACGCGGACTGGGGGGCCGACGCGGCCGCGGCCGTGGACGAGCTGCTGGCCGAGCCGTTCGGCAACTGGCACGTGGAGACCGCCGACCGCACGGTGCAGCTGCGCGTGACCAAGAAGGGCGAGGCGCAGGTCCACACCACCCGCGCCGCGGCGCCCGCGTCCCCCGCGCAGGGCAACGACCGGGCCGTCCCGCACCTGCTCGACCCCGGCGACCCGCTCTTCACCGCGCTCAAGGCCGGGGCGGCCAAGCGCAGGCAGGTCGACGCCTTCCTGCGCGCCTTCAGCACCGTCGAGCCCGACCTGCCGGAGCAGGTGCGCGTCGTCGACCTCGGCTGCGGCAACGCCTACCTGACCTTCGCCGCGTACCGCTGGCTCAGCGACCGCAGGTCGGTGCAGCTCGTGGGCGTCGACAGCAAGGCTCAGTCCCGCGAGCACGGGACGCAGGTCGCCGCCGAGCTCGGCTGGGGCGAGCAGGTGCGCTTCGTCGAGGGGACGATCGCCGAGGCGCCCGTCGACGGGGCGGACGTGGTGCTGGCCCTGCACGCCTGCGACACCGCCACCGACGAGGCGCTCGCGCGGGCCGTCCGCTGGGGCGCCAAGGCGATCCTCGTGGCGCCGTGCTGCCATCACGACGTGCAGCGCCAGCTGCGCGAGCACGCTCCGCCCGAGCCGTACGCCCTGCTGACCCGCCACGGCATCCTGCGCGAGCGCTTCGGCGACGTGCTCACCGACGCCGTCCGTGCGGCGCTGCTGCGGCTGCTGGGGTACCGGGTGGACGTCGTGGAGTTCGTCGACGCCGAGCAGACCCCCCGCAACGTGCTGCTGCGGGCGGTGCGCACCGGGACGCCGGCTCCGCCGGGGCGGGTCGAGGAGTACCTCGCGCTCGTGGGCGAGTGGCGCCTCGAGCCCGCGCTCGCCCGCATGCTCGCCCCCGAGCTTGCAGCGGCTTTCGGCGGCCGCTCCTAGGCTGCCCCCGTGCTGTCCGCCCTCCCCGTCGCCGCCGTCCTGGCGGCGCTCCCGCTCGCCGGCGAGCCGGTGCAGGTATTCGCGATCAGCGATCCGCAGATCAGCGAATCGAGTGGGCTCGCCGTCAGCCCGACGCACGCGGGCGTGATGTGGACGCACAACGACAGCGGCGACGACGCCCAGGTCTACGCGCTCGGCGCGAAGGGGCGCACCCTCGGGGTGTGGCGGCTCGACGTGGTCCCGGCCCGGGACTGGGAGGCCATGACGGCCACGACGGACGCCCAGGGCCGCGGCGTGCTGTGGGTCGGCGACATCGGGGACAACAACGCCGTCCGCACCAACGGCATCCTCGTCCACCGGGCGCTCGAGCCGGCGAGCCCCGGGGGCGGAGGCACGCTGCCCGCCACGTCGTACCGGCTGCGCTACGCCGACGGGCCGCACGACGCCGAGGCGATGTTCTTCGGCGGCGACGGCCGGCTGCGGGTCGTCACCAAGGACCTCTTCGGCGGCTCGGTGTTCGTCGCGCCCGAGCGGCTCGACGCCGGCGCCCCCAACATCCTGGAGCGCGAGGGTGACGCTCCCGGCATCGTCACCGACGCAACCGCCCTTCCCGGCGGGCGCTACGCGCTGCGCGACTACAGCGGCGCCTACGTCTACGACGCGGACGGGGAGCTGCAGGCCCGGGTCGAGCTCCCCTCGCAGCCGCAGGGGGAGTCCTTGAGCTCCTCGCTCGACGGGACCGCGCTCTTCGCCGGCTCCGAGGGGGAGGGCGAGCCGGTCTGGCGCGTACGCCTCCCGGAGGCCGCGCGGCCCGCACCGGCCGCGCCGGACGCGCCGCGCCCGTCGGCGGCTGCGGACGCGGCGGCAGGAAGGGGCGCCGCGGGGGAGGAGGGCTCGCGGTGGCCGTACCTCGCGATCGGGCTGGGGGCCGCGGCCCTGCTCGTGCTCGGAGTGGGCCGGGCGCTCGGGCGGCGCTGACCCGCCTCGCAGAGCCGGACGAATCGGGCGACGTCGGCAGGTGACGACGCCGTCTGAGCGGGGATAGGGCTCGGCACCCAGCGGCGTCGCTCCCGGCGCCCTCCGACGACAGCAGGGGATGCGATGCCCGAGCCCGGCAGCCACGCGTACGACGTCAAGCGCGCCCGCCTCCGCGACGAGATCGACAACTCCGGGATCCCCGACGCCAACGCCACCGACGCGGCCAACCGGGAGCTGCGCGGCGACAGCCCCGTCCCGTCGCCGCACGCGGAGACCGCGCGGGCGGGCGGGCCGCTCGGCCAGCGCGGTGGCGGAGACGGGGACCCGGGCAACGTCATCGGGCTGCGCAGCGAGGCCTTCACGGACGGCTCCTTCATCCCCGGCGAGTACTCCAAGGACGGCGGCAACCGGCAGCCGGTCCTGGAGTGGGACGAGGTGCCGGGCGGGACGACCGAGCTGGCCCTGCTCTGCATCGACCCCGACGCCCCGGTCGGCACCTGGCTGCACTGGCTCGTAACCGGCATCGACCCGTCCACCCGGCGCATCGAACCGGGCTCGCCGGTCGGCACCGAGCACGGCAACGGGTACGGCGAGCAGGGCTGGGGCGGGCCGCAGCCGCCTGTCGGCGACGAGCCGCACCGCTACGTCTTCCGGCTCTACGCCCTCGCCGAGCCGTTCGCCGCACCCGAGCCGGATGACGCCGACGCCGTTCGCTCGTGGCTGGACGACCACTCCACCTCGGCCGGCACGCTCACCGGCCGCTTCCAGCGCTGACCCATCCACGCCTTCCCTCGTTCGGAAGGAGCACGACATGGCCAAGGGAACCGACGCCGACGCGGCCCGCAAGCTGGCCCGGGAGGCCGAGGAGCAGGGCATGAGCGCCAGCGAGGCGGGCGTCTCGACCGGGGCGTCCAAGCAGATCAACCACAAGACGCACGCCGAGCGGCAGAAGGACCACCAGGAGTCGCAGGGCAAGAGCTGAGACCTGGGGACGACGCGCCGTGCGGCAGTACCTCGACCACATGCGCGCGCTCGCCCGGCCGCTGCGGACCCCGCGGGGCCTGGACCCGCTGCTCGACCGCGTCGGGGACGCGCGCTTCGTGCTCGTCGGCGAGGCCAGCCACGGCACGTCGGAGTACTACCGCTGGCGGGCCGAGCTGACGCGGCGGCTGATATCGGAACGCGGCTTCACCGGTGTGGCGGTCGAGGGCGACTGGCCGGACTGCTTCCGGGTCTCCTGCAGCGTGACCGGGGCGTCCGCGCAGACGCCCCGGGAGGCGTTGCACGTCTTCGACCGTTGGCCGACGTGGATGTGGGCCAACGAAGAGGTCGTGGACTTCTGCACCTGGCTCAGGTCGTCCCACGACACGCTGCCGCCCGAGCGCCGGGTCGGCTTCTACGGCATCGACGTCTACAGCCTGTGGGACTCGCTGCGCAGCGTGCTCGACTACCTGCGCGAGCAACGGCCGGACGACGTTGCCGCGGCGGTCGAGGCGATCCGCTGCTTCGAGCCGTACGCGGAGGACCCCCAGCGCTACGCCAGGGCGACCCGGCTGGTGCCGGACGGCTGCGAGGAGGAGGTCGTCGCCCTGCTCGGGCAGGTGCGCTCCACCACCGACGGGGCGCCCGACGAGTTCGCGGCCCGGCAGAACGCGGAGGTGGCAGCGGGAGCGGAGCGCTGCTACCGGGCGATGGTGCGCGGCGGCCCGGCCTCCTGGAACGTGCGGGACACGCACATGGCCGACACCCTCGACCGGCTCGCCGGGCACCTCGCGGGCGACGGCGGGCCGGCGCGCATCGTCGTCTGGGAGCACAACACGCACGTCGGCGACGCCCGGGCCACGGACATGGCCGAGCGCGGCCTGGTCAACGTCGGGCAGCTGATGCGCGAGCGGCACGGCGAGGCCGACGTGGTGCTGGTGGGCTTCGGCTCCCACCACGGCACCGTCGTGGCCGGCGACGGGTGGGGCGAGCCGATGCGGGTGGTGCCCGTGCCGGCGGCGCGAGCGGGCTCGCTCGAGGCGCTGCTGCACGAGGCGGGCACCGAGCAGGCGCTGTACGTCTTCCCGCCGCGCGACGATCAGCCGGCCTGGCTGCGCGACAGGTTGGACCATCGCGCGATCGGGGTCGTGTACCGCCCGGAGCTCGACGGGTTCAGCAACTACGTCCCCACCGTCCTCGGGGACCGCTACGACGCGTTCGTGTGGGCCGACGGGACGACGGCACTGCACCCGCTGCACCTGACGCCCACGGCGGGCGAGATGGAGGCGTTCCCCAGCGGCGTGTGAGGATCGTCGGCCGTGACGCGCCTCGATGTCGTCGTCGTGGGGCAGGTGGGACGTGACCTGGTCCTGCAGGCCGACGCCGTGCCGCCCGCCGGCGGCAGTGAGCCGGTGCGCGTACGACGTGAGCTGCTCGGGGGCAAGGGCGCCAACCAGGCGGTCGGCATGGCCCAGCTGGGGGCGCGGGTCGCCCTGCTCGGGGTCGTCGGCGACGACGCGGCCGGGTCCGCCGTGCTCGATCAGGCGCGGGCGGACGGCATCGACGTCACGCACGTGCTGCGCCGGGCCGGTGCCGCGACCGCGCTGCTGGTCGACGTCGTCGCCGGCGGGGAGCGGCGGCTGCTCGAGGACGTCCCTCCGGGGACGCTGCTGACCGTCGCCGACGTGTCGGGCGCCGCGCAGTTGCTGAAAGCCGCGGCGTACGTCGCCGTGCAGTTGCAGCAGCCGGCCGACGCGGCGCTGGCGGCTGCTCGCACCGCCGTCGACGGCGGTGCGCGCGTCGTGCTGGACGGGGCACCGCAGGACTCTGGCGCGACACAGGCGCTGCTCGCGACGGCGTACGCGGTGCGGGCCGACGCCTCGGAGGCGCAGGAGCTGACCGGGCGGGAGCTGCCGGAGGTGGGCGATGTCCTCGCCGCCGCCCGTGAGCTGCTGGGGCGCGGGCCGCGGCTCTGCGCGCTGGGGGCGCCCGGCGGGGACGTCGTCGCCTGGCCGGGCGGGCACGTCGTCCTGCCGCACGCGGAGCACCCGGCCGACACCACCGGCGGCGGGGACGCGTTCGTCGCCGGGCTCACCGTGGCGCTGCTGCGCGGGAGGCCCGAGGAGGAGGCGGCGCAGCTCGCCGCCGCGGCGACGGCATCGACCGTGAAGCGGCTGGGCGGGCGGCCCGCGCTGGGGAACGTCTGACCCCGGTCGCTCGGGTCAGGTGGACTCGAGGCTCGTCAGCACCGCCTCGACGGCCGGGGCGAGCGGGCGCCGCGCCAGCGATTGGCAGGTGCCTGCGGTCGTGACGGCCTCGAGCACCGCGAGCGCGGGGTCGGCGTTGCTCGCCTCCCGCAGCGCGCGCAGTGCGAGCCCGCGGCGGATGACCGGGGTCTCGTCGCGGCCGCTGCTGTAGCTCGCCCTGTTCCACGCGGCCTCGGACTCGGCGACCGCCCGGCGCACCTCGGCCTCGAGCGCAGAGGGCAGGCGGGGCGGGGTCGGCCGCGCGAGCTCCGCTGCGTACGCGACGGCGCCCGGCACCCTTCTGGCGCCGGAGCCGGTCAGCGCGACCTGCACGGCGTACGCGGCCAGCTGCCGCTGCTCCACCGCGGGCAGCGCGAGGATTCTCGTCCGCAGCGCGGCATCGGCGGCCGCGTCGTCGGTGAGGGAGAAGCGGGTGTGCTCCGTCACCGGGCCCTTCGGCAGGTCCGGCAGCGGCGGGTGGAGCACCCGCCAGCCGCCGGGGGTGATGTCTGCCGCGGTGATCCGGATGCCGGTGAGGCGCTCACCGAGCGCCAGCGCGCTCTCGACATCCCGCAGCCCGCCCTCCCGGTCGAGCAGCCCGTCCAGGTGGCGGCGCAGCGGCTGCAGCTCCTTCTCCGCCTCCCACGGCAGGTAGACGCCGACGGTGGCGACGTCGCGCCCGTCGACCCAGTAGGAGAAGTACGGCTCGGCCTCGAAGGGGTAGGACACGGCGACCGCCGCACCACCCCGCGACAGCACGCGCAACGTCTCCGGCCGGTCGCAGTGCAGCCCGTCGTCGGCGAAGGTGACGGCCCGGTTGCCGCTCGCACGCACGAGGACGGCCGTGTGCCCGCTGTCGAAGACCTGCTGCCGGGTCAGGGGACGGCGGGCGGGGTCGCCGCCCAGGCGGCGCAGCGTCCGCTCGGCGGTGGTCCGCGTGACGAAGGTGACGCAGCCCGCCTCGTCGAAGAGGCCCGCGTAGTCCTTCGCCGTCGCCGTGGACGACGCGCGCTCCTTCGGCGCGGGCGCGAGCCCTGCCTCCGACGCCGGCGCCGCCACGAGCACGCCAGCCGCGAGCAGCGCAGCCGGCAGGGCCTTCCCCCCGTGTCCCCTCACGCAGCGATGCTAGGGGGCGAGGCACCGCCTCCCCGCTCGTAGGGACAGGGAGGCGGGCCCTGCTCGGCTCGGGTCAGGCCGCCTGCCCCGGGTGCAGCAGCACCTTCGTCCAGCCGTCCTCCCGCTTGTCGAAGCGCTCGTAGCCCTCCGGCGCCTGCTCGAGCGGGAGCTCGTGGGACACGATGAAGCCAGGCGTCGCGCGCCCGGCGATGATCAGGTCGCGCAGCTGCCGGTTGTAGCGCTTGACCGGAGCCTGCCCGGTGCCCATCGACTGGCCCTTGGCGAAGAACTGGCCGTACTGGAAGGGGATCCGGCCCTCCTTCGCCAAGTCGCTGGACGCGCCGGGGTCCTCGGGGACGTACACGCCGACCACGCCGATCCCGCCGGTGGTGCGCACGACCTGGACGAGGTTGTCGAGGACCAGCTCCGGGTGCTCCTCGCCGGACGGGTCGTGGGCCTGGTAGCCGACGGCCTCCACCCCGCGGTCGGTGCCGATGCCGTCGGTCGCGTCGAGGATCTGCTGGACCGGGTCGCCCTTGCTCAGGTCGACCGCCGTGGCGCCGATCCTCGTCGCCAGCGCGAGGCGGTCGGCCTCCTTGTCCACGACGAAGACCTGCGACGAGCCGCGGATCAGCGCAGCGTGCGCCGCCATCAGGCCCACCGGGCCGGCGCCGAACACGGCCACCGTGTCACCAGGCTGCTGGCCGGAGAGCTCCACCCCGTGCCAGCCGGTCGGGAAGATGTCCGACAGCATGGTGAAGTCGTTCTCGTGCTCGGTGCCCGCCGGCAGCTCCAGCAGGTTGAAGTCCGCGTACGGGACGCGCAGGAACTCGGCCTGGCCGCCGTCGTACGGGCCCATGTTGGCGTAGCCGTAGGCCGCGCCGTCCATGCCCTCGGTGGGGTTCATGCGCAGGCAGAAGGACGACCAGCCGGTCTCGCAGTTGCGGCAGGCGCCGCAGGCGATGTTGAAGGGCACTGACACCCGGTCGCCCACCTTGACGCGGGTGACCGCCGGGCCGACCTCCTCGACGATGCCCATGTTCTCGTGGCCGAGGACCTTGCCCTCCTCGACGCTGGTGCGGCCCTCGAACATGTGCAGGTCCGAGCCGCAGATGTTGGTCGTGGTGATGCGGATGACGGCGTCGGTGGGCTGCTCGATCCTGGCGTCGGGGACGTCCTCGATGCTGACCTGGAACGCGCCCTTGTAGACGACTGCCTTCATGGCAACGGCCTTCTTCCGGCTAGGGGTCACGGGCGTCTCGCCCGCAGGAGCCCTCTACCCGGTTGCGTTGCGAACGATCGGCCGCGCCATGGCGCCTCGCGTGACGTGCCCCGCGTTTGCGCCGGGCACGAACGCGCCCTGCCGCCGTCCCATCACGCTCCGCCGCGGCCGCACGCCCCGTACCGGACGAAGGGCCCCTCCTCGCGATCAAGCTGCGGGAAGGGGCCCCAGATCCAAGCCCGGGCGGGTGGCGCGGGGGCTACAGCCGCTCGACCACGTAGTCGATGCACGCGGTCAGCGCGGACACGTCGTCCGGCTCGACGGCGGGGAACATGCCGATGCGCAGCTGGTTGCGGCCGAGCTTGCGGTAAGGCTCGGTGTCGACGATGCCGTTGGCGCGCAGCGTCTTGGCCACCGCGGCGGCGTCCACCTCGTCGGCGAAGTCGATCGTCCCGACGACCTGGGAGCGCTGCGCCGGGTCGGCGACGAACGGGGTCGTGTACGCCGTCTTCTCCGCCCAGGAGTAGAGCCGGCCCGAGGAGTCGGCGGTGCGGGCGACGGCCCAGTCGAGCCCGCCGTTGCCGTTGAGCCACTCGACCTGGTCGGCGAGCAGGAAGAGCGTCGAGACCGACGGGGTGTTGTAGGTCTGGTCCTTGCGGGAGTTGTCGATCGCCGTCGGCAGGTCGAAGAACGGCGGGATCCACCGGCCGCTCGCCGCGATCTCCTCCACGCGGGCCAGGGCGGCGGGGGAGAAGAGGCCGAGCCACAGCCCGCCCTCGGCCGCGAAGACCTTCTGCGGCGCGAAGTAGTAGACGTCGGCCTGCGCCACGTCGACCGGCAGTCCGCCCGCGCCGCTCGTCGCGTCGACGAGCACGAGCGAGCCCTCGTCGGCACCGTCGACGCGCGCGATCTGCATCGCGACGCCCGTCGAGGTCTCGTTGTGGGTGAACGCGTAGACGTCCACGCCCGCCTCGGCCTGCGGCTGCGGGTAGGTGCCCGGCTCGGCCTTGATCACAGTGGGGTCGTCGAGGAAGGGCGCGCCCTTGGTGCTGGCGGCGAACTTCGAGGAGAACTCGCCGAACGACAGGTGCTGGCTCTTCTGCCGCACCAGGCCGAAGGTCGCGACGTCCCAGAACGCCGTGCTGCCGCCGTTGCCGAGGACGACCTCGTAGCCCTCGGGCAGGGAGAACAGCTGGCTCAGGCCCTCGCGGGTGCGCTTGACCAGGTCCTTGACCGGCTTCTGCCGGTGGCTCGTGCCGAGGAGGGCGCGGCCGGTCGCGTCGAGCGCGTCCAGGGCCTCCTTGCGCACCTTGGACGGCCCGCAGCCGAAGCGGCCATCGACCGGCTTGAGATCGTCCGGGATCGGAATGCTCGTCGCGTCTGCCACGGGCTCAGCCTAGAGCCGCAGCGCCGGCGGGCGGCGGACGGTCCGCATGCCAGAACGGCGACGCCGCCCGCCCCGGCGTACGGGGACGGGCGGCGTCGGAGGAGCGTGTGGGTCAGGCCGAGACCACGTCCCAGCCCGGGACCTCCTGCGGCGAGCGCGCGCCGGGGCCGACGTAGCGCGCCGACGGGCGGACCAGGCGGCCGGTCTTCTTCTGCTCCAGGATGTGAGCGGACCAGCCGGCGGTGCGGGCGCTGGTGAACATCGAGGTGAACATGTGCGGCGGGACCTCGGCGAAGTCCAGCACGACAGCGGCCCAGAACTCGACGTTCGTGGCGAGGACGCGGTCGGGCCGCCGGGCGTGCAGCTCCTCGAGGGCGGCCTTCTCCAGCGCGGCCGCGACCTCGGCACGCGGGGCGCCGACCTCGTGCGCGACCCGGCGGAGGGTACGGGCGCGCGGGTCCTCCGCGCGGTAGACGCGGTGGCCGAAGCCCATGAGCCGCTCGCCCTTGTCCAGGACGGACTTGACGTAGCCCACGGCGTCGCCGCTCTGCTCGACGGCCTCGACCATGTGCAGCACGCGCGAGGGAGCGCCGCCGTGCAGCGGCCCGGACATGGCGCCCACGGCCCCGGACAGCGCGGCGGCCACGTCCGCGCCGGTGGAGGCGATGACGCGGCCGGTGAAGGTGGAGGCGTTCATGCCGTGCTCGGCGGCGGAGACGAAGTACGCGTCGAGCGCGCGGCAGTGCCGGGGGTCGACCTCGCCGCGCCAGCGCTTGAGGAAGCGCCCGACGACGGTCTGCTCGGCCTCCACCTCGGCCTGCGGGACAGGTGCGGCGTCGCCGTGCGCCGACTGGGCGATGAAGTCGAGGGCGGCGGCCGTCGAGCGAGCGAGGTCCTCGCGGGCCTGCTCGGGCTCGATGTCGAGCAGCTGCTTGAGCCCCCAGGTCGCCGCGAGAGTGGCGAGGGAGGCCTGCACGTCGACGCGGACGTCACCCGTGCGCACGGGCAGGGCGAGCTCCTCGGCGCGCGGCAGGCCCGGGTCGAAGGCGCCGTCGACCAGCAGGCCCCAGACGCGCTCGAACGGCACCTTGCCGACGAGGTCCTCGATGTCGACGCCGCGGTAGCGGAGGGAGCCGCCCTCCTTGTCCGGCTCGGCGATCTCGGTCTCGAACGCGACGACGCCCTCGAGGCCGGGCTTGAAGTCGGACATCCTGCTGCTCCTCGCTTGGTCGGTGCGCGGACGTGCTCTCGCGTGGAGGTCGTCCCGCGGCAGCCCCGTTGCTTCCGCCCATCTTCCACAACGACGAAGGCGAACCGAAAGCGGGGGCGAGGAATGGGATCGTTGTCACGTGGATTTCTCCCGGCCGCGCTCCGCGGACCCCTCCCCGCCGGACCCGAGCGGGATGCGCCGCTCGTACGAGCGGGCCGCCCTGGACCGGGCCGACCTCGCGCCCACGCCCGCCGAGCAGTTCGCCGGCTGGCTCGCCGAGGCGGTCGCCGCCGGTCTGCCGGAGCCCAACGCGATGACGCTCGCGACCGCCGACGGGGCCGGCCGGCCGAGCGCGCGGACGGTGCTGCTCAAGGCGTACGACGAGCGCGGGTTCACGTTCTTCACCAACCTGCTGTCCCGCAAGGGACAGGACCTCGCACAGAACCCGCACGCCGCGCTGCTCTTCCCCTGGGTCGCCCTCGAGCGCCAGGTGGTGGTGTCCGGGCGGGTGGAGCTCGTCGCGCGCGAGGAGGTGGCGGCCTACTTCGCGACCCGGCCGCACGGGTCCCGGCTCGGCGCCTGGGCCAGCCCGCAGTCGTCGGTCGTGCCCTCTCGCCGCGCGCTCGAGGACGAGTACGCGGGGCTGGCGGCGCGCTGGCCGGAGGGGACGCCGGTGCCGGTGCCCGACCACTGGGGTGGCTACCGGGTGGTGCCCGAGACGGTCGAGTTCTGGCAGGGCCGGCCGAGCCGGATGCACGACCGGCTGCGCTACCGCCGGGACGGCGCCGGCTGGGTCGTGGAGCGGCTCGCGCCCTGACGGCGCACGGTCGGCCCGGCGTGTCGTGGCTGGGGCACCCGACTGCTCAGGTCTGCTCCGGCATGGGCGATGCTTCCGGTGGGTCGGTCGCGACGCCTCCGGGCGGGACGGCCGGGCCGGCGCCGTACCGGATCATGACCCCGGGCCTCATCTCCAGCCGCTGCGAGCGGCCACTCGCCGAGAGGCGTCACCCGGTGCGGCGTCCTCGACCTGGCGCGAGGGGTGGGGCTGCTGCCCCGCCCCTCGTTCGCTGTCTGTGCGTTGGGCCTGCCCCCGCGGTCGCCACGACCGACCGTCGCCGGGATCCGGGCATGGAGAAGCCCGCGGGCGGTCGGTTCACGACCATGTGCCGGGGGGACTTTTTCCCCGGCGCCCGCGGGCTCCGGTGACTGCCTGGGTGTAGCCGGCCACGTCGGCCGGGCGCCCGGAGTCGTGGCTAGCTGGCAGCCACCTCACGAGTCCAAGAACTATGCAAAGTTTCGGACCACCTCCCTTCCCGTGTACGAGAACGGTACGTCCGGGTTCGGGCTGCTCGCAACTGACTTCGGCCGAGGGTGAACCCGGCCCCGGCCTCGGGGTGGCCGCGCGCGTGTCGGGGCTCTGTCGGTGGGGGTGGCTAGCGTGCGCGCATGGGCATCGAGCCGGGCGACGCGCCGCGTGGGACGGGGCTGCGACACGGCCTCTACCGCGCCGTGGCGCTCGACGAGCTGACCGCCCGCGAGCGGGAGGAGGCGCGCGCGGCCGCTCAGGGCCGGGTCGAGGCGATGATCCGCGAGTGGCGCTCTCGGCCGCCGCGGGTGCAGGAGGTCGCGGACCCGCAGGTCGCGCTGCCCGACGACGAGGCGGACGTCGGCGCGTTCCTGGCGGAGCTTCCACCCGGCAGGGTGCTGATCGACGCGCTCGAGCAGGCTGCCGAGCGCCCGCTGAGCGCGGACGGCCGGGTGGAGGTCGTCCGTGGTTGGGACCGGGTCGCCGCCTGGCTGACGGCGCAGCAGATGCGGGCGCTGGCGGCGGCGGCCGAGGCCATCGCCGAGGAGCAGGCCCCGGAGCCGGGGAGCGCGGCGGCCGAGCACTGGTCCGCGCGCCAGGCCGCCGAGGCCGAGCTGGGCGCTGCCCTGCGCTGGGCGCCGGCGACGGTGGCGACGCGGCTGCGTCAGGCGTCGGAGCTGACCGGCCGGTGCGCGCTGACGTTGCAGGAGCTCGAGGCGGGGCGGATCGAGCAGCGGCAGGCCGCAGCAGTGGTGGAGGCGTGCGCGCCGCTGGACGACGACGCGGCGCACGCGGTGCAGCAGCGGGTGCTGCCGCACGCCACCGAGCAGACCGTGGCTCAGACCCGCCGGTCCCTGCGGCGTGCGGTGCTCGCGGTGGACCCGGCCACGGCGGCGGAGAGGCATCAGCGCGCACGGGCCGATCGCGGGGTCGAGCGCTGGGCCGAGCCGGACGCGATGGCCGCGCTCACGATCCGCACGGACGCAGCCGGGGCCGCCACGATCTGGGCCGCCCTCGACGCCGTCGCGGCGGCGATGCCGAGGACCGACCCGGCGACCGGCGAGGACGTGCCCGTCGCCGCCCGGCGGGCGGACGGGCTGGTGGCCCTGTGCGCCGCGGTGCTGCGCGACCGGGACGTGCTGCCCGACCTGGCCCGGGCGGGGACCGGCGTCCCCGCCGTGCGGGTCACGGTCTCGGCGGAGACGCTGCTGAAGCTGGCCGAGCGTCCCGGCGAGCTCGACGGGCACGGGGCGATCCCGACGTCACTGGCTCGCGAGCTCGCGGCGGACGGCGCCTGGCGCCGCTGGCTGGTCGAGCCGCGGACGGGTGAGCTGCTCGACATCGGCTCGGAGACCTACCGGCCCGGCGCGCGGCTGGCGGCCTTCGTCGCGGCGCGCGACCGGACCTGCCGCGGCCCGGGCAGCGGAGTGCCCGCCCGATCCGCCGACCTCGACCATGTCGAGCCCTTCGACGGGACCAACACGACCCGGGCCAACCTGCAGCCGCTGCGCCGCCGCTGGCACAACGCCAAGACCCACGGCGGCTGGCAGGTGACCCGCGCACCGGACGGGACGACGACGTGGCGGTCGCCGCTGGGCCGGCGCTACTCGGTCCCTCCGGAAAGCCTCGACCCCGAGTAGCCGGGCGACGCGATCAGGGCGGCCCGGGTCGATGAGTAGGGCAGGCGGCGTACGTCTGCCTCGTCGTGGAGTCCGACCCCTGGGCGTGTGCCGTCGCGGTTCAGGTCGGCGCGGGTGGGACGGGTACCGCGCTGACGCAGGCCGCGTGCGCGCTCGAGGCAGGCCGTGACGTCGTGCTGACGCTCGGCGCGCGGGCCGCGCCCGACCTGGGCACCGTCGAGGCGCTCGCCCGGTTGGTGCTGCTCGCGCGACGGTCCGGCGCGCGCGTCCTCGTCGAGGCCCCGGGGCCGGCGCTGCAGGGGCTCGTGGAGCTGCTCGGGCTGACCGAGGCCCTCGGGCTCAGCGCGTCAGGCCAGCCGGAGCGGTAGGCCGAGCGCCTCGAACGACCGGCCGCCGAACTCCTGCAGGAAGTGCTGGATGTGGCGGATCCGGCCGTCGACGATGTCGAGCGCCTGGACCGACCAGGCGACGTGGCCGTTGCCGTCCGCGCGGTACTGGGCGAAGCCGGGGGAGCCGTTGATCACGATGGGCAGCAGCCGCGAGCCCACGCACCCGGCGCCGTGGCCGAGGTGCCAGTCGGCGATGTCCCGCGCACCCTCCAGCCACACCGTCAGCGGCGGCATCGACATGCGAGCGTCCGAGTGCAGGAGCTGCACCAGGCCCTCGATGTCGTACGCCTCGAACGCCCGGACGTAGCGGCCGAGCAGCTCACGCTCCTGGTGGCCGAGGGCATGCGCGCTGACACCGGAGCTCGTGTCCAGCTGGCCCAACGTCGCCCGGGCGCGCTGCAGGGCGCTGTTGACCGAGACCACGGTGGTGCCGAGCAGCTCGGCGACGTCGGCAGCCGGCCAGGCGAGGACCTCGCGCAGCAGGAGGACGGCGCGCTGGCGGGGCGGCAGGTGCTGCAGCGCCGCGACGAACGCGAGGCGGATGCTGTCGTGCAGCACGGCCTGCTCGGCGGGGTCGCCGTCGATTCCGGCGGCCGCGTCCGTGATGGGGCCGACCCAGGTCGCCTCGGGCAACGGGTCGCCCGGGGTCGTGGTGGCAGGCACGGGCGAGGACAGGTCCATGGGCAGCGCGCGCCGGCCGCGGGACCGCATGCTGTCCAGGCAGACGTTGGTCGCGATGCGGTAGAGCCACGAGCGCAGCGACGACCGGCCCTCGAAGCTGTCGTAGGCCTGCCAGGCCTTCACCAGCGTCTCCTGCACGGCGTCGTCGGCGTCGAAGGGGGAGCCGAGCATCCGGTAGCAGTAGCCGGTCAGCTCACGGCGGTACTCCTCGAGCGCCGCCATGCCCTCCCGCTCGCGCAGTCCCGCGGTCATCTCCGGTCCTCCTCGAACGCTCTGCCGGCCCCGTCGCCCACCGTAGCGGCGACGGGGCCGGCCCGACAGGCCCGCGCGATCAGTCGTAGTGGCGGATGGCCCGCACGTTGAGCGCGACCATCGCGGCGCAGATGACGGCGGCCACGACGAAGCCGATCCCGACCTTGCCCCACCCGTCGCCGAGGACCAGGGCGCGCATGCCCTCCATCACGTACGTGACCGGGTTCAGCGTCGCCGCGATCTCCATCGGGCGGGTCAGCATGTCGCGCGGCACGAAGTTCGGCGTGAGGAAGAGCAACGGGAAGAACGCCATCGAGCCCGACTGCGTGGCGGCAGCGCTGCGCGTGCGCAGGGCGACCAGTTGCAGGAACGCCGAGAAGGCGACCGACCACACCGCGGTCAGCACGACCAGGAGCAGGAAGCCGCCGACGCCCGTCGAGACGCGGACGTCGAACGGCAGGGAGAGCAGCACCACCAGCACGGCGATCCCCGCTCCCTTGACCGCCTCGGCGTAGAGCCGCCCGAGCACTATGGACGTCCGGGACACCGGCGCTGCCCGCAGCTTGTCGAAGTAGCCGCCTTCGATGTCCTCGACGAGGAACATCGCCGCCCCGCCGAACGAGGCGGCGAGCAGGAGCGTGGCGGGGAGCTGGAAGGCGGCGTACCCCTGGCCCTGCAGGAACTCCGTCGAAGCGCTGGGGAAGATCTTGCCAGCCTGCCCGACGTTGACGACGAGGAAGAACAGCGGGATGAAGAGAGTCGGGAAGAGCGCTTCAGGTGTCCGCCACGCCTCGCGGAGGGCGCGCTGACCTAGTGCGGTCGAGCCGGTCAGGGCGCTCACGCCGACACCTCCTGCACGTCACCGGCGGCCCGGGTACGCGTTCGGCCGGTCGCGTCGAGGAACACCTCGTCGAGGGTCGGCTCGTGGTCGAGACGGAGCCGTTCGCGCAGCTCGTCCTTGAGCCGCTGCGGCGTCCCCTCGCGCACGAGCACGCCGCCGTCGATCACGGCGAGCCGGTCGCAGAGCTGGTCGGCCTCCTCGAGGTACTGCGTGGTGAGGAACACGGTCGTGCCGTTGCGGTTGATCCGGCGCACCTCGTCCCACACGGTCAGCCGGCTCGCGGGGTCCAGGCCTGTCGTCGGCTCGTCGAGGAACAGCACCTCCGGCTCGTGGACCAGCGCGGACGCCAGGTCGAGCCGGCGCTTCATGCCGCCGGAGTAGCCCTTGATCCGCCGGTCCGCCGCGTCGTCGAGCCCGACGAGGCCGAGCAGCTCGGCCGCCCGGGCGGAGGCGGCCTTCGCCGACGACCCGAACAGCCTGGCCTGGAGCACCAGCAGCTCCCGGCCGGTCTGGCGCACGTCGAGGCCGGCCTCCTGCAGGGCGACCCCCATGCGGCGGCGGGCGCGGTCGGGGTCCTTGGCGACGTCGACCCCGGCGACGCGGGCCGTGCCGGACGTGATCGACAGCAGGGTCGTCAGCATCCGCACGGTCGTCGACTTCCCGGCTCCGTTCGGGCCGAGGAAGCCGAACACCTCGCCGGCCGCCACACGCAGGTCGACCCCGCGTACGGCGTCGACCGTGCCGCTGCGGCTCCTGTACTGCTTGACGAGGCCCACTGCCTCGACCGCCGGCTGCGTACCGCCACGCTCAGCCGGACGGCGTTGCGCGACCATGTGGTCGGACATGCGAGATCCTTCCCTCGGTTCCTCGGTCGAGAGACGACGGTCGGTGCTCGGACTCATCGGTCCGGCCGCCGCAGAGGGGGCGCGGGCGGTCGGCGCCGCTTGCCGCCCGCTCGCCGTGATCTAGGAGTACGCTGGGCCAACAGCCTCACCGCGAGGTTGAAGCCCTCCCGCTAGCGGGGGGAGATCGGCGGTCCCGATGGGATCCTGCCCCGCGCTCCTTCTCACGCCTTCGCCCGGCGGTCCTCCAGCCCGGCTCCTCGGCCCCCGTCCCGGCAGCGCAGCCTGACGCTGCCCGACGGCCGTGGCCGTCCAGCGTGCGCGGCCGCGATCGAGCCCGGCAGCGGAACGACAGGCTCGTCCGTGCGGGTCATCTCCCGCGCTCACTTCCTAACAGAGGCGTACGTGTATGCGCACCTCCCGCACTGACACCCCGACCGGCGCCGTCCTGACCCTGAGCGGTGAGGTCGCGACCACGGACACCCGGCAACTCGGGGCCGAGCTGGTCGACGCCTTCGACGCCGGCGGACAGGACCTGTTCCTGGACGCTCACGGCGTGACCGGGTTCGAGGACGAGGCGCTCGCCGCCCTCGTCGTCGGCCGAGCCCGGGCCAAGGCTGGACAGCACCGGCTGGTGATCCTCGACGTCGAGGACGGCCCCGTCGCGCAGAGCCTGCGCCGGACCGGCCTGCTCTTCCGCTTTCCCGTCTTCGCGGACAGCGGAGCCGCAGCCGCCGGGCTGTCGGCGGACCGGGCGGCCGTGGCGCTACGAGCAGGCGTCTTCGGCCGCACGAGCCCGGACCTGCCCGCACCTTCCACCCCCCGAACCGGGCCCCCCGCAGCGCGGGCCGGGATGGAGACCTCATGAGCACCGCACAGCCCGCCGTCACCGTCCGCTCGCGGACGCCGTACGAGAAGCGCCTCGACCTGGCCACGGGCGCGCTGACCGCTCACTCGCAGCTGCCCGAGGACGAGGCGCGCGTGCTGGCGAAGCACGTCCTGCACGTCATCGACCGGCTTCCCGAGCGGATCCGGTGAGCCTGCCCGTGGGGTGCCCGTCCCTCCGCGCGTCGTCCTGCTCGCCGGGCGGGTCCTGATCGGCGTCGGCCTGCTTGCCGAGCTCGACCGTGCCGGTGGTGCCGCCACCTCGCCGGCCGGGCCCGCCCCGCGAGCCGCCGAGCACTCCTCCGGCGGCCACGAGCTGGTGGTCGTCGCCAACCGGCTCCCGGTCGAGTGGGACTCGGCCTCGGGGTCGTGGCTGCGCAGCCCGGGAGGGCTGGTGTCGGCCATGGAGCCGGTGGTGCGAGCGGCCGATGCGGCCTGGGTCGGCTGGAGTGGCGGCGCCAGCGCAGCCGGCGCCGCCTCGCAGCCGGTCGCGGGCGACGGGTTGACGTTGGTCCCCGTGCCGTTGAGCGCGGACGAGATCGAGCAGTTCTACGAGGGCTTCAGCAACGGGACGTTGTGGCCGCTCTACCACGACGTGATCGCCCCTCCGCGCTTCCAGCGCAGCTGGTGGGAGTCGTACGTCGCGGTCAACGAGCGGTTCGCCGCGGCAGCGGCACGGGCGGCAGGGCCGTCGGCCACGGTGTGGGTGCACGACTACCAGCTGCAGCTGGTGCCCGCGCTGCTCCGCGAGCGGCGGCCCGACCTGCGCATCGGGTTCTTCAACCACATCCCCTTCCCCGGCTACGAGCTGTTCGCCCAGCTGCCCTGGCGCAGGGAGCTCGTGCTCGGGCTGCTCGGCGCCGACCTCGTCGGCTTCCAGCGCCAGGGTGATGCCACGAACTTCCTCCGCGCGTGTCGGCGTGCGGCCGGCCTGGCCACCAGGGGCTCCCTCGTGGAGGTCCCGGGGCAGGACGGCGATGCTCCTGGCCGGCGTGCCCGGGTTGCGGCGTACCCGATCTCGATCGACACGGCGGCCTTCTCGGCCCTTGCCCGCGACGGCGGCGTCGCCGAGCGGGCCAGGCGCGTGCGGTCGGACCTCTCCGACCCTCCTGTGGTCCTGCTCGGGGTGGACCGGCTGGACTACACGAAGGGCATCGTGCACCGGTTGCTCGCCTATGAGGAGCTGCTGGACGAGAGGCGCATCGACCCCCGGGACTGCGTGCTGGTCCAGGTGGCGAGCCCTAGCCGCGATCGGGTGGACCAGTACCGGAAGCTCCGCGACGACGTCGAGGCGATCGTGGGCCGGATCAACGGCAACCACGGCAGCCTGGAGCGCCCGGCCGTGCACTACCTGCACCGTGCTTATCCGCGGGAGGAGATGGCCGCGCTGTACCTGGTGGGCGACGTGATGCTGGTGACGTCCCTGCGCGACGGGATGAACCTGGTGGCCAAGGAGTACGTCGCCTGCCGCAACGACGAGACCGGCGCCCTCGTGCTCAGCGAGTTCACGGGCGCCGCCGACGAGCTCGGCAGCGCGTTCCTGGTCAACCCGCACGACGTCGAGGGGCTGAAGGAGGCTGTGCTGCGGGCCGTCGACGTCTCCCCCCGGGAGGCGAGGCGTCGCATGCGCTCCATGCGCAAGCGGGTGCGTGTGTTCGACGTCGCGGCCTGGGCCGCAGCGTTCCTCGCGGCCCTGGAGTCGACCCCCGCGGGCACCACGCCGTCCCCGCGCGGCGGTGGGACCGAGCAGGCCTCGACGGCGTCTCGGGAAGGGAACGGCAGATGAAGCTCCTGCACAGCTCGGACAGCGGGGACGGCTCCACGCGTGCCGCAGCCGGTGACAGCGGCGCCGCCACGGGCCCCGCGGCGGCGAAGAGCACGCCGGGCGTGCGGCCGGCCCCGCATCGGACGTGCCAGTACGGCCACGGTGTGGGCGAGGACGGGAAGAGCTGCCCCCAGGGGCACCTCGTCCTGCCCCTCTGACGAGGGGCCGACGAGGGGCCGACGAGGGGCCGACGAGGGCCGACGAGGGGCGGCGGTCGTCAGGCGAGCGCGGCCCGGGCCACCTTCAGGTCGGCGACGAGCCCGGCGTACGCCTCCTCGCGCGCCTGCTCCGGGTCGCTGGAGCCGGTCCCCGCCCGCAGCACGGCCGACGGGTGGATCGTGGCCATGAGGAAGCCGTTCTGCACCGCGCCGGCGTCGGTCTCGTCGGCGACCAGGCGCGGGAACAGCTGCCCGCGCGACTTGGTGACCCGGAACGAGGGGCCGAGCAGTGCCTTGGCCGCGGTGGCGCCGAGGCAGACGACGACCTCGGGGTCGACGATCGCGAGCTCAGCGGCGAGCCATGGGCGGCAGGCCTCGATGTGCACGCGGTCCGGACTCTGGTGGATGCGCCGCTTGCCGGGGGCGGACTGGGTGAACCGGAAGTGCTTGACGGCGTTGGAGACGTAGACCTCGTCGCGGTCGATGCCCGCCTCCGTCAGAGCGCGGTCGAGCAGCTGACCCGCGGGGCCGACGAACGGCTTGCCCTGCCTGTCCTCCTGGTCGCCGGGCTGCTCCCCGACGAGGGCGATGCGCGCCGTCGGCTCACCTGCCGAGAACACAACCTGGGTTGCGGGCTCCCACAGCTCGCACCCTCGGCACGCCGGCGCGGCCTCCCGCAGCCCGTCGAGCCCCACGCCCGGCGGCACCCACTGCTGTGCGCCCGGTCGATCGACCTGCCCGTCCGTCGCCTGCGCCCGCGTGGTCACTGCTGCAGCCAACTCCTCACGAGGTGGTACGCCGCGTCCTCCGCCGTGTACCCGGCCGCCTCGGCGCGAACCCGCAGCGCCTTTCGCGTCGAGCGCGGCATCCGCACCCGCAGCTCCACGATCTCCTCGTCGCGGCGCGACGACGGCGGCGCCGGGTCCGCGGTCGGGCGGTCGTGGCGGGTGTCCCGCGCCGCCGGAAGCCGGGCGGGGAACGGGGCCAGCCGGGCGGGCGCGGGTCGTGCCGAGCCGTCGGTGCCCCTGCTGAGGGCGGGCCGGGGCGGGGGAGGGGTCATCGGCGGCCCTTCTTGGCGGGCTTGGCGCGTACGTCGTGGCCGGCGCGCTGCTCGAGCGGCCCGGCCCCGGTGGGCAGTGCGAGCAGATGGTCGAGGTAGGAGTCGAAGGCCTGCGCGACCGCACGGCCGCCGGGGGTGCACAGCGCGTGCACCGAGACGTACGCGCCGGCGGCCTGCTGCACGGCGGTGCGGTCCGGCACCGGCGGCGACAGCACCAGCTGCGGGTACGCGGCGGCGAGCTCACGCAGCCGGTACGCGTGCTCGGCCGAGCGGGGGCGTACCCGGTTGACCACGATCCCCGCGGCGCGCAGCCCGAGGTTCGCGGACTTGCGCACGTCCTCGACGGCGGCCAGGGCCTGCGCGGCGCCGTGCAGGGCGAAGAGCGTCGGCTCGGTGACCACCAGCGCGTGGGTGGCCGCGGCCAGCCCGGCGGAGGTCAGCGGGCCGAGGGTCGGCGGGCAGTCGAGCAGCACGAGGGGCCATTCGTCGAGGCCCTGCATGGCGGTGCGTAGCCGCAGGTCCCCCCTCGGGCCGGGGGCGGGGCCGTTCTCGATGCCGCGCAGCCCGGGCTCGGAGGCCACCACCCCGACCTCGTCCCCCCAACCGCTGGGCGCGACCGCCGCGGCCAGGGCCCCGGACCTCGGAGCCGCGAGCACGTCCGCGACGGTCCGGCCGCCGGCGGGCGGGTCGAGCACGGTCGTCGCGTTCCCCTGCGGGTCGAGGTCGACCACGAGCGCTCGCACGCCGCGGGCGGCGGCGGCGCCGCCGAGGCCGAGCGTCACGCTGGTCTTGCCGACGCCGCCCTTGAGGCTGACGACAGCGACGACCGGCACCTCGCGGACTCTAGCCGCGCGGCCGGTTCGCGGCCCGGCTGCCGCGCCGGGGGCGGCCAGGTCAGTCCCACCAGAAGTACCAGGAGTACGGGCCGACCTGCTGCTGGGCGAGGACCGCGAGGCGTTCTTCTCGGCGTCGACGGCGTCGATGCAGTACTCGTAGTGCTCGCGTGCCACCTCCAGCGCCTGGGCAGGGTCGGTCGGCGGCCGCTCGACGAGCAGCTCCAGCACCTGCCCGTTCGTCAGGCTGACCAGCTGGGCTCCGAAGCGGTCGTGCCGGTCGTGGAGCGTCACGACGTGGTCGAACGGCTCCATGCCGAAGCTGAGCCCGCCCAGGTACCCCAGCACCGCCGGAACCTGCCAGCCGTGCTCGGCCGGCACGAGGGCGACCAGCCCGGTCGTGGAGAGCGCCTGGAACGCCGCCGGCCGCGCGTCCAGCTGCTCGGGCACGCGCGAGTCCTCGTCGGCGCCGTACTCGACCTCGTGCTCGTCGCCGGCCTGTGCCGCGGAGCGCTCGGCCGGGACGTCGAGCAGGTCCTGGCGGGCGAGCGAGGACGTGCGGGCGGCCTCGGCGGCGTCGTCGTACCTGCGCTCGATGCCGTGGGGGAGCGCTGCGCAGAGATCGGCGATGTGCTCGTCGACGAGCACCGGCCAGTGTCCGGTGGACGGGTGCGCGTCCCGCAGCCGCTCCCACCACGGCAGGAGCTCGTCCGGCGCGGCGGCGAAGGCGAGGACCCGCTTGCCCGACTGCGTCGTCCCGAGCAGCCGCAGCTCCGGCAGGTCGAGCCCCGCGAGCGCTGGCGGCGCGAAGACGGGCCGGGCAGGTACGCCACGGCGCCCGCCGTCGTCGCTCCGGCCTCCGCCGGTCAGCCGCTTGAGCCAGCTCACCGCGCGATCATGGCGCAGCGGCGACCACCCGGTCACCCGTCGTCCACAGGCAGCACGTCACCGGTCGTCCCCCCAGCCGCCGCCACCGACGTCCCCGCCACCGAGGTCGCCGCCCCAGCCGCCTCCACCGGCGTCGCCTCCGTCCCACGAGCCACCGTCCCACGAGCCACCGCCCCACGAGCCGCCGCCGGCGTCGCCCCAGCCACCGCCCTCGCGGTCGTCGTAACGGTCGGCCGCGTCGTCGTACCCCTCGGCGTAGCCGCTCTCGTAGCCGCCGCCGTAGGGCATCCCGAACCCGATCCCCGGGCTGGTCAGCACGCTGCCGAGCACCAGGCCGCTGAGGAAGCCGCCGCCGCCCCAGCCGCCGTAGTAGCCGCCCGTGTAGGGGGAGTAGGCCGCCGGGGCCGACCAGTACGGGGTGGGCGCGCCGCGCACGAGGACGGTGCGCGAGTCCGGCTCCTCCCCGCGCGCCAGCCGCTCCGCGTCCAGCTCGCACACGGGGACGGTGCGGGGGGCGCCGCCGTCGGGGGACCACTCGACCTCCGTGACGGAGGGCCCGTGCCGGGGGTTGAAGAAGCACGGCGGGCGACGCTCCGGAACCAGTCGGCCGGCCAGCCGGGCGCGGACGCACTCCATGCGCCACCGGCCCTCCTCGAGGTGCTCGCTGACCGCGGCCAGGTCCTCCGGGCCCTGGGCCGCCTCCAGCGCGGCCTTGGACCGGTCGTACGCGTCGAGGGCCCCGCGGTAGTCGCGCGTGGTCGCCTCGTCGGCCGCCCGGCCGATGTCGAGCCCGGCGATGTCCTCGCCGAGCGCGGTGACGTCCTCCTCGGCCGCCGAGCGCACCTCGGCCAGCTGCGCTGCCTCCCGCTTGCCGCGCTGCCGCCGTGACCAGAGCAGCGCGCCTCCGCCGGCCACGACGAGCAGGCCGAGCACGGCCAGCAGCCCGCCGCCCCCGCCGCCTCCCGTGCCCGTCCGCGGTGCCCCGACGTCCGTGCCGCTGGCGCCGGAGCGCCGTACGTCGGGGTCGGAGACGGCGGTGACCCAGGCCGAGACCGCCGCGCCCGGGTCGCCCTGGTGCTCGCGCAGCGCCCGGTCCGCGAGAGCGCCGGCCGGGACGGCCGGGTCGGTGGATCGGGCGAAGAACCCGGCCGGGGTGGCGACCGCGTAGACCCCGGGGCGCCCGACGCCGTTGCCCAGCTGGGTGACGGCCGCCCGGGCGTTCACCTCTGAGCGCTCGGGGAGCACCGCCAGGAAGATCGGCGTGTCCGAGCCCTCCACCTGGGACTCGATCCGCCGCAGGTCGCCGGCGCTGATCGGGCCGTCGGCCGCGCCCTGGTCGACGTAGACGCCCGGACCGGAGCGCAGTTCCCGTACGGCGTCGTCGACGTCGGCGAGCGCGGCGGGTGCCCAGCCCACCACGGCCATGACGAGCGCCACGGCGAGCACCGCGGCTCGTGACAGCGGGGCGAGCCGACGGTGCCGCCTCGCCCTGGGTAGCCGGCCCACCATGCCCACCTCCGCTCGCGGACGGGAGAAGGAGCCTCCCGTCGTCGCCGGGCCTGCATACCCCTGTGGGCGGTGCCGGTACCCCTGCGGACGGGGAGGGCGGTGGGAACGCCGACGGGGGCGGCGGGGCGACCTGCGCCCCACCACCCCCGCACGAGCCATGGCCCCGCTGCCCGCTACGGCACGGCCGCGCCGTTGTAGGCGATCGCGAAGACCCGCAGGTTCGGCGCGCTCGGCAGGGTGATCGACCGGGCCTGCTTGCCCGCCGTCAGGGTCACGGGGGCGGTGGCGAACAGCCACGGGGTGCCCGCGAGGCTCGTGTCGGTCCCGCGGTTGCGGTACGCGGTCCTGACGATGCCGATGTTGCCGAAGCGGGGCGTCGCGGTCGCGGAACCGCCCAACGTCCAGTCCCCGACCTCCACCGGCACGACCTGCGTCGTCCCGTCGGTGTACGTGATCGTCGCCGTGGCCCGGGTGTCGCCCAGCACAGAGCTGGCGATGAACGACAGCCTCGTGGTCGTCGCGGGCAGCGAGGTCGCGTCGATCACCTGCCCGCCGGCCGAGATGTTGTCCGGCAGGGTCGGGTCGACCGTGGGAAGGGTGAAGCTGAGATCGGTGCCGGGGACCGTTCTCGGTGTGCCCTGGACCACGCCGCCCGCGGCCAGCGCCTGGCGGGAGATGTAGTAGCCCTCGGAGAGGTCGGCGTTGCCGACCCCGTCGTCACCGATGCCCGTGTTGTTGAAGTGCTCGCGCAGGGTGCCCAGCGGGGCGCCGACGGCGAGCAGGTCGTCGACGACCGGCAGCATCGCGTCCTTCGCTGCTTGGCTCACCTTGATCGTCCTCGCCGCGACGACCGTCGCCCGCAGCTCACCCAACGCCGCCAGCATGGCGTTGCGGTTGCCTGCATCGCGCGCCGCGATCGCGGTCGCCACCGCCTGCTGGAGGTCGCGGCCGGTGCTCGTGGCGATGTCCCCGCCGGCGCTGAACACCCCGACCTGCTCGCGGAGCAGGTCGAGCCCGGTCGCCGGGGACACCCATTGCGCGGCCTGCAGCAGCAGCGCCGCCTTGGCCGGGGCGCTCACCTTGCTCGGCTGCAGCGGGGCCAGTTGCGCGACCAGCAGCCTCATCTGAGCGGTGACGGCCGCCTCGTCGTTGCCCGCCTGTGCCGTCGCAGCCGCTGTGAGGAGCGCCTGCAGGTCGCGGGCGGTGCTCGCCGCGACCGCGCCGGTGGCGACGAGCGCGTCGAGGGCGCTCTGGGCGCCGGCGACCTTCGGCCGGTGGGCCAGGAACTCGACCTCGGCGAGCGACGCCGTCGCGCCGCCGGTGATGCCGGTGACGCGCAGCCGGTACCAGCCGTGGATCCCCGGGCTCGCCATCTTGAAGGCCCGGGTCTGCTGCCGCCACGTGAAGGCCTCGCCCTCCCTCGTGTCGACCGTGGTCCACGCCTTGCCGTCGTTCGAGCCCTCGAGCACCCAGTTCGACGGGTCGCCCGCCGCGGTGCCGGAGGTGAGCGTGTAGTAGCTCGTCTGCGGCCGGGGGCCGGAGGCCTGCCACGTCACCGTGGGCGTGCCGCCGCCGAGGGAGACGACCGAGGCGGAGCTGTTGTCGAACAACGTCGTCGCGGACGCTCCGGTGCCGAGTGACGCCCTGCCTCGCGTGAGCGAGGTGATGTCGGTCATCGGGTCGGGCAGGGCGCTGCCCTCGGTGAGCGACGGCGGGACGTCCGTGTCGCCGGATCCCCATGCCGAGGGCGTCGCGCCCATGTCGAACTCGAGCGTGCCGCCGTCGGCCAGGTCGCGGTGCGAGACCCAGTTCTTCGTGTACGCCTGCCCGTCGAGCTTCACGCCCTGGACGTAGACGTTCTGCCCGCTGTTGTTCGGCGCGCTGATGACGAGGTCCTTGCCGTTCTCCAGGTGGACGGTCGCCTTGGTGAACAGCGGCGAGCCGAGCACGTAGTTCTGGCTGCCGACCTGCAGCGGGTAGAAGCCGAGGGAGGCGAAGACGCCCCACGCCGACTGCTCGCCGTTGTCCTCGTCGCCGGCGTACCCCTGGCCGATCCGGCTGCCGGCGTAGAGACGGCGGGTCGTCTCGCGGACGAGGGCCTGCGTCTTCTCCGGAGCGCCCGCGTAGTTGTACATCCACGGGATGTGGTGGGCGACCTGGTTGCTGAAGCCCCACTGGCCGAGGCGGACGTCGCGTGCCTCGATCATCTCGTGGATCGTGCCGCCGTAGGAGCCGACCTTGAGCCCGGTCTCGGGCGTGGCGAAGAAGGTGTCGAGCTTCTGCTCCAGGCCCGCCCCGCCCCCGTAGAGGTTGGCCAGGCCCTGGCCGTCGAACGGCACGTGGAACGCGAAGTTCCAGCCGTTGGTCTCGGTGTAGTCGTGATCGTGGCCCCACTCCTCGGGGTCGTAGTCATCGGGCGAGGACTTCCACTGCCCGTTGGCGGCCCGCCCCTGGAAGAAGCCGATGCTCGGGTCGAACATCCTGACGTAGTTCTCGGCGCGGTTGACGAAGTACTCGTACTCCTCGGAGTAGCGCTTCTTCTCCGCTGCGGTGATGTCGCTGCGCTCGGACAGGGCCTTGGCCATGTTGGCGATGCCGAAGTCGTTGATGTAGCCCTCGAGCGCCCAGGAGACCCCCTCGGACACGCTCGACGGCGTGTAGCCGAGGAAGATCGAGTTCTGCAGGCCCTTGCGCCCGACGTTGGAGTCGGTCGCGCTGCCCGGCGGGCGGACGGTCGCGTTCTTCACGGCCGCCGCGTACGCCGCCTTGACGTCGAAGTTGCCGATCCCCTTGACGTACGCGTCGGCGAAGGAGACGTCCGAGCTCGTCCCGGTCATGAGGTTGGCGTAGCCCGGTGAGGACCAGCGAGCGATCCAGCCGCCGTCCTTGTACTGCTGGACGAAGCCGTCGACGAGCTCGCCGGCCATCCCCGGTGTCAGCAGCGAGTAGCCCGACCAGGTGGTGCGGTAGGTGTCCCAGAAGCCGTTGTTGACGTACACCTTGCCGTCGGCGATGCGGGCGCCGGTCTGGGTCTCCGTCGTCCCCGGCGGGTTCGTCGTCTCCGCGCTCGACTGCACCGCGTGCTTCCACACCGGGGCCGCGTTGGTCCCGACGTTCTCGGCGGCCGAGTTCGGCCAGGAGAAGAGCCGGTAGAGGTTGGAGTAGAAGGTCGTCCGCTGGTCCTCGGTCGCCCCCTCGATCTCGACGACGTCGAGCTTGTCGTCCCACAGGGCCTGGGCGCGGTCGCGCACCGTGTCGAAGGTGTCGGCGGCGGAGACCTCGAGCTCGAGGTTCTTCTTCGCCTGCGCGACGCTGATCAGCGACGTCGCGATCCGCATCGTCACGGCCTTGTCCGTGGACGTGTCGAACCTGACGTAGCCGGTGACGTTGTTGCGGCCCTCGCCCGTGAGCTTGGCGCCCGCGGTGGCCGCCGTGTCGAAGGTCGCGTACATGTACATCCGGGTCGCGCCGTTCGACAGCCCGCTGCGGACGTCGGAGTAGCCCGTGACCGCGTTGCCGGCGACGTCGATCGTCGTGCCGCCGCTGTTGTTCACGTTGTCGAAGATCAGGTTGCCCGTGTCGCCGGTGAACGTGAACCGCAGCACGGCGGCGTGGTCGGTCGGCGCGATCTCGGTCTTCATGCCGTTCTCGAACGTCACGCCGTAGTAGTGCGCCCTCGCCACCTCGTTCTCGTGGCGGAACGCGAGCTGGCGCGCCGTGCGGTTCGCGCTGGGCACGCCACTGGCGGCCGACGGCATGACCTGGAACGTCTGGCGGTCGCCCATCCAGATGCTCGGCTCGTGCGAGGCCGCGAACGCCTGGATCACCGGGAGGTTCTCGGCGTTGTTGGCGCTGGCGTACGAGTAGAACGTGCCGGTGGAGCCGGCGTTCGTCTGCGGTGTCCAGAAGTTGAACCCGTGCGGCACCACCGCCGCCGGGAAGTTGTTGCCCCGCGAGAAGCTGCCCGAGGAGTTCGTGCCGCGCGTCGTCAGGACCCAGTCCGAGGGGCGGGTCGAGGTGTTGCGCGGGGGGCTCGCCTCGATGCTGATGTCGTCGATCCAGCCGCCGAACGTCGCCGGGCCGTTCGGGTTGTCGTACGCGACGAGGATGCGGTCGATCGTCTTGCCCGCCGCGACGGCGCCGATGGTGGAGTACTTGTCGTTCCACTGGTTCGCGTAGAGCGTCTTCGACGTGCCCTGCGAGACCGGGTCGAGCCTCGCGAACTGCTGGTCCACGGCACCGAGCTGGCTGAGGTAGGTGCCGTCGGTGAAGGCCAGGTCCACCGAGGCGTACTGGCTCGGGTAGCGCAGGTCCTGGCCGGTCAGCTCGGGGAAGATCTTGTACGACAGCTGCGTCGTCGCGATGACCGGGATGTCGACGTCCTGGACCTTGTTCCAGGAGTAGCCGCGGCCCTGCTCGAGCAGCGTGCCGCCATACTGCAGGGCCTTGAGCCCGGTGAAGCCGACGCGCGGCTTGATGTTGTAGCCCGCGGTGGGGCCGGGCCCGACCTGGGTGCGCATGTCGCCGACCGGAGGCGGTGTCGGGCTGCCGTCGGAGAGCAGGAAGTCGGCGAGCTGGAAGATCGAGTCGCCGTTGTTGTTCGTGACGTCGAGCCTGTAGTGCGTGAAGGGCTGCGGGTTGGCGATCGTGAACTCGCGGCGCTGGCCGCGCGGGCTGGCCGGCCAGGTCTGCGCGCTGCGGGTGTCCAGGACCGTCCAGGTGGTGCCGTCGGTGGAGCCCTGCACGGTCCAGTCACGGGGGTCGCGGCCGGGGGCGTCGTTCCCCGAGGCCATCGCATAGCGCACGACGACCGTCGGCTCGGCCAGGCGGTACTGCAGCCAGACGGGCGCGGCCGTGCTCGGCTTCGCGAACGCGAGCCACTTGGAGGCCGGGTCGCCGTCGACCGCGCCTTCCTTGCCCTCGTTCGGGGCGTTCTCGCTGCTGGCCGTGATCGCGCTGACCTTCTCGTTGACGCTGCCCGCGTAGCCGGAGCCGGACGGCCCGACGACGTTCGACGTCCGGCGTGCGCCGGCCGCGTCGGTCTCCACCGTGCTCGACCAGGTCGGCGCGGGGCCGGAGTCCTCGAACGACGTGGAGAAGCTGCCCCCGGCGGGAGGGTCGGCCTCGTCGGCCGCTGCCGGCGCCACGGTGGCGACGATCGAGGTCGCGCAGAGCGCAGCGGCGGCGAGGCCGGCCGCCCCGCGTCGTCCTGCTCGGGCCAACCGGCCGGATGGTGTGGGCACGGTCAAGGGGGCCACCTGATCCCTTCGACGACAGGTTCGTGGCCTCCGGCGCGCAGCCGGGAGCACACACGGGGATGACAGGGTGCCGAGGCTGACCTGACACCGTTGTCAGCATCCGGAGCCAAGCAGGTCCCACGGACGGGCGTCAACGGTTGTTGCACGTTCGTTAACAGCCGCCGTGCGGTGCCAGAGCCCCGGGTGCGCCGCTCCCGCGCGGCTCCTAGCCGCGCACCTCCTCGTACCTGCGCAGCGCTTCGGCCCGGGCCTCGGCGTGGTCGACGATGCGCTCGGGGTAGCCCTCCGGCAGCCCGCCGGGCAGCAGCCAGGGCTCGTGCGCCGCGGCACCGGCGACGTCGCGCAGCTCGGGGACGTACATCCGGACGTACTGGCCGTCCGGGTCGAAGCTCTTGCCCTGCGTCACCGGGTTGAAGACGCGGAAGTACGGCGCCGCGTCGGTGCCCGTGCCGGCCACCCACTGCCAGCCGCCGTTGTTCGAGGCGAGGTCGCCGTCGCGCAGCCAGTGCATGAAGTGGCGGGCGCCGCGCAGCCAGTCCACGTGCAGGTCCTTGACCAGGAACGACGCGACGATCATCCGCACCCGGTTGTGCACCCAGCCGACCGCCCGCAGCTGGCGCATCCCGGCGTCCACGACCGGATAGCCCGTACGCCCCTCCGCCCACGCGGCGAAGGCCGCGTCCGCCTCCGGCCCCGCGTCGTAGCGGATCCGCCCGACCTGGGCGTTGAGGGGCTCGCGGGCCGTCCGTGGGGAGTGCCACAGCACGTCGGCGTAGAAGTCGCGCCAGGCCAGCTCCGTCCGGTAGCGCTCCACGCTTTCGCCGCTGCGCGTGGCCAGGTCGGCCAGCAGCGTGCGCGGGTGCACCTCGCCGTACTTCAGGTGGGCCGACAGGGAGGAGGTGCCGTCGAGGTCCGGGCGGTTGCGGGTGTCGGCGTAGCCGGCCAGGGCGCCGTCGCGGAAACGCCGCCAGCGGGTTAGCGCCGCCTCCTCGCCGGCCTCGGGCAGGCGCATCACGCCGAGGTCGGGCTCGGGAGGCAGTCCGTCGCCGGGCAGGCCGACCCAGCGCGGCGCGCGCGGGGCGTGCACGGGCGGAGGCCACCCCTCCCGGGACCAGGCCCGGGAGAACGGCGTGAAGACCCGGAACGGCGTCCTCCCGCCGGTCAGCAGCGTCCCGGGAGGGACCGCGTACGGGGACCCGGTGCGCACCAGCCGGACGCCGCCGTCGCCCAGCGCCCGCTCGACGGCCTCGTCGCGGCGCCGGCCGTAGACGCCCGCGTCAGCGGCGATGTGGACAGCCGTCGCCGCGGCCTCGCGGGCGACCTGCGGGACGACGGCCGCGGGGTCGCCGTGGCGTACGACCAACCGGCCGTCGAGCGACCGGTCCAGCGCGGCCAGGGAGCGGGCGAGCCACGCCCGGCGCGGGGCGCCCGACGGCCCCCACAGCGCCGGGTCCAGCACGAACAGCGGGACCGCCTGCCCGGTCGAGAGCGCCGCGCGCAGCGCGGGGTTGTCCCGCAGGCGGAGGTCGCGACGGAACCACATCACTGCCGTCTCCACCGGGCGACCCTAGGCGTCCTCCGTCGCCCCGGCATCCCGGGCGAGCGGGGTAGCACAATTGGGATCGTGAGCGACCTCATCGACACGACCGAGATGTACCTCCGGACCATCTACGAGCTGGAGGAGGAGGGCGTGCCCCCGATGCGGGCGCGGATCGCCGAGCGTCTGGGCCAGAGCGGGCCGACGGTGAGCCAGACGGTGGCCCGCATGCACCGGGCGGGCCTCGTCGACCTCGGTGAGGGCAACCGGCTCGTCCTCACCGACGTCGGCCAGGCCACGGCCGTGCGCGTCATGCGCAAGCACCGCCTCGCGGAGTGCCTGCTCGTGCAGGTCATCGGCCTGGACTGGGAGGACGTGCACGCCGAGGCGTGCCGCTGGGAGCACGTGATGAGCGAGGCGGTGGAGCGGCGCCTGCTCGACGTGCTCGACCACCCGACGCACTCGCCGTACGGCAACCCGATCCCGGGGTTGGAGGAGCTGGGCGACGAGGACCCGCACGAGGGCTTCCTCGACGGGCTCGTGCCGCTGCCGTCGGCGGCCCGCCCGGGGGAGTCCCGGTCCGTCGTCGTGCGCCGAATCGGCGAGCCGGTGCAGACCGACGCCGAGGCGCTCGCCACGCTGCGCCGCACGGGCGTGCGCCCCGGCTCGGTCGTGACCGTCCGGCGGGTGTCCTCCGCCGTGCTGGTCGGCTCCGGCGGCGAGGCGACGGAGCTGCCGGACGCGGTGGCGGCGCACGTCTTCGTCGCGCCCGGCCCGGACGGGCACGGGCCGGCCGACGGTGAGGGCGAGGGGCTCGAGGCCCACGGCCTGGCCGAGGTGGCCGCCATGCCGGAGTCGGGCGCGGAGGCCTGACGCTCTCCCCCCTCGTCCCGCGCCGGGTCCTCGCGCGCCTCGTCACGCTTCGAGCCGCCCACCGGACACGCCCGCCTCCCGGCGGGGGCGTGTCGTCGTCCTGGGGCCGCGGAGTGTTGCGGTGGCATGACGGCGCGTTCGTCCCAGCGTCATCTAGTCGTCGCGCACTATCCACACGTCGCTGTGACGCGGGCCACCTGTCAACACTTTCGGCCAGCGCTAGACGGCGCGCGTGACCGTCCCGTAACTTTCTCCTGCCCCCGCCAACCGGCAGGGTCAGCCTCACGCGGACGCCGAGTCCTGCCCCGCGTGACGGCTCGGTGGTCGACACACCGTTTGGCAGGAGCGGGGGACCCACGTGATGCGGGCGCTCTGACCCAGAGTGCCCTTGGGGTGAAGCCGTGAATCTTCACGGCCGGGTGATCTTCCCAACCCGAACCCGACAGCTCACCTCGCAGGCGTCGGAGAAGGATCCTTCCTTGTCGCATGCCGCCGTGCTGCCCGACGTTGCTCGCCGACCCGGCCTGCACCGCCGTCCGAGCCAGGCCGGCTCGCGAGCCGCCACCGCTGCTCGTTTCGCCGTAGTGCCCGCTGTCGCGGTCGCCACCCTGGCCGCCCCGCTGGCCACCTCGGCCTCCGCCGCCACCGCGCCGAAGGCCGCGGCCAAGGAGACCAAGGCCGTCAGTGGCCGTGCCGCGGCGGCGAAGCTGCTCGTCAACGCGCCGACCAAGACTCCCGTCGTGATGGCGCACCCGACCGTCGGCAAGAGCACGCGCGGCGGCTCGGTGTTGTGGGTGCAGCGCCGGCTGGGCGTCAAGCCCTCGGGCGTCTACGGCACCGCCACCGTGCGCGCGGTCAAGCGCCTCCAGGCTGTCGCCGGCCTGAAGCAGACCGGCATCGTGGACGCGAAGACCTGGTCCGCGCTGGGCGTGCCCTACCGCAAGCCCAAGGCCAGCCGCACCGCGAGCCTGCTCAAGCCCGGTACCGTCGGGTTCGGCAACCTGGTGCTCGCCGAGGCCCGCAAGTACGCCGGGGCCCCCTACCGCTACGGCGGGATGTCGCCCCGCGGCTTCGACTGCTCCGGGCTGGTCAGCTACGTCTTCGGCAAGCTCGGCGTCTCGCTGCCGCACTCGTCCGGCGCGATCAAGCAGCGGGTCACCAAGATCAGCCGCTCGGCGGTCCGCCCCGGCGACCTGGTCTTCGTCAGCAAGGGCGGCCGCACCAGCCACGTCGCGATCTACGCCGGCGGCGGCTACTGGTTCGAGGCGAGCAACCCGAGCCGCCCGGTCGGCAAGAACAAGGCCTGGAGCTCGAGCGTCTCCTACGGGCGCGTCGCCTGACCCCGTAGCACTCCCAGGCACCCCGGCCCGGGCCCCGCAGAGACCCTGCGGAGCCCGGGCCGCGCCGTTCGCGCCGGCAGCGGCAGGACGCCGCTCTAGGGGAGTGCCTCGGGCATGGTGGACGGCACGTTCCACGCCTGCAGGACCGGCCGTCCGTGCTCCCGGCCGAGCTGGGAGAGCGTGGCCGTGTCGAGCCGGAAGTACTTCCCGTCCTGCGGCCGCAGGCCGAGCCAGCGCGCGGCCACGACCCGCAGCGAGTGCCCGTGGGCGACGAGGCAGACGTCCTTGCCTCCGTCCAGGACGGGGCGGGCGCGCTCCAGCACTGCGTCGAGCCGGTCACCGACCTGCTCGGCGGTCTCCCCGCCGGGCACGCCGTCCTCCCAGAGGGACCAGCTGCCCCGCTCGGCCACGATGTCGACGGTCCGCCGGCCCTCGTAGTCGCCGTAGTCCCACTCGGCCAGCCGCGGCTCGACCTCGGCCTGCAGACCGGCCAGCTCCGCCGTGCGGGCGGCGCGTCGGCGCGGGCTGGACAGCACGAGGCCGAAGTCGAACGCGGTCAGCCCCGGGGCAGCCGCGCGGGCCTGCTCCTCGCCGCGGGCGGTGAGGGCCAGGTCGGTCGTGCTGGTGTGCCTGCCGATGCGGGACCACTCGGTCTCGCCGTGGCGGAGCAGGACGATCACGGGCATGAGGCATTCCTTTCAGAGCCGAGCCGACCGGTCGCCCGTACCCTGAAACGGTGAGTGAGCAGCCGCTGTGGCCGGAGACCACCCTGGACGAGGGTGACGAGGGGTGGGGCGAGCCGCCGGCGAGCCGGGACGACGACGACCGCATCCTGCGTGAGCGCCCGCCGCACCACGGCGGCTGACCGGCGGGTTCGCGCAGCGGACGGTCAAAGACCCTTGCTGGACTGCCCGGAGGCGCCCGCCTGCTGCTCGCGGAGCAGGTCTCGGATCTCGCGCAGGACGACCAGGTCCTCGGGGACGGCCGCCGGGGGCGGCGTCTCGCCGCGCTGCAGCCGCTCGAGCAGCTTCTTGGTCGGCAGCACGACGAGGAAGTAGACGACCGCGGCGGTCACGAGGAAGGCGATGGCGGCGTTGATGACGGCCGCCCAGTCGAAGACCTGGCCGTTCCACTCGGTCCGGCCGCCGACGTTGGTGGTGCTGCCGCCGAGGAAGACCGCGATCAGCGGCTTGAGGACCGCGTTCGCCACCGCGGTGACCAGGGCCGTGAACGCCGAGCCGATGACGACGGCCACCGCGAGGTCGATGACGTTGCCCCGCAGGATGAAGTCGCGGAAGCCCTTGAGCATGTGCCCTCCTCGATCATGGGGTCCGCGGGACGTCCTGCCCAACGAGCACGACGGATAGTCGGCCGCCTGCCGCTGAGCGGGCGAGGGCCAGGGACTCGACCGGAGAGGTCGAGAGCACGACCAGCCCGCTCCCACCGCCTTCGGCGAGCAGCGCGCCCGCCGCCGGGGCCGTCGCGTCGGGCAGCGCCAGGACCTGGGCCGCCCGGGCGACCGCCCGTGCCCGCCCGCCGTCCCCGCCGGCGTCGCTCGAGGCGGCCACCACATCGACCCGGTCGCCGACGCGGAGCAGGCCGGCGGTGGACACGTCGGCGAGGCGGACGGGGGTGGCCACCCGGCCGGGGCCGGCAGCGTCGCCCAGCCCGGCTCCCACGAGGCGGACGTCCGTCACGGGCTCGCCGCGGCGTACGGGGGAGGCGAGCGTGCGGCCCGTCGCCCCGGCGGCGTCGAGCGCGCCCGATGGCCGCGACGCGGCGGAGACCCGGACCGTGTGCAGGTCGCCGCCCGCGACCACCGTGCCAGCGGGCAGGTCCCGGGCCGCGACGGTGAGCGGGACGCTCGGCGGGGCGGGAGGTGCCAGGGCAAGCAGCGCGGCGCCCACCCCGCCCGCTGCGAGCAGGGCTGCCAGCGGCCGGCGATGCCAGGACAGCCGGCGGCTCAGCCGACGGAGCAGAGCTCGCAGGACGGGGAGCCCGGACGGTGGCGCACTGGAACGGGTCGGCACCCGGCGGACGCTAGTGGCGGCGGCGGTCCCGGCGGCTGGGCTGCGTTCTGCTGTGGACGGCCGGTCCGCCGTCCACAGCCCCCGCGTCAGGCGGCGCTGGTGCTCGACGAGCTTCCCGACGAGGAGGCGGACGACGACGAGGGCCCCGCGGAGGAGCCGGACGCCGAGGAGCCCGACGCCGAGGAGCCCGACGACGAGGAGCCCGAGTCCTTCGACGCCGCGGGGGCGCTGCTCGACGAGCTCCCGGAGCCGGAGCCCGCCGACGGGGTGCCCGACCCGCTGTCCTTGCCCGCGCCGCCGCCCGGCCGGCTGTCGGTGCGGTAGAAGCCCGAGCCCTTGAACACGACGCCGACGGCCGAGTAGACCTTGCGCAGCTTCCCCTGGCACGCCGGGCACTCGGTGAGCGCCGCGTCGGAGAACGACTGGACGGCCTCGAACCGGTGGTCGCACTCCGTGCAGGCGTACTGGTAGGTGGGCAAGGCTTCCTCCTCATGCCACGCCGCGACCTGGTGTGGCCCCGGGTCGTGCTCCGGCGCCGGTCTTGGCACTCGACAGCTCAGAGTGCCAATGATGCGTGACGAGGGGGCTCTGCGTCCACCGAAGCCGAGCACGTCAGCCGGCGGGGCCGGGTCGCTCCACCGGCGTCCGGCCCACGGCAAGGAGCGTGCACGCCTGGCGACTCGGCGACTGGCCCGAGCAGCAGCTTCCTCGTGCCCGTCCGTCGTCGCCGTTCGCCAGGGCTCCGGGGAGCGTGCGCCGCCGTCCCGGCTCGACGAGCGAGCCGGGCTGCAGGATCCGGGCCGCGCCCGCCGCCCTGCCTGTGGACGGCCCCGACGCCGCCGCCGCCTCCGCAGGCAAGGTCGTGCGCCATGACGAGAGCAACGCTCAACCCCGGTGACCGCATCCACGACGACGAGGCCCTGCTGGCCCTCGCCACTCAGCTCGGCCGCGAGCTCGACGACTTCGGGCGCACCCTCGCGCTCACCTGGCTCGACGCCGACGACCACCTGCTGCCCATCGTCGTACCGATCGGCGACATCCCGGAGCTGCCCGACGAGGGCTTCGGCCCGGGCCTGGAGACGGTGATGGGGGCGTCCGTCCACGAGCACGCACCGGGCGGCAGTGTCGTGCCCGTCCTCATCCGCGGCGGCTCCCCGACGGTGACGGCGGGCGACCGTGCCTGGAACCGGCTGCTGCGCGAGCAGGACAGCGTGCGCGTCCGTGGCGTGTTCGTCGCCGTAGCCGGCACGGTCCGCCCGATCGCGGTGGACGACGCCGCCTGACGGGCCGCGTCTACCGCGTGCTGCCGTCGTCGGCGAGGAAATCAGGGCGTGCCCAGAAGGACCGGGCACGCCCTGTGCAGGAGGGCGCGCCGGTCGGACTGATGCCCCCCACGGCCGGCCAGGGGACGTAGCGACCGCACACCGGGCCGTCGTCCAGCAACGACGCGAGGACGAGCGTCCCACCGCTCGATCGTGGAGGACTTCGAGCAGTCCGGCTACTCGGCGCTCGTCGCGACGTCGTCACCACGCGGCGGGCAGTAGGTGGCCGACCGGCCCTGCGAGCGGTCGATGACGTGCTCGCTCATCGGCCGGCCGCACGAGGTGCAGTTCATCGGTGCGCGGGGAGCCGGGGCGCTCGGCTCGTTGGGGTCACCGAGGTCGGGTGGGCCCAGGAAGTAGAACAGGGCGCTCTTGCGCTCGCCGTTGCCGTCGTCGCCCGTCCGGTTGCGTCGCCAGAAGCGTGCCATGGGTGGTGTGCCTTTCCTCGCCGTGCGCGCGCTCTTCCCGGGTGCCCGTCGGGCTCGCTCTCATCCTCGTGCCTCCGGCTCCTCCGCGCCTCCCCGTGCGACGGGGCGCACGAGCTGGCGAGGCCAAGACCGTTGGGGCACCAATAATTGGTACGATCGTAGCTGAGGAGAGGAGGGGGCGGTGCGTGAGGAGGACGACATCCGGGACCCGCTGGCACTGGAGGAGCAGGTCTGCTTCGCGCTCTCGGTGGCAGCTCGCGGCGTCGTGGCGGTCTACAAGCCCTTGCTGGAGCCGCTCGGCCTGACGCACCCGCAGTACCTCGTGATGCTCGCCCTGTGGCAGCGCGCCCCCCTGTCGGTGAAGGACCTGAGCCGGCTGCTGCAGCTCGACCCCGGCACCCTGTCCCCGCTGCTCAAGCGGCTGGAGGCCGCAGGCCACGTCCGCCGCGAGCGTGACCGCGGCGACGAGCGGCTCCTGGCCGTCTCGCTCACACCGTCGGGGACCGCGCTGCGCGAGCAGGCACTGCTCATCCCGCCGGCAGTGGTCGAACGGCTGGGCATGGACCTCGACGAGCTGCGCCGGCTGCACGCCGCGCTGACCGAGGTGATCGGCGCGGCCAACGCGGTCCCCGGCCAGCCTGCCGGCATGGACTGACACCGGGGCGCTGACGGGAACGCCGTTGCTCAACCGCGCGTGTGGAACCGCCGCTCGAACGGGTGCTGCCCCGGGCAGTGTGCCCGAACCACGGGAGCGGGGCGCCCACGACCGCTAGCGTGCCGACGGCAGTCAGCGGACGCGACGGGGGAGCACCACAGTGGGCAGGGCTTGGCTTTCGGCCGCACGGCACCGGTACGGTCGGGCGGGCCTGGCGGCTGCGGTGCCGCTGACTGCGGCGGCGCTCCTCGGTGCCGGCCTCAGCGGGGTCGGGGCAGCCCGGGCGGACACGGGCTCGTGGGTCGACCCGGCCGACGCCTGGGACCCGCTGGACATCCGCGCCTACGGCCTCACCCTTGACGGCGGCCGCATCTCCGCCACGTTCGAGTTCGCCCGCTACAGCGCGTCCCTGTGGGGCGCGCAGCACGCCAACAGCTTCGGCGTCTACCTCGACATCGAGGATCCGATCGGCGCCGACTGGCAGTGGGTGATGTACAAGCACCGGAGCGACGTCGTCCACGTCGCCCGCTGGAACCACGACGACTCCGTGCCCTGCGCGAGCACGTCCGTCACGGTGCACGGCAACACCGTCACGCTGTCGATCCCGTCCACCTGTGTCGGTGACCCGCAGCGCGCCCGCGCCGTCTTCATCACGTCCCACCAGGACTCGATGGGCGACGACGCCCCCGACCGTGGCCAGCACGGCTACACCTTCACCGACTGGGTGTACGCCCCTCCCGGCACGGGTGTCGTCTTCCCCACCCCCGTGCCGACGTACGTGCCGCCGCCCCCGCGTACCCCGACGCCGGTTCCTCCCGTGCCGTCAGCGCCGTCGTACCCGCCCGCGCCCACGCCGACGGCAACGCCCACGTCGGCCAGCGGCTACCCGACCCCGAGGAGCACCCCGGGCCCGGCGGGCAGCGCCGCTCCCACCGCGCGCCCGACGGCCGAGCCGACGGCCGAGCCCAAGCCGGCGAAGAGGGCGCCCGTGGCGCGGGTCACGACCAAGCCGTCGCGCCGGCTGCTGGAGATCGACCTCGACCCGCGCTTCGCGAAGAAGGCGACGGTCGTCCGCGTCAAGGCCGGCCGCTCCTGGGTGACGCTGGGCTCCGTGCTGCCCAACAAGCGCGGCGACGCCAAACTGTCGGTCGGGGCGAAGCTCGGCAAGCACGTCCGCGAGGGAGCCGTCCTGCGGTTCGTGCAGGGGCGCAGCGTGATCGGCTCCGCGAAGCTCCGGGTGCTCGAGCGGTAGGCCCTGTGCAGGGACTCTGCACCGCCTCTCCGGTTGAGGAAGGATCAGCACATGGTGCTGACCAAGGGTGCGAACGCCCCGCTCCCGGCGGGCGCGGTCGCGATCGAGGTGACGGCAGCTGCGTCGAGCCCGGGGGTCGACGTGTCGGCCCTGCTGCTCGCGGACGACGGCAAGGTCCGCGGCGACGCGGACCTTGTCTTCTACAACCAGCCGACGGGCGCGGGTGGCGCGGTCCGGCTGAGCCGCACCGGGCGAGGGCACGAGATCGCCCTCGACCTCGAACGCCTGCCCGCGTCCGTCGTCCGCGTCGTCGTCGCGGCGAGCGCCGATGACGAGGCGGCTCCGGGGGCTTCGCTCGGGGACGTGCACGGCCTGCAGGCGCGGGTGACCGCGGGCGCGGCGGAGCACACCTTCGCGCCGGCGATGGAGTCCGGGGAGCGGGCGGCGGTCCTCGTCGAGGTCTACCGCCGCGGGGACGGTTGGAAGGTCCGCGCCATCGGGCAGGGCTGGGCCTCGGGCCTGGCGGGGCTCGCCACGGGCTTCGGGGTCGAGCTCGACGAGGGTCCGGTGCCGGCCCCGCCGGAGCCACCTGCACGGCCACCGGTCAGCCTCGGGAAGGTCGTGCTCGAGAAGGCCGGCTCGGCGACGATCTCCCTCGACAAGGCCGACCGCTCGCTCGTCGTCGTCGCCAGCATCGAGTGGGACGGCGGCAGCAGGCGCCGGCGGTCGCTGGGCGCCGACCTCGACCTGTACGCGCTGTACGTCCCCCGCTCGGAGCTGGGCCCGCGCAGGGAGCGTGTCGTCGACGACGACTTCGACCCCTTCTGGGACGAGGGGGGAGACATCGGGGCCGGCGGTGCCGTCTACTACCGGCACCTGGGATCGCTGACCGAGCCCCCGTTCATCGAGCACGCCGGCGACTCGCAGGCGCCCGGGATCGAGACGATCCGCATCAAGCGCCCCGACCTCCAGGGCTACGTGCTGATCTGCGCCTACAGCGCGCTGTCCAACGGCGAAGGCAGTTTCAGGTCGTTCGGGGCGAAGGCCGTCGTCTCGGACGGCCGGGGGAGCAGGGTGGAGGCGCCGCTCTTCCACACGAGCAGCAACGCCTACTGGGTGGCGATCGCGCTGATCGACTTCACCCACGCCGACGGCGTGCAGATCCGGCACGTGGAGACGTACAGCTCCGCCCACGAGGAGCGGCGGCCGACGCTCTACGCCGACGGCACGTTCGCCATGGACACCGGCCCGATGGAGTTCAAGGACGACGACTGAGCTCGGGCGTGCCCGAGGGCGGACTGACGACGGCGGAGCGGCTGCAGGTTCTCACGAGGGCCGTGCTCACCAGCTGGAGCCAGCAGGACACCACCGTCACGGCCTACGTCCGGCCGAACCGGCCCGACCTCGAGCACCCAGGCCTCCACGAACGTCTGGGGCTACGGCGCCCGCGCTGCCGTGAACAGCAGTAGCTCACCCCGGAACGGACGCGGGCCAACGTCTCCTCCCCCGATGCGATCGGCCGGGAGCACCGCGTCTGGGGTGAGGGCGAGCAATGGCCGCCGGCTTCGACAACGAGGACTACTTCGGCCTCCCGGGCTACAGCGTCGACCAACCGGGGGCCATGGGCTACCTCCTGAGGACGCCTCCACAGGCCGCGGGCGGCTGCAGCGGTCCAGAGCGGTGGTCAAGGTGGCTTTCGCAGGCGCACTCGCAGTTGCCGCTGCCCGGCCACGATTCGCGGGATCCGCAGCCAGCGGTTAAGAGTGGTAGGTGCTCCTGCCCGGCTCCGTGCGTCAGCTGCCCGACCAGACCCGGCGCCGGTTCCGGGCCCGCGTGTCCGGCGACCCCACCGGCGCACCCGCCTGGGTGCGCAACATCGCCACCGTGGGGGAGGGGCCCGGTTGGTTCGAGCCGGACGGCGTGGTCTGGCGGGTCCATGGCGACATCTCGACGCTCGTGGGCGGCGTCGCGGCGCTGCTCGGGCAGGCCGCGCACCCGCTGGCCCTGGCCGGCGTCCAAAGCCATTCGGCGTACCAGGAGGACCCCTGGAAGCGTCTCGCGGGCACCGCACGCTGGCTGGTGGTGAGCACATTCGGCTCGGCGCAGCTGGCCGAGCGCGAGGCGATGCGGGTCCGCACGATCCACGCCCGGGTCAGCGGCGCGGACGGCCGGGGCCGGCCGTACGCCGCCTCCGACCCCGAGCTCCTGCGCTGGGTGCACCTCGCCTTCACCGACGCCTTCCTCGCGGCCCAGACCGCGCTCGGCAACGACCTCTCCGCCCGGTTCGGAACACGCTGGGCCGACGCGTACGTCGCCGAGTGGGCACGCAGCGCGCAGGCGTTGGGCGCCGAGGACCTGCCGCGCAGCGAGGCGGAGCTGACCGAGGCGCTGGCGGCGTACGACCGCGTCCTCGAGCCGGTGCCGGCCGGCCTGCGTGCGTTCCTGCAGGCCCCGCCGGGCCTGGCCGCCGTCGAGCAGCGGTTCTACGCCGGGCTGGCCGCGGGCGCGGCGCTGGTGGTGTCGCCGACCGTCGCCCCGTACGCCGGGGTGCCCGGGCGGGCCGTCCGGGGGCCGCGCGAGCAGCTCCGGCTGCGCCGCGTGCGGTGGCAGCTGCGCGCGCTGTCGCTGGCCCTCGGCCCGTACAGCCCGTCCGAGGAGGCCGCCCGCTACCGGCTCGGCCAGGCGCCCGCACCCGAGTGGGCGGCGGCGTAGCCCTAGCGTCGGCAGGCTGCCGGGTCGATCGCCGCCTCCGCGGCGTCGAGGTCGGCCTCGGCCAGCGCCCGCAGGACATCGGGTACGCGGCGGAGCTCCGCCTCGGCGGTCGCCAGCTCCGCCCGGGCACGCGCCCGCCCGAGCAGCCTGGGCCGACGGCACATGTCCTTCGTCCACGACCACGACGAGATGTGCTGTTCCAGCGCGTAGACGACCCGGCCCAGCCGCGCTTCCTCCTCTGGCGCCGGCTCGAAAGGGTCGAGCCACAGGACACGCAGCAGCCAGTCGACGTCCTCGGTCCCCGCCAGCACCCGACGCGCGGCCCAGGGCGCGGCGGTGAAGTGCGGCGCCGGCGGTGGGACGTGAGCCCCGAGCTCGGCCAGCGCACGGTGCCAGAGGCCGTCGACCTCCGCCTCCGGGCCGCGCAGGCCGGCCAGCTCCCGCAGGCAGGGGGAGTCCAGGCCCTGCGCCAGCCAGTGCGCCGCCTGCATCGGCCGGTCGCGCGGGTCGAGCAGGCGCAGGTGGTGGAGCGCCCCGGCCAGCGGCGGGGGGAGCTCGTCCATCGCGACAGCCTCCCAGTCCCGAGCGACTGAAGGCGACGCTGTCGCCAGACCGTGACCTTCGCCCGCGGCCCTCCGGCCAGGGACGGGTCAGTCGCGGGTGTGCTCCAGCAGGGCGGGCACGACGACGTCCCACCGCTCGGGCGGAGGCTGCTCGTGGCCCACTCCGTCCAGCTCGACCAGGCGTGCGCCGGGGATCAGGCGGGCCAGCGCCTGCCCGTGCGCAAGCGGGAACAGCGGGTCCGTCGTGCCGTGCATGACGAGCGTCGGTGTGCGGATGTCCTGCACACGGGCGCCTGCGGGCCAGCCGTCGTCGAGGAGGAAGTGGTTGCCCATCGATGCGGCCATGTCGGTCGTACGGTCGACCTCGAGAGCGGCGAGCCGCCGCGTGCGCGCCTCGTCGAAGCCGAGGCTTCCCGCGTAGGGCCGCTCGGCGTCGACCCGGTACTCGAGCACCGCGTCACGGTCGCCCCAGTCGGGCTCCGGGGCCGGGCTGGTGAAGGTGGCGGCCACCTGGGGCTCCGCTCCCGGCAGCGGCGGCCCGTCGTACGCCGCAGCGGGGGTGGTCGACAGGAGCGTCAGCGTGCGAGCCCGTCCCGGGGTCGTGACGGCGAGGTGCTGCGCGATCCCGCCACCCATCGACAGCCCGACGAGATGTGCAGAGCGCAGGCCGAGGCCGTCGAGGACGCGCAGCGGGTCGGTGGCGAGGTCCTCGCCCGTGTACCTGGGGCTACCGGCCGGCGAGGCGTCCGAGCGGCCGGTGTCCCGGTGGTCGTAGCGCACGACGAGCCGCCCGCCGTCGGCCAACCGGTGGCAGAACTCGACGTCCCACCACACCATCGACTGGGCGCCGCCGGCGATCAGCAGCACCGGCGCGTCCGCGGGGGAGCCGAATGCCTCGACGCACAGCCGGACGCCACCCGCCTCGAGCAGTCGCTCCGCCACAGCGCAGCAGCGTAGGCGCGCTGCCCCGCGCGGGCACCGATGAGTCCCGCGCGGGCAGGACGTGCTCCACGGACGAGCCCGTACGTCCTCGGGAGCAGGAGATGTCGAACGTCTGGCCCCTGGTGCACGCCGAGCGCCGTGCCCTGATCGACGACCTCGCGGACGTGGACGAGGCGGCGTGGGGCGAGCCGTCGCTGTGCGAGGAGTGGACCGTGCACGACGTCGCCGCCCACCTCGTCGACTCGGCCCGCACCACACGACTCCGGCTTCAACCTCGGGCTGGCACGCGCCCGGTTCGACTTCGACCGGTTGAACGCCCGTGGCGTCGCCCGCGAGCGCGGCACGTCCCCCGACGAGACCCTCGACCGACTGCGGAAGTGCGCTCCGCTGACGTCGTCTCTCCTGCTCCGCTCGACAGCACGCTGGTCGAGGAGATCGGCCACGGCGAGGACATCCGTCGGCCACTCGGGTTGACCCGTGCGTACCCGGTGGAGGCGGTCAGCCGGGCACTGCAGCTCCAGGCTCGTACCGCGGGATCTTCGGCGGCGCGCGCGAGCTGCTGGCGGCAACCGGCTCGAGGCCATCGACGCCGCGTGGCGCTCGGCGACGGCCCGCCGGTGCGCGGCCCGGTGCTCTCGCTGGTCCTCGTCGCCTGCGGGAGGGGTGTCGCGCTAAACGAGCTCTCCGGGCCCGGCGTCCGCGACCTGGGGGCGCGCATGCCGGACGTCACGCGGCGGGGCTGAGGGACGGTGACGACGCCCCCCGTCCGTGACTCACGTCAGCGCCGCGAACGCGCCACCCGCCGCACCAGGCCCACGACCTGAGCGGCGCCCAGGGGAGCTCCATCGGGTCCAGCACGTCGAGGTCGACGTGCAGCCACCCTCGCGGGCGGGCGGCGGCGGCCTGCAGAGCGACCTGAGCCCCCACAGCGACCGGGCCCGCCGCGGTCTCCTGCTCGTCGCGCACGAGCACGCTCAGGTCGTGCAACGACCCCGCGTTCAGGCCCCGGCGCCACTCGCGATCGCGCTGCCACACGAGCGCGAGCGCCTCCCGGTCCAGGCGCCCGATCCGCTCGTGCAGCCCGGGCACCGAGCGCCCCGTGAGCCCCAGGAGCAGCCCGATCTCCGCATTGCCGCCTCGCCGTCCTCCAGGACGTCGAGAGGTGTCGTGTCCTCGTGGCCGTCGACGAGGAGCAGCCCCATGGAGGGCCCGCACCGGCCACGGTGCCCAGCAGCCCCGCGGCGCGCAGGGCGGCAGCCGCCCGGGCCTGGCTACCGGGACGGCCGTAGCCGTCGAACGGGATCCCGGGAAGCTCGATGCGCGCCACGGTCCGCCTCCCCGACGGCGGGGCCCCGCCCGGGCCTACCAGCGGGAGGTCGGGCCTCGTCTCCCGGCCGTACGGGGGAGCGCCCGTCCGTTTGACGTGTGACGTGTGCCGCTCGCCGGCCGTCGCCGGAATCGGTTCCGGTCCCTGTCGCGTTCGCCAGACTCGTGGATCTCTTCTCTCCTGTCACCCTCGGCGACATCGAGCTCGCCAACCGCGTCGTGATGGCTCCGCTGACGCGCATGCGGGCCGGCGCCTCCGGCGTCCCGAACGATCTGCTGGTCGAGCACTACTCCCAGCGCGCGAGCCTCGGGCTGATCGTCACCGAGGGGACGTATCCGCGCTTCGAGTCCCAGGCCTTCGTCGGCCAGCCCGGCATCGTGACCGACGAGCAGCAGGCCGGCTGGGCCCGCGTCGCCGAGGCCGTGCACGCCCGCGGCGGGAAGATCGTCATGCAGGTCATGCACGGCGGCCGCGTCACGCATGCCGACGTCAACGGCGGGCGGCGGGTCGAGGCCCCGAGCGCGATCGCCATCCGGGGCGAGGGCCACACGGAGAAGGGCAAGCAGGCGTACCCGGTGCCGCACGCGCTCACGGCCGACGAGGCCCGCGAGGTGCGTGACGACTTCGTCGCGGCGTCGCAGCGCGCGATCGCCGCCGGCCTGGACGGCGTCGAGCTGCACGCCGCGAACGGCTACCTGCTGCACGAGTTCCTCTCGCCCGCCTCCAACCACCGGTCCGACGAGTACGGCGGCTCGCCCGAGCGTCGCGCCCGCTTCGTCGTCGAGGTGGTCGCCGCGGTCGCCGGGGCCGTCGGGGCGGGGAAGGTCGGCCTGCGCGTCTCGCCCGAGCACAACATCCAGGACGCGCTCGAGACCGACCGCGAGGACGTGCTCGCGACGTACGGGGCCGTGCTCGACCAGCTGCGCCCGCTCGGCCTGGCGTACCTCTCGGTGCTGCACCGCGAGCCGGCCGGCGACCTGGTGCAGGAGCTGCGCCGCCGCTTCGGCGGGCCGGTGGTCGTGAACAGCGGGTTCGGCAGCGTCACCACCCGCGCGGAGGCGGTGCAGCTCATCGAGGCCGCGCACGCCGACGCCGTCGCCGTGGGCCGGGCCGCGATCGCCAACCCCGACCTCGTCGAGCGCTGGCGGGGCGAGCACGCCGAGAACGAGCCCGACGCGACGACGTTCTACGCCGACGGCGCCCGCGGCTACACCGACTACCCGTTCCTCGCCGCGGGCTGACAGCGGCGCGAGCACGTCAGGACGGGCGGTAGCCCCAGGCTGCCGCCTCGTCCGGCCCCGTGCACCCGGCGCACCGCCGGGTCTGCGGGCGCTCGCGCAACCGGGGGAGCGGGATGGCCCCGGAGCAGCCGGTGCAGCGGCCGTACGTCCCGGCGTCGAGGCGGGTGAGCGCGGCCTCGATCTCGGCGAGGGCCCGGCCGTCGGCCACGATCGCCGCGACCAGGGCCGGTTCCGCGCGCCGGGCCGTCGTCGACACGTCCAGCCGGGCGCGGCGCTCACCCAGCGCGGACTCCAGCCGACCCCGCAGCTCGTGCAGGTCACGCAGGTCGGGGAAGCCGGAGCGGCCCCTCCGCAGGCGTCGGGAGCGGCCGCGCAGGGCGTACGCGGTCATGTGGTGCTCCCTCCTGGCGTGCCGCGCACCGTCGCGGATTGCCCGGAACGGTAGCCCGCCGTCCCCCGGCTGGCGAATGGTTAGCCGCCGCCGGCCGAATCCTGCATCCGCGTTCACACAAGCAAGGTTCTGATCTCGGGCGGAGGTAGCGAGGGGTTACCGTTGTCGGCATCGTGAGCGCCTCCTCGCGGACGCGTCCGGCCCCGGCCGGTCGGCGGCCCCAGCTGGGCGCGGCCCGCTGGATGCTGGCCGCGCTCGTCGGCCTGCTCACCGGCGTCCTGGGGCTGCCCGCGGCCGCAGCGCCCGCCACGGCGTCGACCGCCCGGCCCGGCACCGCCTCCTCCCACACCGCGCCGAGCCCGCGCCTGCAGGCCGGCGCGGTCCGGCAGGCCCGGGACGCCGCGCCGGTGGCGCGCGCTCTCGCGGTCGTCGCCGGCTCACGGCTGGCCCCCTCCGGCCAGTCGGCGTACGCGACGGTACCGACGACGGCGACGCTCGCCCCGCCCCTCGCCCGGCACCTCGGGCTCGTCGCCGCACTGGTGCCGGCGCCCGAGAGCCGCGCCGCCGGTGCCGTCCGGCCCAGGGCACCTCCGCGCAGCGGGAGCAGTCGAGGCCATTGACCCGGGCGGGACGTACGGACGCCTGCCCGGGCACCGTCCGTCCCTCCAGGAGCTTCCCTTGTCGCGCGCCCGCGTCGTGCGCGCGGTCCTCGCCCTGCTCGTGCTCGCCGCCGCGGCCTTCCTGGCCGTCACGCGCGAGCCCCGGCTCGGCCTCGACCTGCGCGGCGGCACCCAGATCGTCCTCGAGACCAAGTCCACCGACACCATCGAAGCCGGCCGGGAGACCACCGACCGCGCCCTCGAAGTCCTCCGCCGCCGCGTCGACGCGCTCGGCGTGGCCGAGCCGAGCCTCAGCCGCTCCGGCGACAACCGCATCCTCGTCGAGCTGCCGGGGGTGACCGACGCCACCGACGCGGCAGACGTCCTCGGGCGTACCGCCCAGCTCACCGTCCACCCTGTGCTCGGCATCGACGAAGCCGCGCTGCCCACCCCGACGGCCAGCCCGGAGGCGTCGGCGAGCCCGGCAGCGTCGGCGAGCCCGGCAGCCTCGGCGAGCCCGGCAGCCTCGGCCAGCCCGAGCACGTCCGCCGATGCCGCCGCTGCGCCGGCCTCGACCCCGGCCGCCTCACCGAGCCCGTCGTCCGCGGCGGGTGAGCTCACGCTGCCGGACGAGTCCGGGCAGCCGTTGCGCCTGGGCCCGGCGGCCCTCACCGGCGAGGGCATCTCCGACTCGGCCGCCCAGCTCGACGGCCTCTCCGGAACCACCTGGGTCGTGACGATCGACTTCAACGGCAAGGGCGACGACGCCTGGCAGAAGCTGACGGCCGACGCGGCGTGCCAGCCCGACGGCAGCCCGCAGCGCCGGCTCGCCATCGTGCTCGACGACGCGGTGATCTCCTCCCCGCAGGTCGAGACCTCCGTCGCCTGCGGCGCGGGCATCGCCGGTGGCAGCACCCAGATCACCGGCTCCTTCACCTCCGCGGAGGCCAAGGACCTGGCCGCGCTGGTCAAGGGCGGCGCGCTGCCGGTGCCCGTCGAGGTCATCGAGCAGCGGACCGTCGGCCCGACGCTGGGCGACGAGGCCATCGAGGCCTCCTGGAAGGCCGCCCTGCTCGGGCTCGCCGGCACGGCCGTCTTCGTCATGGTCATCTACCGGGTGGTCGGCATGCTCGCGACGCTGGCCCTGCTCGGCTACGCCCTCATCTCGTACGCCGCGCTGGTCGCTCTCGGCGCCACCCTCACGCTGCCGGGCCTCGCCGGCTTCGTGCTCGCGATCGGCATGGCGGTCGACGCGAACGTGCTCACCTTCGAGCGCGCCCGGGAGGAGTACGCCCAGGCACCACGGCGCGGGCTGCGGGCGGCGCTGGTCGGGGGCTTCCGCGGGTCCTGGAGCGCGATCCTGGACTCGAACGTGACGACGGTGCTCGCGGCCGGGCTGCTCTTCGCGCTGGCCAGCGGGCCGGTGCGCGGGTTCGGGGTCACGCTCGTCATCGGCGTCGTGGCCTCGATGTTCTCCGCGCTCGTGGTCACGCGCGTGCTCGCGGAGTGGGCGGTGACGCGCAGGGGCGTACGCGACCACCCTGCGCGCAGCGGCATCGGCTCGCTGGGCCGGGCCCGGACGTACCTGCAGCGCCGCGACCCGGACCTGATCCGGTCGGGCGGCAAGCGGCGGGTCGCCCTCGTGATCAGCGCAGTCCTCGTGGTGCTGGCCGCGGCGGGGATCGCGCTGCGCGGGCTCGACCTCGGGGTCGAGTTCACCGGCGGCCGGCTCGTGGAGTACTCCACGTCCCGCCCGCTGGACGTCGACGTGGCCCGCGAGGCCGTCGCGGACGCCGGCTACCCGCGGGCGGTGGTGCAGGAGTCCGACGCCGGCATCACGGTCCGGGTCGGCGAGCTGTCCAACACCGAGGAACAGCAGCTCGCGCAGAGCCTCGAAGCCGTCGGCGGGACCGTGACGAAGGAGCGGGACGAGCTCATCGGGCCGAGCCTCGGCGAGGAGCTGCAGCGCAAGGCGCTGATCGCGCTGATCCTCGCGCTGGGCGCCCAGCTCGTCTACCTCGCCGTGCGCTTCCGCTGGACGTTCGCCAGCGCCGCCGTCCTGGCGATGTTCCATGACGTTCTCCTCGTCGTGGGCCTGTTCGCCTGGCTGGGCAAGCCGATCGACGCGGTGTTCCTGGCCGCCGTGCTGACGGTCGTCGGCTACTCGGTGAACGACAAGGTGGTGGTGTTCGACCGGGTGCGCGAGGCTTGGCGCGCCTTCGCCGGGCGCCGCAAGATGGGCGACGTCATGAACACCGCGGTGCTGCAGACGGTCCCGCGGACCATCAACACCGGTGCCGGCGTGCTCTTCGTGCTCGCCGCCCTCGCCGTCCTGGGCGGCGACTCGCTGACCGACTTCGCGGTGGCGCTGCTCGCCGGCGTCGTGGTGGGCACCTGGTCCAGCGTGTTCACGGCCTCGCCGCTGGCCGCGGCCCTGGAGAGCCGGTGGCCCACGCAGCTGCAGGCCAAGCGGCCGGTCGAGCGCCGGTCGCCGCAGGACAGCGGCGCGGTCGTCTAGGGCGGGGTCAGCCGCCCCGGGCCGCGTCCAGCACGCGCCCCAGGGCGGCGGCCACGGCCGGGGCGTCGGCCCCGAGGTGGCGGCCCACGAGCTCCTCGATCCCGTCGAGGTACGTGGGGGCCGCGGCCCGCAGGGCGGCGCGGCCTCCGGGGGTGAGCACCGCGTACGCGGAGCGGGCGTCGCGCGGGTTGGGCGCGCGCTCCACGTGCCCGGCCTTCACGAGCTCGTCGACGACCCGGCTGACCCGGGTGCGGCTGACGACGGCGCGCTCACCCAGCTCGCTCATCGTCAACCGACGCTCCGGGGCCGTACTCAGCTCGAGCAGCACGTCGTACCAGGTCAGCGGAAGGCCGTGCGCCCGCTGCAGCCGCCGGTCGAGCTCGGGCACGACCGCGGCATGCACCTTGAGCACCCCGGCCCACGCGGCGACCCCCTCGTCGCGCTCGGCACGGTCGCGCCGCCCGGCGGGCCGGCTGGGTCGATCGGGGCTTTCGGTCACCGCGGCAACCTAACGAACGGGCGAGCGTGCGGCGCCCGCCTCACCGCTGGAGCACCGTCTCGACCGAGATCTCGATCGAGATCTCCTTGCTCACCAGCAGCCCGCCGGCCTCGAGGGCCACGTTCCAGGTGAGGCCGAAGTCCTCCCGGTTCACGGTGGTCGACGCGGAGAAGACGGCCCGCTCGCCGCCCCACGGGTCCTTCGCGTAGCCCTCGTAGACGACGGTGAGCGGCACCCGGCGGGTCACGCCGTGGATCGTGAGGTCCCCGGTGACGGTCCCCGCCGTCCCTGCCCAGTCGACGGTGACGCTGCGGAAGGTCGCCGTGGGGAACTGCTCGACGTCGAAGAGCTCGGCGGAGCGCAGGTGCTCGTCGCGGGCCCGCAGCCCCGACTCGACGCTGGACATGCCGATCACGACCTCGAGCTGCGACTCGCCCGGGTCGTCGGCGACCCGCACCGCGCCGGAGACGTCCGCGAACCGGCCGCGGACCTTGGTGAAGACCATGTGCCGGCCGACGAACGCGACGTCGGCGTGGCCGGGGTCGATGGCCCAGGTGCCCGGAGCGGGGAGCTGGACGCCGCCCCGGTCGCGCACGGGAGCGGTGGACAAGGTGTTGGCGGACATCAGGAGCCCTCTCGGTGGGTTCGCCACATCCTCGTGATGTGTGCGTACGCACAGAATGGCACATGCGTGCGCACGCACGCAATAGCTGGGACGGGCCCGATGTGGCAGAGGAGGGCTGTACACAGCGCGGGGTTGCTCTCCTTCACCTGAGGGGGGCACGTCGAGGGGTCAAGTCGGGGCACGCGGCCGCCGACATCCGGGGCATGGAGACCTCCGCAGTGGGCGCCTCGGCCGGCATGAGCAACGTGCTGGCGCGGATCTCGGGCATCCAGGCTCAGCTGTCGATGCTCTCGCGCCCGGCCGGCGGCACGACCGTCGTCACGGCGGCGGCCCCCTCGATCGCGAGCACGGCCGGCACCAGCGGCGGCGCGGGCACGATCGCGTCGGGCTCGGCGCAGCCGTTCGCCGCGGCGCTGCAGAGCGCCGTCTCGGCCGTCCCGGCGCGCGCCACCGCCCCGACTCCCGCTTCGGCAACCGCACCTCCGGCACCCCGGAGCTCCGCCCCGGCCGAGGACGGCTGGGCCCGGCCGGTGGACGGCCGCGTGACGAGCAAGTTCGGCATGCGCACCCACCCGGTCACCGGGGTCTACAAGCTGCACACCGGCACCGACTTCGCTGCGCCCATGGGCTCCCCGATCGGCGCCGCGAGCGGGGGCACCGTGAAGTCGGCGGGGTGGCAGAGCGGCTACGGCAACACGGTCGTGATCGACCACGGCAACGGCATCACCACGATGTACGCCCACGCGTCCGAGCTGCTCGTCAAGCCCGGGCAGCGGGTCGAGCCCGGCGACACGGTGGCGAAGGCCGGCAGCACCGGGCTGTCGACCGGGCCGCACCTGCACTTCGAGGTGCGGGAGGACGACAAGCCGGTCGACCCGCAGCCCTGGCTGCGCCGGCACGGCGTCCAGGTCTGAGCCGCGCCTGCGGCGCAGCTCTGAGCCGCGCCTGCGGCGCAGGCGTTTGCCCGGCGGCCGCGGCGACAGGATCCCTGCGGTGGCCGCCACGGACGCGGCCGTGCGCCCGCCGCGGCTCGCCGAGGCCTACGCCGCCGGCTTCCTGCTGGTCTGGTGCACCCTGCTGACCGTGCGGAACTCCTTCCGCACACGCCGGCTGTCGTGCCGCGACACGGAGGGCTCCCGCACCGGCCCGCCGGCCCGGCCGCTGCCCGGTGGCCGGGCCGTCCACGTGCTGCTGACGGGCGGGGAGATGCTCCCCCTCGACGTGACGCGGACGAGCACCCTCGTCCCGGGCAGCGGCGAGCGGCTGGAGCGCGCGTCGCGGCGCCGACCGTTCGGCTCGGGGAAGCGAGGACGGACGGGCGCGCGCGGGCCTGAGGGGGAGCCTCTGCCGCCGTCAGCCGGGGCGGGTCACGGCGTCGGTGTCAGCTTGACGGCCGAGACGTCGAACTCCAGCACGATCTTGTCGCTGACGAGGAACCCCCCGGTCTCCAACGCGGCGTTCCAGTTGACGTTCCAGTCCTTGCGGTTGATCGTCGTGCGGCCCTCGAACCCGGCCCGCAGGTTCCCGAACGGGTCCTTGGCGCTGCCGGTGAACTCGAACTCGACCGTGACCGGCTTCGTCGTGTCCTTGATCGTCAGGTCGCCGGTCATGCGGAAGGTCGCGTCGCCGGCCTTCTCCACCCCGGTGCTCCTGAAGGTCACCTCGGGGAAGTTCGGGACGTCGAAGAAGTCGTTCGTGCGCAGATGGCCGTCGCGCTGCTCGTTGCCGGTGTCGATGCTGTCGACCTTGATCGTCAGCTCCGCGGTCGACTTCGCCGGGTCGGCGGCGTCGAGGTGCGCGTGCCCCTCGAACTCCTTGAAGGAGCCGCGCACCTTGGTGACCATCGCATGCCGGGCGACGAACCCGATCCGGGTGTGGGCCACGTCCAGCTGGTAGTCGCCGGTCAGGTCCTCGATCGCGGCGGTGGGGTCGTCGAAGTCGGAGGCGCTCACTGCAGTTCCTTTCTGCCGGTTGCGCGGCCACCGGGCCGCAGGTCGGAACGGGCGTTGCCGGTGCGTTGCCAGGAGGTGCTTCCCTGCACAAGAGGGGCGCGTGCTCAGCATGTCACGCATGGCGACCATGCGAGCGTGGGCGCCCGCCCCCCAGGGTCAGTCGTGTCGGCCGGCCCCCCGGCGGGCGGGCAGCGCGAAGCGGTCGAGGTCCCGGGCGGCGACGGTTCCGGGAAGCACCTGCACGGCCTCGGCCTCGAACACGGCCACGTCCTCGCCGTAGCGCTGGGAGAAGTGCGCGAGCACGAGTTGCCGCACCTCGGCCGCCGCGGCCAGCTCGGCCGCCTGCCGGGCGGTGCAGTGGCCGTAGTCCCGGGCGAGCTGTGCGTCCGCGGCAAGGAACGTCGCCTCGCACACCAGGAGGTCGGCCCCCGCGGCGAGCCGCGCGGCGCCCGCGCACGGCCGGGTGTCCATGACGAAGGCGAACACCTGCCCGCGGCGTGGGACGGTGACGTCCTCGGCCCGCACCACGCGCCCGTCCACCCGCAGCGAGCCCTCGGCCAGCAGCCGGCGGACGTCCGGCCCGCGCACCCCCGCCGCGGCCAGCCGGTCGGGCAGCACCCGGCGGCCGTCCTTCTCCTCGACCCGCCACCCGAGCGCCGGCACCCGGTGGTCGAGCCGGTCCGCGACCAGCCGCCAACCGTCTGCGTCCACCGCGACACCGGGCCCGCACGGCTGCCGGCGGAGCCGGAGCTGTGGCGGCGGGCCGGCGAGCCGGACGAGCAGGTCGACGTACGCCTCGGCCTCGGCCGGGTAGAGCAGCGTCACCTCGTGCCGCGCCCCGTCGAGCGCCATCCGCTGCAGCACGCCGGGCAGGCCGAAGGTGTGGTCGCCGTGACTGTGGGTCAGGCAGATGTGCGTGATCGAGGACGCGGCGACCCCGGCGTACGTCAGCTGGCGCTGGGTGCCCTCCCCGGGGTCGAAGAGGAAGCCGGCCCGGTCCCAGCGCAGGACGTAGCCGTTGTGCGCGCGGGCGCGCGTCGGCACCTGGGACGCGGTGCCGAGCACGACGAGCTCCCGCGCGGCGCCGGTGCCGGCCCGGGTGGCGGTGCTGATGGCGGTACTGCTGGCCGTCAGCGTGCCCGCACGATCTCGCTCACGCCCCGGTCGTGCGTCCGGTCCGCCGCGCGCACGACCCGCAGCTCGGCGCCGCGGCCGACACGGAGGGTGACCTCGTAGCGGCCGGACCGCACGCCCGCCGTGGCGATCGTGCGCCAGGCACTGTCCCGGTAGTACTGCACGGTGACCCGCCCGCCCCGCGCGCCGACGACGGCGCCGCGCAGGACCACGCCCGCGGACGACCGGCGCTGTGCGACGGTGACCCGGGAGGCGACCCGCAGCGTCGTGGGCTCGGACACGACGCCGTTGGCGAGCGCCCGCAGCTGCACGTGGGCGCCGGCCGACACCGGGAACACGACGAAGTTCTGGGTACGCGGCGCGCGCTGGGTGCCGATCGTGCGCCAGGCGTTCCCCACCCGGCGCTGCAGCGCCAGCGTGAGCGGGCCAGGGCCCGCGGCGTACGCCCCGACCCCGACGCCGGTCGGGACGCCGGCCACGGCGCGCTCCTCGGGCAGGACCACCTCGACGCCGCTGACCTCGGTCGAGAGCGTGAGCGGCCGGGGGAGCGCGCCCTTGCCGACCGCGAAGGCCGGGGCCGAGAGCCCCAGGTCGGTCACGACCCGCCCCGGCGTGCCCCCGGTCGCAGGCGCGAAGGAGACGTGGAGCGGCTCCTCCTCCTCGTTGGTGGTGGAGATCGCGTAGACGCCGTCCGGGGTGCCCACCGCGCCGAAGCTGAGCTCCTCGGCCGGGAAGACCTTGGCGCCCTCGAGGGTGGTCACCGCGGCGCCGACGTCCTGCGCCTCCTGCCCGGTGAGGACGGACACGATCGGGACGTCGCCGGGGCCGAAGGCGACGTCGACGATGTCGTCCCCGGCGCGCCCGACCCGGGTGTCGGTGCGGGTCGCGAGATCGACCGCGTGGGCCTCGCCGATGCGTCCGAGCGACGAGCGGACCAGGTCGCTGGTCGTGTAGAGCAGGCGGGTGCCGTCACTGGAGAGCGCGACGTCCACGACCGGGCCGACCGGGTCGACCACGACGCGCGTCGCCTTGGTCGCCACGTCGAGAGCGCGGAGCACGCCGTCCTTGCCGACCCCGTTGTTGATCGAGTAGTAGAGCGTCCTCGCGTCGGGGGAGAAAGCGGCCCCGTCGACCCGGGAGTTGAGCACCTGCCGGGCCTTGCCGCCGGAGGTGGGGGCGATCAGCACCCCCGCGGGCGCGAGCACGGCGAGCGTCGTGCCGTCCGGGCTGATCTCGACGCGCGCTCCGGCCCCGGCGCCGTCCAGGATCCGCCGAGGCGTGCCCGAGCGCAGCGACTGGGCCCAGACGGTCCCGTCCTCGTCGACGTACGCGACGTAGGCGCCGGTGGGCGCCTGGACCGTGGGCGCCTCAGGCGCGGCCCAGGCCGTGTGCCCCGGCAGCCCCGCGAGGAGCACCCCTGCCGCCACGAGGGGCGCGAAGGCCCGCTTCGTCCCCCGATTGGACCGCAGTCGCCCACCCTGCAGATGCCGCTGAAGCACCGTTCCTCCGTCCGTGCGGAGGCGGCGGCCGATCCGCGCATCCCTCCTCGAAGCATCTTGGGGCATGCGACGGGCAGAGGGCGGCATTCCGTGCCGTAAAGCACACCCTCACCTGCGGCGGGTAGCTCCCACGGCGGGGGCGGGCAGCCCGCGCCGGAGGGTCTCGACGTACGCGGCCGTGCGGTCGGCGGTCGGGCCGACGGCGCGCGTGGCGTCGAGGAAGACCTGCGTGACCTCCGGCCAGCGCCCGACGAGCTCGCGCTCGACCTGCGTGCTGAGGTCCTCGACCGCGCCCGCCGGCAGGTCGTTGCGCAGGTCCACGCGCACGGCGAGCAGCACGTCCTCGGGGCCGAGGGCCATCGTGAGCAGCTCGACGACACGGTCGACGCCGGGCGTGCCGGCGATGGTGTCGTACGCGCCGACCACGAGCTCGGGGCGGGCGGCCTCGCCGATGAGCAGGTCGCCGTTGGACTTGCCGAGGGTGAAGGCGACGACGGTCAGCAGCACGCCGATGAGGACGGCCGCGATCCCGTCCCAGTAGTGCTCGCCGGTGGCCTGGTGCAGGCCGATGCCGGCCGCGGCGAGGGCGAGCCCGATGACGGCCGCGGTGTCCTCGGCGAAGACCGTCTTCACCGTGGGGTCCGTCGAGAGCCCGAGGTGCTCGCGGAACGTGCGCCCCAGCGACGTGGCCTCTGCGCGCAGCTGGCGCACGGCCCGCAGCCACGACGTGCCCTCGGCGAGGAAGGAGACGAGCAGCACGGCGTACGCGATCAGGACGCCGCCCTCCTCGCCGCCCTCCCCGACGATCGTGGAGATGCCTTCGTAGAAGGAGAAGACGGCGCCGCCGACGAAGATGGCGACCGCGGCCAGCAAGGACCAGAAGAACCGCACCTTGCCGTAGCCGAACGGGTGGACCATGTCCGCCGGGCGTGCGGAGGCCTTGAGCCCGCGCAGCAGGAAGACCTGGTTCATCGTGTCGGCGACCGAGTGCGCCGCCTCGGCGAGCATGGCGCTCGAGCCGCTGATCAGCCCGCCGACGAGCTTCGCGACCGCGATCGCGAGGTTCGCGGCGAGCGCTACGAGGACGGTGCTCTTGCTCTCACTGCCGTGCTCAGCCACGAGGGCAGGGGATACCCGCCCCGGGCGCGTCCACTCGTCAGGCGGGGACGATGCGAGCGAGCCGGTCCAACCCGCTCACCGCCAGCACCCGGCGCAGCGCCGGGGGCGGCCCCAGGAGCACCACCTCGCCGCCGCGGTCGGCGGCGGCGCGGATCAGACGGGCGACGAAGGCGAGTCCGGCCGAGTCCATGAAGGTGACGTCGCGCAGGTCGACCCGGGCGTCCGCGGCCGGGCCGCGCTCGAAGGCGGCCGCCATGGCGTCGAGGCGGTCGTTCAGGGCGAGGTCCACCTCGCCGGAGAGGGCGACGGTGTAGACAGCGGTCGCTCGCATCGCCACCTCCTCTCGCGCGGAGCCGGTCCGGCGACGGGCCCGAGCCCGACCGGTGCCGGGTCTCGCCCCAGCAGCATCGCACGCGTAGCGGGCGGTGGAGAGGATTCCGGGAAAGTCGACTAGATCATCAGCACTACCCGGGGTGGGCGCCCCGCGCCGCTCGGCGAGGTGGCTCAGTCCGCCGTGGCGCCGGCCGGGCGGCTGCCGGTGGCCGCCCGCAGCCCGTCCAGCTCCACGCACAGGGCCCGGTGGTCCGAGAGCGGCAGCTCGACGGCCTCGGACCGCACGACCGGGGGGAGCTGGCCGCGGCCGAGCACGTGGTCGAGCTGCGCCCGCGGCGTGTGCGCCGGCCAGGTCTTGGCGTTCGCGAGCTGCTTCCACTCGCGGCAGAGGCCGGAGGGGAGCTTGCCCGGCATGTTGAGGTCGCCCACGAGCAGCTGGGGCCGGGGGTCGTCGCCCAGCGCGGACACGAGGCGGCGCAGCTGCGCGGCGTTCCAGCCCGGGATGAACGACAGGTGCGTGTTGGCGACGGTCACGGGCCCCTCGGCCGTCTCCACGACGGCGATCACGGCAGTGCGTGGCTCGTCGCGCACCCACACCCACCGGCGCTTGCCGTTGTCGTCGCGCAGCAGCACCGGCGCGACCGTCGGGACCGGGCGCAGCCGCACGACACGCCACTGCAGCACCGGCAGCCGGGAGACGATGGCGATGCCGTACGCCGCCGGCTCGTGCGACCCGCGGCCGTCGACCTCCTCGTCTCCCGGGCCGGCGGCGCGCCAGGTCTGCCCCGGGGTGCCGACCAGGGCCGGGACGAAGCGCCAGCACTCGGCGCCCATCTCCTCGGCCACGATGGCCGTCTGGTCGACACCGCCCGACCGGGTCTGGTGCCGGTCGACCTCCTGCAGGGCGAGCACGTCGACGTCGAGCAGGCGCACCGCCTTGCGCAGGTTCTCCGGGTCCCCGGACTCCTCGTTCATGACGCGGCCGGACAACAGGTTGAAGGTCGCTAGTCGCACGGAGGGGGTTCTACCCAGGCCGTCCGTGCTCCGGAACGTCCGATGTCCGAGCTGCGCCGGATGCCGTGCCTCGGCCCTTGCGCGACGCCCGATGTGCCGCCGACGGCCGGGCGAGCGGACACGAACCGCGTCCGGTGGGTTAGGCTTTGCTTACCTAACCGTGCGAGCGACCGGAGCACGCGTGACGCAGCAGCCCACCGCCCAAGGGGTCCGGCTCGCCGTGGGGCGGGTGCTCACCCTGCTCGGCCCGGACGCGCTGCGGCGCGCCACGCTGGCCCGGCTCGACGACCGGAGCGCTCGCTGCCCCGCGGGCCACAGCCACGGCGGGGTCGTCCGGGTCGGCGCGCCGCTCGACCCCACCCGGGCCGGCGTGCGCGAGGTGCTGCGCGCGGCGGCGCACGGGGCGCCGCTGGGCGCGGACGCGGTGCCCCAGCTCGGCGCCACCCTGGACGACTGGGTCGCGCCGCTGCTGGGCCGCCAGCTCGCGGGCCTCGGGCCGTTCGACCGCCGGGTGCTCGCGCTCGCCGTCGGCATCGCCCAGGCCCCGGCGGCCCTCGTGGTCGACCGGCTCACCGACGGGCTCGACGCCGCCGGGCGGCGCGCCCTGCTCGCCGTCGTGCGCCGCGTCGCCGACGACCGCTGGGCGGTCCTGCTGGACGACTCGGACCCGGTCGCCGCGCTCGCGGTCGCGGACGAGGCGCTGCGCGTCGGCCCGGAAGGGCTCCTCGTGCCGGTCGACCCGCTGGCCGCCCCGCTCTGAGGCCGGCCCGCGCCGATCAGCGGGCGTCAGCTGCGCGGGGAGTAGGTCAGGCAGTCCGCGACGTCGCGGCCCGGGCCGACCCGCACCTCGGTGGCGGTGCACTCGAGCGAGGTGTTGTAGGCGCACTCGGAGCGGTGGCACGCGCCGACGTGGCCGACCATGTCGAGCCCGCCCTTGAACGAGATGTCGATGAACGTGCCGCAGGCCGCCGACTCGCCGCCGACCGTGATCGCGCCCGCGTGACAGCTCACGTCGTGGTTGTAGCCGCAGCTCTCGACCGAGCACTGCCGGACCTGGGGCATCTCCGAGAGCGTTGTCATGACGTACCTCCGGGACCTGGGAATCTTGGCTCGAGCCCTACTCTGGCGCGATCCCGCCGTCCCCACAAGCAAGCCAGGACTGCCTAAGTACGAACTGCAGGTCGTGCTTTGGCTAGCCTTACCTGCCCCGCCGCGTACCCCGCTCGGGGGTCCGAGCCGGTCGGCGGCGGACGGCCGCGCCGTCGGGGGCATCCAGGAGGGCCGGGCGCAGCTCGTCGGCGACGAGCAGGTCGGTGCGCACGTGACGCGTGCGGTAGGCCATGCGCGCCACGAGGTGACCGGAGACCGGCGCGGTCACCAGCTGGAAGGCCGCCACGAGCAGCAGCATCCACACGTCCACGCTGCGGTGCAGCCGGACCGCCGCCCCGGCCACGACGCAGAGCAGCCCGAGCGTCTGCGGCTTGGTGGCGGCGTGCATCCGGGACAGGACGTCGGGGAAGCGCACGAGCCCGATACCGGAGAAGAGGGTCAGCAGGCAGCCGGCGAGGATCAGCGCCCCGGCGACGACGTCGAGGGCCGTGCTCACCGGCGACCCCGTCGCCGCGGCCGCTGCGCCCGGGCCGGCTTCGGCTGCGGTGGCGCGTCCCGGGGGATGAACCGCGCGACCGACGCCGAGCCCACGAACCCGAGCAGCGAGACCACGACGAGCACCGGCACCACGGTGGAGTCGCGCGTCACGGCGGCGTAGACGCCGATCCCGCACGCGGTCACCGAGAGCAGCACGTCCATCGAGACCAGCCGGTCCAGGACCGACGGGCCGATCGACAGGCGTACGCACACCAGCAGCGCCGCGGCTCCGAGCAGCACCCCCGCGAGGGCCCCGACCACGGTCATGACGCCGCCACCTCCTGTGCGCCCGCAGGGAGCGCCTCGAGCACGAGCCGCTCCAGGCGCAGCGCCGACCGCCGGAACCGCTCGGCCCCCGCCGCGTCGCGCACGCCGAGGGCGTGGACGTAGAGCGTGCCGGTCGGGCTGTCGATCTCCACGATCACGCTGCCAGGGACCAGCGACAGCGCCTCCGCGACCACGGTGATGATGAGGTCGGACCGGGTCTCCAGTCGGACCGCGAGCACGGCGCTGGTCACGCGCGGCCCGGGAGTGACCGCCAGCTTGGAGACCTGGACGCTGGAGACGGCAAGGTCGCGGGCGATGTACGCCGCCAGCTGCAGCAGGGCCAGCGGCCGCACTCGGCGGCCGGCGGTGACGGCCGGCAGCGGTAGCACCGCCAGCACGATGCAAGAGACCACGACCCCTGAAATGAGGTTCGCCCAGCTCCAGGTGCCCCACAGCAGCACCCAGACCAGCGTGAGCCAGGCGATGACCGGCAGCTGGCGGCGAGGGGCGAGGCGGCTCACCGGGTGCCCCCGAGCACGGAGGTGATGTAGGCGCCGCGGTCCACGAGGTCGGCGGCCGCGCGGTCGGTGAGGCCGTAGAGCGGGCCGCCGAACACGGTGAGCGCCAGGCTCACCCCCACGAAGGCCGCGGCGCTGGTGACCATGACGCCGGGCGCGGTGCCGGCGTGCACGGCGGCCTCGGCCACCTGCGCCTCGGGGGAGCGGGGCGCCTGGTCGGCAGGGCGCCAGAAGGCCTTGTTCCAGACCTTCACCACCGCGAAGAGCGTGAGCAGGCTGGTCACGACCCCCGCCCCGACCAGCGTCCAGGACAGCACGCTGCCGTCCTGCACCCCGGCCTGCAGCAGGCCCAGCTTGCCGAGGAACCCTGACAGCGGGGGGATCCCGGCGAGGTTGAGCGCCGGGATGAAGAAGAGCGCGGCGAGCAGTGGCGAGCTGGCGGCGAGGCCGCCGAGCCGGTCCACCGAGGTGGTGCCCGCTTGTCGCTCGATCAGCCCGATGACGAGGAACAGGCTCGTCTGGACCATGATGTGGTGAGCGACGTAGAACGTCGCGCTCGCGACGCCGGCCTCGGAGGCCACCGCGATGCCGAAGACCATGTAGCCGATGTGGCTCACCAGCGTGAAGGACAGCACGCGCTTGATGTCGCGTTGTGCCACCGCGCCCAGCACGCCGACGATCATGGTCAGCGCGGCCGCGACCATGAGCAGGTCGTCGACGTGCCCGCCGGGGAAGAGCAGCGTCTGGGTGCGCAGGATCGCGTAGACGCCGACCTTGGTGAGCAGCCCGGCGAAGACAGCGGTGACGGGGGCGGGCGCGGTCGGGTAGCTGTCCGGCAGCCAGGCCGACAGCGGGAACACCGCGGCCTTGATCCCGAACGCGAGCAGCAGCATCACCTGAAGCATGGTTCGGGTGCCCTCGGGCAGCTCCGCGAGCCGCTCGGACAGCTGGGCCATGTTCAAGGTGCCGCATGCCGCGTAGATCAGCGCGATCGAGGCGAGGAACAACAGCGACGACAGCAGGCTGACGACGACGTACGTCACCCCCGCGCTGATGCGCGGGCCGGTGCCGCCGAGGGTCAGCAGCACGTAGCTCGCGACGAGCAGGACCTCGAACCCGACGTACACGTTGAACAGGTCGCCGGAGATGAACGCGTTGGACACGCCGGCCGACAGCACGAGGTAGGTCGGGTGGAAGATCGACAGCGGTGTCTCGTCGTCGCTCGCCGTGCCCTGCCCGACCGCGAAGACGAGCACTCCGAGGGTGACCGTCGAGGCCACGACGAGCATCAGCGCCGAGAGCCGGTCGACCACGAGCGTGATGCCCAGCGTCACCGGCCAGTCGCCGACGTGCACGACCTGCGGGCCGTTGCGGTCGGCCTGCACGAGCAGCAGGACGCTGACCACCAGGACTGCCGCGAGCACCGAGAGGCTGACCGTCCGCTGGGTGCGCGGGTGCCGGCCGAAGAGCAGGGCGAGGGCCGCGCCGAGCAGCGGGAGCAGCACCGGCAGCGGCGTGAGGATCCGGGTCACGGCCGGGCCTCCTCGTCCGCGCCGAACGGCACGAGGCCGTCCTCCAGCCCGTCGGTCAGGTCACCGTCGGGGTCGATGTCGTCCGGGCCGGCGCCGACGTAGTTCACGTCGTCGGGCGCGAGCTGGATGCCGGACGCGACGATCCGGTCCTCGGGGTCGTCCTCGAGCGTCTCCTGCCCGAGCCGCCAGGACCGGTAGATGATCGCGAGCAGGAACGCCGCGACGCCGAGGGTGATGACGATGGCGGTGAGGGCCATCGCCTGGGGGAGCGGGTCGCTCATCTCGTCCTCGGGCGTGGTCCCGTAGATCGGAGCGCCGCCCGACCTTCCACCGGAGGCGAGCAGGAGGACGTTGGTCGCGTTGCCCAGCAGCAGCACGCCGAGCAGCACCCGGGTGAGGCTGCGGTCGAGCAGCAGGTAGAGGCCGGCCGAGTAGAGCACGACGGCGGTCGCGAGCAGGGCGAGGCTAGCGCTCATCGGGCTCCCTGCGTGACCGGCGACGCGGTGCCCGCGCTGGCGTACATCTCCTCGTCCTCGTCGAGCCGCTCGAGCTCGGCGCCGAGGCTGCGCAGGATGTCGAGGACAAGCCCGACGACGACCAGGTAGACGCCGATGTCGAAGAAGAGCGAGGTCACGAGCTTCACGTCGCCGAGCACCGGCAGCGTCCCCTCGAACGCCACGGTCTGCAGCACCTCGCCGCCGACGAGCAGGCCGATGACGCCGGTCGCGCCCGAGACGAGCACGCCCAGCCCGAGCAGCAGCCCGGGGTCGATCGGGGCCGCGCTGCCCAGCTCGTAGCGCCCGCCCGCGATGTAGCGCACCACGAGGGCGAGCCCCGCGACGAGCCCGGCCGCGAACCCGCCGCCGGGGACGTTGTGGCCGGCGAAGAGCAGATACACCGACAGGACCAGGATGGTGTGGAAGATCAGCCGGGCGATGACCTCCAGCACGAGCGACCGGCGCTGCGGCGCCATCAGCGCGCCGGCCTCGAGCCACACCCGCCGCGGGGCGGGCGTCGGCCCGGGCGTGGGCTCGGGCGTGACCGGCGAGGACGCCGAGGCCCGCGGCACGGCCCCGGTTCGCTTGCGCAGGAAGACCAGGCTGGCCACGCCGGTGGCGGCGGCGGTGAGCACCGAGATCTCACCGAAGGTGTCCCAGGCGCGGGCGTCGACGAGCGTCACGTTGACGACGTTCTTGCCCTCGCCGAACTCGTACGCCTCCTTCGGCAGCGCGTTCGACACCGGCTCGGAGACGCGGGCGTCGAGCGCCAGCAGGGTCAGCGCCCCCAGCAGCAGGCCGCCGGCGACCGCGATCGTCGCGCGGACCGCCCGGGTGACCGGCGAGTGGCGCTCGACGATCTGCTTGGGCAGCTTGCGCAGGACCAGGACGAAGACGACGAGGGTGAGGGACTCCACGAGGAACTGGGTCAGCGCGAGGTCCGGCGCGCCGTGCAGCACGAAGAGCACGCCGACGCCGTAGCCGGTCGCGCCGACGAGCAGCACGGCGGTGAGGCGCTGACGGGTGCGTACGGCCGTCACGGCGGCGATGAGGGCGACGGCGGCGACGAGGGCCTGCAGCGGGGTGTCCCAGGCGCGCAGCTCGTCCGGCCACTGCCCGCCGCGCAGCATCGCGACGCCCGGCACCGCGACGAGCACGGCCAGGATCGTGCCGAGGTAGGCCGGCAGCGACCCGCGCTGCGTGGCGGCGGTCACGGCCAGGGCGAGCCGGTCGACGCCGCGCATCGCGGCGCGGTACGCGCCGTCCGCGTCGCCCGGGCCCTGCATCCTCGCCTGCACCCCGGCGACGAGGTCGCGGCGGACGAAGAGCGCCAGGCCGACGGCGACGGTCAGCGCGGACAGGCCGAGCGCGGTGTTGAGCCCGTGCCAGGGCGCGAGGTCGTGCGGGTGCCCCCCGCCGACGGTCCCGGCGTAAGAGGTGAGGTCGCCGCCGAGCCGGCCGCTGAGCGGCCCGGCCACGAGGCCGAGGGCCGCGAGCAGCGCGGGTGCGCCGAGCAGGAGCGGGCCGACGCCGCGGTGGGCGGTGCAGTCGACGCCGGCCTTGTCGGCGAACGCGCCCCAGACGAAGCGGGCGCTGTAGGCGAAGGTGAGCATCGAGCCGACGACCAGCCCCGCGAGCGCGAGCCCGGACACCCACCCGGCGAGCTCGGGGGCGTCGAGGAGAGCGGCGTACGCGGCCTCCTTGCCCACGAAGCCGAGCAGCGGCGGCAGGCCGGCCATGGACGCGGCGGCAAGGGCGGCGACGACCGCGAGCACGGGCAGCTTGCGGCCGAGGCCGGACAGCTCGCGCAGGTCCCGGGTGCCGGCCGTGCGGTCGACGATGCCCACGACGAGGAAGAGCGTGGCCTTGAACAGCGCGTGCGCCAGCAGCATCGTGACGCCGGCGAGCGCCAGGTCGGCCGTCCCGCCCGCCACGAGGGCGATCAGGAAGCCGAGCTGGCTGACCGTGCCGTACGCCAGCAGCAGCTTGAGGTCGTGCTGGCGGAGCGCTCGCCAGGCGCCGAGCAGCATCGTGGCGATGCCGAGGGGGAGGAGCAGCGGCCGCCAGAGCGAGCTGTCGGCGTACCCCGGGGCCAGCCGCGCCACGAGGTAGACGCCGGCCTTCACCATGGCCGCCGCGTGCAGGTACGCGCTCACCGGCGTGGGCGCGGCCATGGCGGCGGGGAGCCAGAAGTGGAACGGGAAGACCGCCGACTTCGTCACCGCGCCCGCGAGCACCAGGACGACGGCGACCGTGCCGTAGGTTCCGCCGACCGGCTGCGCGACCACCGCCGACAGCGAGTACGTCCCCGCCCGCTCGCCGAGCATCACGATGCCGACGAGCATCGCCAGGCCGCCCGCGGTCGTGACCACGAGCGCCTGCATCGCCGCCCGGCGACCGGCCTTGAGCGAGGCGCTGTGGCCGATGAGCAGGTAGGAGAAGACGCTGGTCAGCTCCCAGAAGACGTAGAGCAGGACCATGTCGTCGGCGAGGACCAGCCCGAGCATCGCGCCGGCGAAGGCGACGAGCACGCCGGCGAACCGCCCGAGCCCCGCGCTGCCGGAGGAGAAGTAGCGCGCGCAGTAGGCCAGCACGAGGGCGCCGACCCCGGTGACGAGCACGGTGAGCAGCAGTGACAGGGCGTCGAGCCGGAACGCGAGGTCCAGCCCGACCGTTGGCATCCATTCGTAGGACACCAGGACGGCGCCGTCGTCCCGGACCGCCCGCAGCTGGGTGAGCGACCAGACGAAGCCGGCGGCGGGGCCGAGCGCGAGCACCAGGAAGGCGTCGCGCCCGAGGCGTCGGACGAGCAGGGGCGCTGCGAGGGCCAGCAGGACGTGGGCGGCGAGCAGGTACGGCAAACGTCGTCTCCTGCGGGTCGGGGTCCGGCCTCAGAACTTACCAAGTGCGCACGCAAATGCCGATTCGTGTGACAGCGGTATGACAGGGGCGGCTTGCGGCACGCGAATTAGGCTGGGCAGGTGACCACCGTCGTCGACCGCATCACCGGGCGCTTCGTCTCGATCGAGCTGCTGCCCCCGCGGACGCCGGAGTCCGGCGATGCGCTGGAGTCCGCGCTGGTCGAGCTGCGCGCGCTCGACCCGGCGTTCGTCGCGGTGACGTACGGCGCCGGGGGCTCGGACCGAGGGCGTACCGAGGCCCTGGTCGAGCGCCTCGCGGACGGCACGGCGCTCCCGCTGCCGCACCTCACGTGCCTGGCGCACAGCCGGGCCGAGCTGGAGGTGCTCCTGGACCGGTACGTCGCGGCGGGCGTGCGCAGCGTGCTCGCGTTGCGCGGGGACCCCCCGCTCTCGGCGACGGAGGCGCTGCCCGAGGGCGACCTGCGCCGGGCCGTCGAGCTGGTGGAGCTGGCCCGTGCCCGCGGGGTCGAGTGCGTGGGCGTGGCCGTCCACCCCGAGGGCCACCCGGCGGCCCAGAGCCGGGAGAGCGACCTGCGGCACCAGGCGGCGAAGTTGGGTGAGGCGGACTTCGCCCTCACCCAATTCGTGAACCGCTCTTCGGACTATTTCCGCTTCGTGGACGAGATGGCGCGGCGGGGGGCGACCGCGCCGGTGATCCCCGGCATCCGCCCCATCGCGAACGTACGGCAGGCCGTGCGGATGGCCGAGATGTCGGGGGCGCCGATCCCGGCCGAGCTGCTGCAGCGGCTCGAGTCCGCGCCGGGCCCCGCGGCCGCCCGGCGCATCGGGGTCGAGCACGCGGTGCAGGTCTGCCGGGAGCTCCTGGACGGCGGGGCGCCGGGGCTGCACTTCTACACGATGAACCGCGCTGCCTCGACGCTGCAGGTGTGCGCCGAGCTCGGCTGGGAAGTGTCCCCCGTCGCCTGACGTCCCCGAGCTGCGGGAGTGCCCGATGAGCAGACGCTCGAGCTACGCGACCGCGGCGACCGGCGTCGAGGTCGGCGAGGAGGGTGTCCGGTCCCCGGCCGGCGAGGTGCACGCCTGGGTGCCGGGGACGAACTCGACGGTGTGCGGGCTGCAGCTGTCGCGGTCGCAGCTGGCCCGGCTCTCCCACGTGCCCTTCGTCGAGGCGCTACCGGAGTCCGGCGGCAGCGCGGACTTCGTGGCCTCCGTCTGCCCGCGGTGCCGCGCCGCGGTGCTGGGCCGCTCGTCGGGCCGCTCCTGGGAGCGGGTCTCCCCGCGGCCCTGACGCTCAGCCCGCAGGGAGCAGGACGCGGGCGCGGGCCGCGCCGACCCGGAGGCCGTGGTGGAGCGACGGCTGTCGCCGGGCCAGCGCCCTGGTGATCACGTGGCGGCCGCGGAGCAGGACGAGCCCGGTGAGGGCGACGACCCCGCCGTACAGCGCGCCGGTGGCGGCGAAGGGGTTGGCCTGCAGGCCCCAGTAGACCGACCAGGCGAGGCCGCCCACGCTGCCGATCAGGTAGCTGCCGGCGGCGACGCCCTTGGTGCTGGCCGGGTGGAGCAGCAGGGTGGCCAGCTGCGGGAGGCCCACGAGGAAGCCCAGCACGACGGCGACCTGCGACAGCGCGGCCTGGGAGCCGGTGAGCGTGAGCGCCCCCCAGAGGGTCAGCAGGACGAGGGTGGAGGCCTCGAGCGCCATGCCGGGCTTGACCGAGTGGTGGGTGCGGTGGGCCAGGACGTTGGCGGCGCACAGGGCGGTCGTGACGCCGTTGAGGAGCGTCAGCCCCAGGTTCCCGCTCGAGACCGAGTACGCCAGCCACGCGGCGTTCATCAGCAGGCCCGCGCGCAGGCCGAGCGGCGAGAGCCCGTCGGTCTGCCGCTGCAGGACGGTGCGGCGGGCCTGCGGGACGGCGCCGAGGATGTTGGCGGTCGAGCCGAGCACGAAGAGCGGGAGCAGGAGCGTTGTCACGGGAGAGTGGTTCGGCCGCCGCTTCCGTGACCAAAGCGTTATATCTAGATCGAGTTGCCCGGAGCTGCAGCGTCACCCGGACGGCCGAGTTTCGGCGGCTGGGAGGCCTGCCCGCCGCAGGTCAGGAGGGCAGCGGGCGGCGCCAGTCGAGGCCCTGCACCTGGATCCGCTGCTCCAGCCGGCCGTCCCAGTGGACCGTGAGCCCCTCGGCGCGCAACGCGGCAACGACCTGCTCGCCGACCGCGAGCGACGTCGCCTGCCACACCTCCTCGTCCGCGGCCTCCAGGGCACCGTAGGTCAGGAGGAGCGCGGCGTCGGGGTCGATCAGCCCCTCGGCGTCCTGGGAGTGGAAGAACACGTAGCCGTGCCGCTCCTGGCCCGGCTGCACCTCGTCGCCCACCTCTGCGCAGCCGCAGGCCTGGCAGCAGGTGAAGCTCATCCGCGCCACCACGCCCTCGAGCTCCAGCCGGTTGAACACCCTGTCCAGCCGGTCCGAGTCGGTCGTGGACGGCCAGGTCGCCTGCTCGGCCAGCCGCTCCTGCCAGACCTGGTCGACCACCCGCTCGGCCGCGTCGACCGTGCCGGCCGCCCGGTCGTCGAAGGCGTCGCGGGCGGCCTGGCGGGCCTGGGCCCGGGTGTGGAAGCCGGGGTGGACGATGCGGCGGGCCTCGTCGAGGAGGGCGGCTGCGGTGGGGGCGTCGTCGGGTGGGTGGGTGCGTCCCGAGCCGTCGCTCGCGGCAGAGGCGGGTGGTGCGCTGCGGCGGCGGAAGCGGTCGAGCAGGCCCATGAGCGCAGCTTAGGTAGCGGTGGCCGGATTGCCGGCAGCTGCTGGGGCCGGCGTCAGATCCGTCCGCTGGCGGGCTCGGCCCCGTGCCTGATGTGCGCAGCGGGCTGCGCACATCAGGCGCCGGAGACACGGCGCCGGTGCCAGGGGCGCCACTGCTGCACCCCCAGCGGCCCGCCGGGCGCGCTGATGCTGGTCACCAGCTCGATCCGCACGGGCCACGTCGGCAGCCTGGCGGCGACGTCACCACCCGGGCTGCTACGAGACGGCCACCCCGCCGCGCCGCGACACGGCATGCGCCGACGAGTGGCGGGGCAGGTGACGTGCGACGTCGAGACGGCCCGGGAGGGGAGGCACCCGATGCTGCCGTCGATGCTCGCAAGCGCTGCGGGCGTCCTGCTGTGCACTGCCTCCGCGTTCGCGCTGCACCGGGCGAACCCGCACGAGCGTCTGTCCTGGAGCCTGAGCCGGCCCGAACGCTTTCCCGTCGTCAGCATCGTCGCGCTGCCACTCGGAACGGGGTCCGCGGTCCACGGCTCCACGACTGCGGCTCGGGAGGCGGGTGACTCGGTCTGGCTCGCGGTCCTCGCTGTGATCATCGCGCTGCAGGCCGCGGTGGTCGCGATGCAGGACAGCAGCTTCAGAGACGGGCAGCCGTGCCAGCTCGGCCCGACCCCACCGCCTCATCGACAGGCCGGCAGAGCGAGAGCAGAACCGTCCGCCAGCGCTCCTGCACCACAACCCCGAGCATCAGGAGCCTTCCAGCCGTGTCACTGGGTGGTGGCGTCACCGGGCGCCTTCCGGGCCGGCCCGGTCATCGCGTACGCCAGCAGGCCGGTCAGGGCCAGCAGGGTTGCCGTGACGGCTGCGGCCCTGCTCGACGGCTCCTGCGCCTGCCAGGTCAGGACGCGGCCCAACAGGCTGTCGCCCTGGGGGAACAGGACGGCGGCCAGGGTCCATCCCAGGGGGACGAACCAGGCCTTGGCCGTGCCGATGACGGCAGCGCTCGCAGCGGTCAGGCCGAGGAGGCCGGCGATGTCGCGGAGGGCCAGCGACGTCGGGCCGAAACGAGCACCGGTCAGCTGGGTGATCAGCAGCTGGCCACCGATGAGCACGAGCGCGGTCGACAGGTGCAGGGCCCGAAGGGCCGGCCAGGGCAGCGCACCCGTCCTGTCCAGCTCGTCGTCGGGGCCGCTCAGGGTCATCGTCAGGGCGGCGACCAGCAGCAGGATGGTGAGTACGACCATCTGCAGGCCGGCCTCGGGACTGTTGGAGCTCGACTCCCACAGCACCCACATCACCACGAGGATCCCGGCAGCGCTTCCGGTCGCAGCGGGGGCGCGGCGGGACCTCAGGTAGAGGCGCAGCCCCTTCATCGCAGCCATCCCTGAGCGGGCAGGCAATTCACCGCGGCCTCCCGCAGAGCGCCCACACGGGACGCCGCTTCGTCCCGGGGCAGCGCGCGCAGGTGCGCCCACACCTCGGCGGCCTCGACGCTCGCGTCCTCGACGACGTAGCCGGGATCGGGCCGCCCGAGCGGCTCCCGGTCCGGTGCCAGCGGCTCGGTGCCCATCAGCCAGTGGGCGGCGGCCAGCTGGTCAGCCGATGCCGGGGGGTTCTGACAGGCCGGCGGGCTGCTGAAGGCTCCGCTCACCACGTCGACGAGCACGTTCGGCTTGTTCGCCAGCTGTCCTGTGCGGCCAGCGGCGACGCGCAGCAGGACGGTGTCGGTGCGGAACTCGGGGTAGGTGTCCGGGTAGGCGAAGGTGTCCTCGTGCACGCGGGTCGGGGCGCCGGGCATTCTCTGCAGGACGGCGAGGGCCTCGCGGGCCGGTCCGGTCACTTCGGGCAACAGCGTCTGGTGGGCCCGGCTGACGCAGACCTGCGGTTCCCCTTCCGCGCACACCAGCTCGCGGGCCACCGGGTCGACCGCGTCGGTGACGAGACGGTTCTCGTGCGGTATGACGGTCGCGGCGAGCGCGACGCCGACGGCCGCGGGCAGCACCGCCGCGCTCCGGTTGCGCCAGGTGTCGGAGGCGAGCAGCAGCACGGCTGCGACCGCCAGCCCGGCGAGCCAGAGGCTCTGGGCGGCGCTGACCTCGCCGGGGACCGTGGCGTAGTCGCCCGGCATGTTCATCTCGGCCGCCGGTGAGAGGATCAGGCCCAGCCAGCCGAACGGCCTGGTGGCCAACGGCAGCATCAGCAGCAGGCCCAAGCCGGCGACGCCGAGGACAGGAGCGGTCACCGGCGAGGGCAGCAGCCGTCCGACGGCCAGGCCCAGCCATGCCGCGGCGACCAGCGCCAGCGCGCCTACGCCTGTGACGACGAAGACCTCAGCAGGCAGGTACCCCGCGGTGTCGAAGATCCACGCGGCACCCGCAACGCCCATCAGCAGGTATCCGGCGACCGCTGCGATGGCCATCGCGCCGAGCGTCGGCGCCACCCGCTGCGACACGGGCCGGGGCGTGGTGGCGAACAGCTCGCCCACGTTCGAGCGGTGCTCCCGGCGGGCCTGCCAGGCGCCCGCGGCCAGCATGAGCGGCCAGAGCAGGGCGAGGTACCAGCGCTGAGTCATCGCCAGCTGGATCCAGCCGGTGGAGAAGCTGATCCCCTCGGCGAAGTACATCGCGAGCGAGCCGAGGGCGGCCAGGCTGGCGGCGGCGCCGATCGCCGCGGAGCGGCGCAGCTCGATGCGCAGGACGCGGCTCATCGGGCTGCCGCCCGGTGTCGCCGCAGCAGGGCCGAGTAGCCGCGCTCGGCCGGGCTGTCGCCGGCGTCGCTGTCGGCGCCCTGCAGGGTCAGGTCGGTGGGGGAGCCGTGGAAGACCAGGTGGCCTTCGTCGACCAGGACGACATCACTGCACGCGGCAACCACGTCCTCCACCAGGTGGGTGGAGACCAGCACGCAGCTGTCCGTGCCGATGTCGCGCAACAGCTGCCGGAAGTCGAGGCGCTGCTCCGGGTCCAGGCCGACGGTGGGCTCGTCGAGCAGCAGCACCGCCGGGTCGTTGACGATGGCCTGCGCGATGCCGGCCCGGCGCAGCATGCCGCCGGACAGCGTCTTCATCCGCGCGTCCGCCTTGCCGGCCAGGCCGACCCGCTCGATCGCCCGCTGCGTGGCGCCGGGTACGGCGTGCTTCGGCATCTCCTTGAGCCAGGCCATGTACTCGACGAACTCGCGCACCGTGAAGCGCGGGTAGAACCCGAACTGCTGCGGCAGGTAGCCCAGCGTGCGGCGTACGCGTCGCAGGTCGGCGCGGCCGTCGACCTGCTGACCCAGCAGCTCGAGCCGGCCGCCGGCGGGCTTCAGCACGGTGGCGAGGGCGCGCATGAGGGTGGTCTTGCCGGCGCCGTTGGGCCCGAGCAGACCGTGCACGCCGTTGCCCAGCGCCAGGTCGAGCCCGTCCACGGCCATGTGCCGTCCGGCTCGCACCCGCAGTCCCTCGGCGTGGACCGGCCAGGGGTGAAGGGTGGGGGCCGTCTCGGCGGCGCTCACCGCTCGCATCCGTTTCTCCTTGATCGAGGCTGCTCAGCTGGCGCTGGTCAGCCGGTGGAAGTTGTTGGCTCGGGTGGCGGCCAGGCCCGCCAGGGCGACAGTGGTTGCGGCCCACACGGGCGCGGCGCCCGGCTGCAGGACGGCGGGCAAATCGGCCGTCACGACGGTCGGTGCGACGACGACCAGCGTCCAGGCGGCACCGAGCCCGGCCGCGGCGCGGCGGACCCCGACGAAGGCGCCCAGCGCGATGGTGGCGGCGGTGAAGGCCAGGCACGGCAGCAGGGCCGCCGCCAGGGACACCCCGGTGTGGGCGCCGGCCAGGGCGAGCGCCGGCACGAGCACGGCGAGCACTGTGGCCGTACGCCGCAGCAGCATCGTCAGGCCGACCGCCGGCGTGCCGGCGATCAGCTCCCACGCCGGGTCGAACCGCCGGCTCCACGCCCCGGCCACCGCGGGCAGGGGAGCCACCGGGGCGAGGAGCAGCACCGGCGCCGGGAAGTCCGGCAGCATCGACTGGATCAGGACCGCGCAGCCCAGGACGGCCAGTGTCATCGTCAGCCACGGCAGCAGCGCCCAGACGAACCAGCGCTGCCGGGCCGCCGACCAGCGCCGGCGGGGAGCCGGGGCCGGGCCGCTGGAGATCGCGGCGTCGAGGTTGGCGGCGACCCGGACGAGCAGGGCGTCGCTGCCCGTCGCCAGCCGGGCGCGGCACTCCGCGCAGGCTTCCAGGTGCACCTCGACCGACCAGGCCGTGACCTCGTCGAGGTCGGCGTCGCGGTCGACGTAGCGGGCGAGCACCGCGGGACTGGGGTGAGTGGTCACGACAGCGCCTTCCGAAGTGCGATCCGGGCCCGCCGGGCCCGGGACTTGACCGTGTTCTCCGGCACGGCCAGCAGCACCGACGTCTCTCGCACGGAGAACCCGTCGAGCACCATCGCGCGCAGGACCTGGCGGGCTTCGGCCGGCAGCTCGCGCAGCGCCTGCTCCATCTCGTGACCGACCAACCCGGCCAGCACCTCGTCCTCGGCAGCCGGCGCGATCGTCTCGCCCAGCGGCAGGGAGGGCACCTGCCCCGCGCGGGCGCGGCGGCGGAACTCGTCGACGAGGCGGTGCGCTGCGATGGTCCAGAGCCAGCCGGCGGCGCTCCCCGAGGTGGCCGAGCCGGCGAAGCTCCCGGCCGCCCGCCACACCGCCAAGTAGGTCTCCTGCATCACGTCGGCGACCAGCTCGTCGTCGGCGCACCGCCGGCGCAGCCGGGCGAGCAGCCACGGCGAGGTGCGCTGGTACAGCTCGTCGAACGCGCGCCGGTCGCCCTCAGCGATACGGCGGACGAGGTGCTCCTCGTCGGGGCCTTGTCTCACGATCAGCTAGACGACGGCAGCGGAGCCGGCCGGTGCACTTCGAGCTGTGACCTGGGTCACGTGATGACGCACGATGTCGGATCGCGGGACCACCCCCCGGGGACGGAGCCGATGGTCGTCGAGGCATGGACGGCCGAGCCGTCGGCTGCCTCGAGGGGCTCCGAGGAGACCCCGAGACGGCCCGAGCAGACCCCGAGGGAACCCCGAGCGCGCGCTGCCAATGTCTGCAGTGCCCGGGAACGCGAAACACGGGCAGGGCGCAACCGGGACGGCCACCGGCCGAACCCGAGTGCCGCACTGGATGCCCGCAGCCGCAGGCATCCGTCCATACCCCCACCTCTGGGAGACCGTCATGCGCTTCACCCGTACCGTCGCCGCTGTCGCTCTGGCGGGCGCCATCTCCGCGGTCGGCGCCCCCGCCGCTCTCGCCGCCCCCGCCGCGCTCGCGGCGCAGGCCGCCACCCCGGTGGCCGACACCCTGACCAGCTTGAACGGCTACGTCGCCACCGGCCAGGTCAGCAAGAGCACTGGCCGCGACCTGCAGGCCGCGCTCAGCAAAGCGGCCGCCGCGCAGGGCGCCGGCGACACGGCCGGCATGGCCGCCGCTCTGCGGGACGCCCGGGAGACGCTGTTCGCCGCGGACCTGTCCCAGGTGAGCATCGGCGCGGACAACGCCCTGACCGCGCAGCTCGACGGCTGGCTCGGTGCCCCGACGGGGCTCGACCGTGCTTTCGAGGTCAACCGCTCCATGCTCGAGAACGGCGACATCACCGCCAGCACCGCCCGCCGCGTGGTGACCGGCCTGACGGCCGCGCAGGCCGACCCGGCCCAGCTGCCCGTGCTCGCCGCGTACGTCGCGGCACTGCCGGACGCCAAGGCCGACACCGCCGCCAAGGTCGCGCTGCACACCGTGCTCACCACCCTGCAGCTCGGCTCCCCGCAGTCCACGTCGGGCGTGACCGTGCGGGTGTCCAACAACACCGGCCAGGTGCTCACCCGGGTCTCGGAGGACAAGACCGGTTCCTGGACTGCGGAGTTCCCGGCGGTGCTGAACGTCGGCGACGTGGCCGCCGCCGGCGTCAGCAGCTCGAACGTCAACGGGGCGAACGCCCAGGCCACCTACGCCGCTCCGGACGGCACCGT
>NZ_JAANNO010000012.1:0-102559 GCF_011250645.1 Motilibacter aurantiacus
CCTACCCGGGGTGTCTCACCTCAGCCTGACGCACAGGGTCCTCGCGCCAGGTGTCATCGGACAACAGGACCCGGAGCAGCACCCACGCGACCCCCATCAGGGCGGCCAAGGCCAGCATGTCGCGTGCTTCCCGCAGGATGCCCTTCACTGCGCCTCGCCTCGGTGACGCCAACGGAAAGGGCAGCCCCCGGCCGACGAGACGCCGCGAACGGGCTCGGACAGCGACTTCCGGCCCTGATACCGCCCGTTCAAGCGTCCACGTCCTCGTACGTGTTCACGCCGGGCACGCGTCGTACAGATCCCCATCCCCACCGCGCCCAGACCACGAGCAGTCCAGCGCCCACGGCGGAGCCGAGGGTGTCGCGCACCAGATCACCGACCGTGTCGTCATTGTTGATGGACAGGTCGGAGCCGAGCCAGGCATCCGAACGCCACTCGACGATCTCCCACACTGCACCGAGTGCGGTCCCCAGCGCGAGCGTGATGACGAAGATGCCGACGTAGTGCGGCAGGTGCGTCTCGTCCCTGGGGTCGGGCACCACGTCGGCCCGGGCCAACGCGATGTACGCCACCGGCGCGGTCAGCAGCGGCAGCGTGAAGTGCACCAGGTCGTCGAACCGTACGAAGCTGTCGTAGAGCGCGAACGCCTCCCCGAAGCCCTGCAACGCCATCGCAGCCGTGAAGCACAGGTCGTAGACCCGCGGCAGGTTGAGCGCCCGCGCGATCAGCGTGAGCCCGCCGAGCGCGGCGAGCACGAGCGCGCCGCCGCGGTCCCCCGCGAGGGCGAAGCCCGCCGCTCCGAGCAGGATGGCGATCCTCAGCAGGTCGATGCCGTCGCGTACGACGGGGCTCCAGTCGCCGAGCAGCAGTGTTCGTCGGTCCACCTGTCCGGCCTACCCCCGCACAGCCGCAGGAGTCACGCGGCTCTGCGCAGCCGCAGGACCAGGAAGCCGGGCTGGGACTGGAGCCGCGCGTAGTCCTCGGGCGCGCTGACCCGCATCCTGTCGGTCGGGCGTGGCTCCAGGAGCAGGTCGATGACGAACCCGCTGTCGGTGGCGGCCTTGCACAGGTCCGTCAGGGGCGCACGCCAGTAGCGCACCTGCTGACGCCGCCCGTCCGGCAGGGCCCACGTGTCGCTCTCGAGGACGCGGTCGAAGTAGGAACCGCCCTTCCGCAGCCAGTCGGCGGTCGGATGCTGGGTCGATACCACCAGGGCGCCCTGCGGGCGCAGGACCCTGTGCAGCTCGGCGAACGCAGCTACCCGGTTCTCCACGTAGTGGATGGCCAAGGCGCAGACTGCGAGGTCGAAGGACTGGTCGGCGTACGGCAGGGCAGCGCCCAGCTCGGCACGGTCGATGCGCGCCCGGGTCCCGGCCCTCGTCCTGGCCAGGTCGACCATCGCCGGGCTGGCGTCGAAGCCGACGACCTCCGCGCCGGCAGCCAGCAACGCGCTGACGTAGAGACCCGGCCCGCAGCCGGCGTCCAGGACCCGCTTGCCGGCCACGGGCGCGAGGGCTGAGAGGACCGCCGGACGGTCGTACTCGGCGTTGAAGGGGCCGTCCTCGGCATGCCGGAGGTAGCCGTCGCCCATCTCGTCGTACGCCGACCACAGCTCCTCGTCCACGGTACGGACGCTAGAGGCAGGTCCGACGGCGCAGTCAGCGACCCGCTCGGCAACACCGGCGGCGCAGCCCGGCGACCAGGTGCTGCGGGCCGGGCGCGGCAGTCAGGAGGTCGGGTTGGCCTTGTCCGCGTACATCGCCCGGTCCGCGGCCGCCAGCAGCTCCTCGGAGGTCTGGCCCGTGACCCACTCGGACACGCCGGCCGCGACGGAGATCTCGGGAGCGCTGGCGCGCAGCCGAGCGATGACCTGCTGGGCCGCCGCCGCGTCGGTGTCCGGCATGAGCAGGACGAACTCGTCGCCCCCCACCCGCGCGAGCTGGTCCTCCCGCCGCACGGCGGCGCGCCAGGCCCGCGCCGCCGTCTGCAGCAGCGCGTCCCCCGCCGCGTGGCCATGCTCGTCGTTGACGGCCTTGAGCCCGTTGACGTCGAGGACCGCGACCGCAAGGGGCCGCTCTGCCCGGCCCGCGTGAGCGACGCAGCGGTCGAGCTCGGTGCCGGCGGCGCGCCGGTTGGGCAACCCGGTGAGCGCGTCCTCCGCCGCAGCGGCGCCGAGCTTGGCGATGAGGTCCGCCCGGTCGATCGCAAGCGTGGCGTCGGCGGACAGCAGCGGCATCAGCTGGCGCACTCGCTGGGGTGGCTCGGGCAGTGCGGCCCGCCAGGCCACGACGAGCACGCCCACTACCGTGCCTCTGCGGACGACCGGGTGGAACAGCCCGGCGGCGGCTCCCGATGCACGCACCAGCCCCGGGTCCGCCTGGGGGTGGGAGGCCAGGTCCGGCAGGAAGACGGGGACCCCGGAGTCGAACACTTCGCGCGTGACCGACCGCTGCTCCCCCAGCCCGCGCTGGGGCAGCAGCTCTCGCGCCGGCATGCCGTCCACGACAGCCCGCGCGGTCGCCGTCAGGCTGCCCTCGTGTGGCTCGGCGAGAAACACCCCGTCCGCCGCGCAGAGCTCCAGCGCCCCCCGGCAGAACTCGTCGCGCGCCTGCTGCGGGTCGTCCGCCTCGAGGATCGCCCGGGACAACGTGGTGAGCTGGGCCAGGTCGCCGATCAGCTGGCGGTCCGCGCTGAGCTGCGACCGCAGCCGGCTCACGTCCCGGACCACGGTGAGCACGTGCTCCTCCGTCAACGGGACGTGGCTGACCAGCAACTGCAGGAACTGCCCGGACAGCGGGGACGGCGCCTCGAAATCGGAGGCGACCCCGACCTGCTCGTCCAGGCAACGCGCGAGGTCTGCACGCAGTGTCAGGCCGGGCTGCCGGAGCAGGCCGGCCACCGCGGACTGCATCCCGGGCAGTGCGGCGCCGGCGAGCGCCTCGGCGGCCGTGTTGCCGGCGATGAGGACGAAGTCGTCCGGCGCAAGCCGGCGCCAGACCCACGCCGCGTCCGGCCCCCGGGAGAACACCGGCCCGGCCAGCGCAACCATGTCATCGACGCCCACGAAGGGAGAGTTCCACTCCACGGGGCTCCCATTCTTCTAGAGCCGGTGCTGTCGCAACGACTCGCGACCGTCCCGTGCCCCCAGCGGCCGGCCGAAGGTCGGGGCGCGGCCGGGAAGGAATCGCGTGGCCCCTTGCCCCGTGCCGAGCCACAATCTCCCGGGTGAGCCCCTCGTCGCCTGCCGGGGCCGAGCTTGCGGCCATTCTGCGTGCCGCGTTCGGCTGGTCCGGGGACATCCGGGTCGACGCCGGCCCGCGCGGCGCGGAGGGGCGGATCTGGCGGGTGGCCGTGGAGAGCAGCCGCTACGCCCTCAAGGAGAGCATCGGGGCTCCTCCCTCCCCCGCCACCGTCGCCGCTCAGGTCAGGCTGATGCGCGACGCTGCGGCCGCCGGCGTCCACGTCACGGCCAGCCATGCGGACCGGCAGGGCCGCCACGTGCTCCCGGGCGTCGACGGCACGTGGCTGCGGCTCTACGACTGGCTCGACCTTCAGCCGGTCGTGCCGTCGGCGGAGTCCGCGCAACGCCTGGGGGCCCTGCTCGCGCGCCTGCACAGCAGCGCACCGCCCGCGGACGCGGAGCCGGACGGCGGCCGCCCCGCATCCTGGTACGACCTGGCCCCCTCGCCGTCGTCCTGGGCTCCGTTCGCCGAAGCGGACGCACCGTGGGCCGCCGCCCTGCGACGACGTCTCCCGGAGCTGCCCGCGCTCTGTGCCGTGGCGACGCCTGCCGACCCGCGCCGCTGCCTGCTCTGCCACCGGGACCTGCATCCGGAGAACGTCCTCCGGAAGCCGTCCGGGGGCCTGGCCGTCATCGACTGGGACGACGTCGGCCCGGCAGAGCCCGGCCGGGAGGTCGCGCAGATGCTGTTCGACTGGCTCTGCGACGGGTCGACGATCGACCTGGCAGCGGCGCGCGAGCTGTACGTGGCGTACGTGGGCGAGGGCGGTCCCGGCCGCATCAGCGAGCCGGCGGACTTCTCCATGCTCGTGGCGTCCCGCCTGAACTTCCTCCAGCACGAGCTGCGTGTCGCGCTGGACCCCTCCGCCGAGCAAGGGCACCGGGACTGGGCAACGCGCGAGGTCGATGAGGCGCTCCGCATCCTGCCGACGGCGCGCCAGCTCCATGCGGTGCTGGACGGCGTCGCTCGCCTGGGCTGACCCGGCCGGGGCCCCCGGCCCGCGTCACCGGGTGGCGGCAACGGCCGGCGCGCGCCGGCGGCCGGGGAAGCGGGCTCAGCGCAGCGCGACCGCCAGGCCCAGCAGCCCGCCGAGGGCGAAGCTGCTCCCGGTCACCGTCAGGACGGCACCGAGGCATCCACCTCCGTGCCGCGGGCCGGCCAGGACGGCGTCGTCCGGCCTGGCCGGGTTCACGAGCACCCGGACCTGCCGGCCCACCGGGACGCGGAGCATCGTGGAGCCGTAGCGGTTGACGAACGTACGCGGGACCCCGTCCGGGCCGGTGTACGTGACCTGCAGGTAGCGGGAGTCCGTGTTGCGGTCCCACGTGGCTCCCAGGACCGTGCCGGGCACGGCCGGCCAGGCGCGCGCTCGTCGCCGGCCGGCCGCGATGGTCCAGATCCCCAGGCCGGCGAAGGCCGAGCCGACCAGGGTGAACAGCCCTGCCGTGAGCTCGAGGGGCCCGAGGGCAGCGCGCATGGGGCAAGGATGCACCATCGGCGCGAGCACCCCGCGGAGATCATCCCGCTGGTGTCGCTAGGTCGCCGGAGTGAGCTGTCGTGCAACGGCTCTGCGGCGCCCGCCGTGAACGGGGCGGGCGCCGCAGAAGGCGTCAGAGCTTGAACGTGTGGACGAGCTGGTCGAGCTCGGCCGCCGCGCGCGAGACCTCCTCGGCCGTCGTGGCGGTGTGCGAGGCACCGCTGGTCGTCTGCTCCGCGGCGGCTGCGATCCCGGCGATGTTCGACGAGATGTCCTGCGAGCTGGTCGACACCTCGGTGACGTTGCGGACCATCTCCGACGTCGTCGCCGACTGCTCCTCGACCGCGGCGGCAATCGCCGACTGCAGCTCGTCGATGCGGCCGATGACCTCGGTGATCTGAGCGATCGCCAGCGATGCCGCCTCGGCGTCGGCCTGGGTCGCTCCGACCCGGGTCGTGATGTCCCCGGTCGCCCGAGCCGTCTCCTGCGCCAGGTCCTTGACCTCGCCGGCCACGACCGCGAAGCCCTTGCCGGCCTCCCCCGCCCGCGCGGCCTCGATCGTCGCGTTCAGCGCGAGAAGGTTGGTCTGCTCGGCGATCGAGGTGATGAGCTTGACGACGTCGCCGATCTCCCGGGACGAGGCGCTGAGCCGGTCCAGCGTCTCCTGGGCGGCCTGTGCCGCCGCGACGGCGCTGGCGGCGGTGGCAGTGGCCTCCGAGGTCGAGGTGGCGATCTCACGGATCGCGGCGGTCATCTGCTCGCCGGCCGCAGCGACAGTGCCGATGTTGCCGGAGATCTGCTGGCTCGTGGCCGAGACGGACTGCGCCTGGGCAGATGACTCCTCCGCCCCGGAGGAGAGCTGCGTGGCGACGCTGGTCAGCTCCTCCGACGAGGACGCCAGCGTCGTCGCGTTGCCCGAGATTCCGCGGATGACGGCACTGAGGCGGTCCATGGTGGCGTTGATCGCCGAGGCGAGCTTGCCGACCTCGTCCTCGCTCACGTGGTCGACGCGCTGGTCCAGTCGGCCGGCCGCAAGGCCCTCGACGACCACCAGCGCCTTGCCGAGCGGACGCGCGACGCTGCGAGCGATCAGGAACGCGATGCCAGCCGAGAGAAGCAGCGCGAGGGCCCCGACGGCGACCAGGAGCGCGACCGCGGCGCGGGACGCGTCTCCCGCTCCGTCGGCCATGGTGGCGGCCGCCTCGGCCTCGACCGTGCGGAAGCCGTCCAGCAGCTCGAAGAGCTCGTTGGTGATCGGCACCGTCGTGCTCGTCCGGTAATCGATGAAGCCCCGGACGTCGTTCGCCTGGGCCAGCTCGACCAGCTTCGCCGCCTTCGCGCGGTAGTCGGCCAGCTTCGTCTCGAAGGCCGCACGGTCAGCCTCGGCGGAGCTCGGGGAGCTGGCCTGGTACGCCGCCCATGCGCTGTCCACCGCGTCCTGGTCGCTGGCGAGGGTGTCGAGGATCTTCGCCATCCCGGCCGGGTCGGGGGTCAGGCCGAGGTTCGCGTAGTCGAACCGGACCTGTGCCAGCGCCGCGCGGGTGTCACCCACCGACTGGACAGAGGTGACGCCGCTGGACGACAGCGTCTCGAGGTTGCCCTTGAGACCGCTGAGCCGGGTGATGCCCACGCCGAGGGCGAGCACGAGAAGCAGGCACACGACGCCGAACCCGACGGCCAGCTTGGCCGCAACCTTCAGATTGCGCAGACGCTTCAGCATGTCCGGACCATCGGCCGGCGGCCGCAGGCCCTGAAACGAAGCGGCGACCGCCGGACGTGAGGCCGAGCACAACGGAGGAGTCCTGTGGCAGCAATGGCCCCGCCGTAGCCCCGGGACCGCCACCGGCAGGGGCCCGGGTGAGCGGCCCGTTCGCGATAGCGTCCCCGCTCATGAGGTTGCGACCCGTCCAGGTGAACCTCAAGGCCCGCGACGACGTGGCGTTGGGCAGGTTCTGGGCCGCAGCGCTGAGCTGGGTGGCCGACAGCCCCGAGCCGGGGGCGACAAGCGTGCGGCCGGAGGGCGCGGCCTGGCCACTGCCCACCGGCCTCACTCTCGACGTGATCGCGGTGCCCGATGCGGAGCCGGCCGGGGGCCGCACTCACATCGAGCTCGCCGCCCCGTCCGCGACGGGACACGCCGAGCTGGTCGCGCGGCTCGTGCAGCTCGGCGCCGAGCCACTGGGCGGGGCCCGGGACGGCTCGCGAACGATGCTGGCCGACCCCGAGGGCAACGCGTTCTGCGTCCAGGCCCCGGACCCGGTCCGCGCGGACACCGGGCCCGTTGCGGCGGTGGTCGTCGAGTGCAGCGGCCCTCGGGCCCTCGCCCGGTTCTGGGCGGAGGCCGTGGGTCTGGCGCCCCTGGACATGAGCGACGATCGCGTGCTGCTGCGCTCCCCGGCGGGAGCAGGCCCCTGCTTGGAGCTGGTGGCCACCTCGCACCTGGGCGGCCGCCGCAGCAGTGCCCACCTCGACCTGCTCGCCCGGCCGGTCGAGGCGCAACGGGCGGAGGCGGAGCGGCTCGCGAGGATCGGCGCGACCACGGCCGACATAGGCCAGGGAGACGTCCCGTGGCGGGTCCTGGCCGATCCCGAGGGCAACCTGTTCTGCATCCTCGGCCGCGGCTGACGCGACAGCGTGGGAAAGTTGCTGCTCCTTCCCGGAGCCATCCTCGCCGAGGTGAGCGGGTCGCTCGCGCTGAAGGCCGCGCTCGACCAGCCGGCCTGGTACGCGCTCGTGGTAGCGGGCTACCTGTCGGCTTTCGTCCTCCTCGGCGCAGTCCTGCGCTCCGGCATGGCGCTCGGGGTGGCGTACGGGGTCTGGGGTGCCTGCGGTGTCGCCCTGACCGCGGTGCTCGGAGCGGTGCTGTTCGACGAGCCCGTGACCCTGCTCATGTCCTTCGGGATCGCGATCGTCATCGCGGGCGTGCTGCTGGTCGAGCTCGGGTCCCAGGCTACGCAGCCCGACAGGAAGCCCGAGCCTTGATGGCCTACCTGTTCCTCGCGCTCGCGATCCTCGCCGAGGTGGCCGGCACGGCCTCGCTGCGGATGTCCGTCCAGGGGCACAAGGCGTGGTACGCCGCCGTCGCAGCGGGCTATCTGGCCGCGTTCCTGCTGCTGAGCGGGGCGCTGTCGCGCGGGATCGGGATCGGGGTGGCCTACGGGGTCTGGGCCGCGGCCGGCGTCGCCCTGACAGCGATCGTCAGCAGGCTCGCGTTCCACGAGCGGCTGAACCGCACGATGACCGCCGGCATCGGCCTGATCGTCCTCGGGGTCCTGCTGATCGAGCTCGGCGCGGCGCACTGACGGCTCCCGGTGCTCGAGCACCGGGAGCGGAAAGGGCGAGGCCATGTTCGGGCATCCGGCTGCACGTGTGCCGGTGGGGGCGTCGATCACGGTGTCGTTGTGCCACCGGAGCGGCCACCGCCCGATCGCGGACGCGGTGTCGCAGGTCACGCAGGCCCCGCGGCATCCCGTGGGTCGGCACGACATGCATGGGAGCGCGGCATTCGCGGACCGGCGGATCACCGATGCTGTCTTCGGGCAACCTGCTTCGGGTCGAGCACGGCCAGGGCAGCACCTGGACTGAGCGGCGTCCCAGCGGGCACCCTCGGCCCATGGAGCAGTCGAGGTTCGCCATCCCGCTCGAGCAGCTGCTGCGCGACGCCCGGCCCCCGGCGTCCTCCTGGGTCGCCGCGGTCCGGGTCGCCGGCGTCCCGGCGTACGTCGCCGGCGACCTCGTCCAGGCTTGGAGCGACGGGGGCCACGGGGGCGACGGGGACTGACACCCGCCCTTCAAGCCCTCGCTCGCCGTCGTTCACGCAGCGCTCACGCATCTGACCCAGCGTGGTGCGCAGTCGGGACGACCACGAGGAGAGGGACAGCATGGACGGCGCGACCGAGCGCGGCATCGACCGTAGGAGCCTCATCCGGGCTGGAGGTGTCGGCGCCCTCGCCCTGGCCATGGGCACCGGCCTGGGGACCCCTGCCCAGGCGAAGACCGAGCGGGCGCCGAAGCGGCTGCGCTTCAACGCGGACGGTCGATTCAAGATCGTCCAGTTCAACGACACGCAGGACGACCACCGGACCGACCGCCGCACGCTCGAGCTGATGGGGCGCGTGCTCGACACCGAGCAGCCGGACCTGGTGGTCCTGGTCGGTGACAACATCAACGGCGGGCCGCGCACCACCCTGGAGATGAAGCAGGCGCTCAACAACGTCATCCAGCAGATGGAGAGCCGGCAGATCCCGTGGGCCGCCACCTTCGGCAACCATGACGAGGACTCCACCGGGCGCACGGGCTTCGACGAGGCCGCACAGCTCGACTTCTTCCGCGGCTACCGCTGGAACGTCAACGACAAGGGCGCCCGCGACATCACCGGCACCGGCAACATGAGCCTGCTGATCGACGACTCCGAGGGGAAGGCTCCCGCGTTCAACGTCTGGCTGCTCGACAGCGGCCGCTACGCCCCCGACACCATCGCGGGGCAGGACTTCGCCGGCTACCCCGACTGGGACTGGCTGCGCGGCGACCAGATCGGCTGGTACCTCGAGGAGTCGGCGCAGCTGGAGAAGCGCCAGGGCCGCAAGGTCCCCGGCCTCATGTTCCTGCACATCCCGCTGTGGGAGCACCGCTTCATGTGGTGGGCCTCGGTCGACAGCCGTACGGCCGCCGACCACCAGCGGGCGGTGCAGAAGCACTCCATCGTCGGGGAGCGCAACGAGGACGAGTGCCCCGGCCCGTTCAACTCCGGCATGTTCTCCGCGATCCAGCACCGTGGCGACGTCAAGGGCGTCTTCTGCGGGCACGACCACGTCAACACCTACGTGGGCAACTACTACGGCGTGCTGCTCGGCTACGGCCCGGGGACCGGGTTCGGCACGTACGGCCTCGGCGGCACCGACAACCACCGCCTTCGTGGAGCGCGGGTGTTCACCCTCGACCAGAACGTGGACGGCGTCCTCGTCGAGACGCACAACGTCTTCGCGAAGGACTTCGGGATCGACCTGACGAACAACGACCAGAGCGTCGACCCGCTCCCGCTCCCGCCCGGGCGCTGAGCGGGCCCTGGCCCGGACGGGGCGGCGGCGGTGCCGCTGCCCCGTCCACCTCAGCAACCGCACTTCCGTGTGGCGTATCTCACATGTGATCGATGCGCTCCCCACTGCACGGACCGCGCCACCAGGGCGCGGGCTTCGCAGGGGAGGAACAGATGCGCAGCTCCAGGTCGAGGACCCTGGTCGGGCTCGTCACCGCAGCCGCGGCCGCGAGCGCGTTCGGGATCGGTGCCGGGCAGGCGTCGGCGGCGGACGGTGTCGGCAAGGGCGCAGCCGGCAAGGACGGGGTGTCGGCCATCGTCGTGGCCGACGCGGCAGAGCCCCCGGACGAGGAGGCGCTGGGGGGCCGGGGCGTGGAGCCGCAGCCTGGTCAGCTCGCGGCGCTGACGACGATCCAGTCGCGCATCGCCGACTACGTCGCGAGGAACGGCACGCGATACACGTTCGGCACGTACGAGGACCCGGAGACGGGGGCGATCGTCATCGACACGGACGCGCCCTCCGCAGTGGTCAACCAGGTGACGGGCGTGCGCACCGACCGCACCCTCAAGGGCCTCCAGGTCCAGACGAGGCAGGGCCGGATCGCCGACGCCTGGCACCGGCGGGACGACGTCCCGGCCTTCTACGGCGGCGGCGGCCTCTCCGCCGGCGGCGGCCTCTGCTCGACCGGTTACGCGGTGCAGAACGGCGTCGGCACGCGCTTCATGGTGACGGCCGGGCACTGCTACGCCAACGGCACCGTGGTGCGCAACGAGTCCGGCTCGCAGGTGGTCGGCACGGTGACCGGCCGGGCGCTCGCCTCCCTGGGCTCCGGGGCGGTCGACATGGAGCTGCTGCAGGGCAGCTCCTACGCCGGTCGCGTCTTCACCGGTGGCGTCGTCAGCACGAGCAGCATCCCGGTCGTGTCGGCCGGCAGCGCCACTGTCGGCTACAGCGACTACTGCCACAGCGGCCGCACCACCGGGGAGCAGTGCGGCCACCGCGCCACGAGCGTGAACGCCCAGGTGTGCACCCAGACCGGCTGCAAGTCCCCCGTCATCGCGTACGTCGGCGGCGTGATCCAGCAGGGGGGTGACTCGGGCGGCGCCTTCTACGCCAAGGACAGCCGCGGCGCGTTCATCCGCGGCCACGTGATCGCGTCGAGCTCGACGACCGGCTACGTCGAGCGCTGGGACAAGGTGCAGAGCCGCTACGGCGTCAGCATCGTCACCGGCTGACGGCCGCGCCTCCGGTACAGCTCGAGCCCTGCCGCACGCGCCACCCGCGCCGTGCGGCAGGGCTCGAGCGCGTCGGCGAACCGCCGGTCAGGACAGCTCGACCGGCCACGGCCCGCCGACGAGGACGGCCTGCCCCCCGGCCAGGTCGTCGACCAGCACCCGTGCATGGATCTCGTACGCCCCCGGCACGAGCGTCCGCCCTGCGGCCGGGTCGCAGGGCACGAGCACCACGCTGGCCGACAGCTCCTCCACGCGCCCGGGGACGAGGCGTACCCGCTCGCCGACCGAGTCCTGCGGCAGCGGCTCGGTGACGATCCGCCCGCCCCGCACGAGGACCACCTCGGCGCTCGACCCGACGACGGCGTCGACTGCGGCAGCCGACGAGCTGATCCGCACGCTTCCTGCGAGGGCACGCTCCCCCGGGCCGACGCTCTCGGGGAACACGCCGTCCAGCACGAGCGGGCCGCCGGATGCCGGCGGGGCCGGCGCGCCGCACGCCAGCCCGGCGAGGCCCGCGCCGTTGACCGCGGGCGGGGCCGCGGGCCCGGTAACCGCGGCATCGGGCGCTGCCGCCTCGCCGGCGGGGGCCGGCACCCCGTCGGGCTCCTGCCCGCACGCCGCCGTCCCCACGAGGGGCAGGAGGAGGAGCAGCGCCGCTGGGGCGGAGCGGTGAAGGGCCTGGTGCGCGGTCATGCGGGCCTCCTCGGGAGGGCTGTCCCCCTTGGACGCCGCCGGGCACCTGCCCGTTCCGCGCGGGCCCTGCTCCGGGCCCGGCGCCACTCGGCAGCAAGATCCAGAGTGACGGGCCGACGCGTACGTGATCGGGTGGGCGGGCAGGAAGCTCCCGGCGAGCGCAAACCGACCGGAGCCAGGAGACTGTCGAATCGTGAAATTGCTACGCCTTCCGGGCACCTACCGAGCACAGGGCGACACCCAGCTCCTCGCGGAGACCCTGCGTCGCAGAGACCTCGCTGCCGGACGGCGCGTTCTCGACGTCGGCACCGGTGGAGGGGCGCTCGCGCTCGCCGCAGCCCGGGCCGGCGCCAGCGACGTGACCGCCGTCGACCTGTCCCTGCGCTCGGTCCTGACGGCCCGGCTCAACAGCCGCGTGAACCGCACACCCATCACGGTCCGGCAGGGCGACCTCTTCGCGCCGGTCCGCGGGGAGCGCTTCGGCCTCGTCCTCGCCAACCCGCCGTACGTCCCCGCGGCGAGCGAGCAGCTGCCCCGCCACCGCCGGGGACGGTGCTGGGACGCCGGCCGGGACGGCCGCGCCGTCCTGGACCGGATCTGCGCCGGGGTGCCGGACGTGCTCGCCGAGGACGGGGTGCTCCTGCTGACGCACTCGGTGCTCGCCGACGAGCAGCTGACCCTCGACCGGCTCGCCGCGGCGGGGCTCACCGCGGCCGTGGTCGAGCGGGCGCTCGAGCCGTTCGGCCCGGTGATGCGCCAGCGGGCGGCGATGCTGGAGGCACGGGGGCTTCTCGAGCCGGGCCAGGAGTCCGAGGAGCTCGTCGTCATCGAGGCCCGCCGTGCGGCGCCCGCCGTGCTCGAGGTGGACCTGCGCCGCCGGGTGGAGGACGAGACCGCGGACGGCCGCATCGGGGCCGAGCGTGCCGCCTGACGCGCAGCACCGGGTGGTGATCACCCCGGAGGGCCCGATCCTCGTGGACGGGCCGGTCGAGGTCGAGCTCCCCGACGGCCGGCGGGCGGTCTCCGAGCGCCCGGTGACCGCGCTCTGCGTCTGCGGCAACAGCCGCCGCTACCCCTTCTGCGACACGAGCCACCGCCGCCGTGTCCGCTCCGCTGCCGAGGAGGAACGTTGACCACCCCCACCGCGACCGCGCCGTCGACGGCGCCGGCGCTCCCCGCCGCACGGGGGCCGCTCTCGTCCGCGGTGGTGCGAGCCCTGCACGGCGAGGCGCTCCCCGCCGATCTCGACGTCGCCGGTGCCGACCCCTTGGGCGCCGACCTGCAGCTCGCGCTCTACATCTGCTACGAGCTGCACTACCGGGGGTTCGACGGGGTCGACGACGACCTGGAGTGGGACCCGGCGCTCCTCGGGCTTCGCCGCCGGCTGGAGGAGGCGTTCCTCGCCGCTCTGCGCGCCCTGGTGCCGGGCGGAGGCGACGTGGCCGCAGAGATCGAGCCGTTGCTGGTCGAGCACGTGGACGCACCGGGCGTCTCCCGCCACCTGCGCCGGCGGGGTGAGCTCTGGCAGTTCCGCGAGTACATCGCGCTGCGCTCGCTCTACCACCTCAAGGAGGCGGACCCGCAGGCGTGGGTCATCCCGCGGCTCGAGGGCGAGGCGAAGGCCGCGCTCGTGTCGGTCGAGCACGACGAGTACGGCGCCGGACGCGGCGAGCGGATGCACGCCCGGCTCTTCGCCGACATGATGCTCGAGCTGGGGCTCACGGATCGCTACGGCGCCTACGTCGGCGTCGCGCCCGCACCTGTCATCGCCGAAGTCAACTTCATGTCCCTGTGCGGGCTGCGCCGCTCGCTGCGGGGGGCGCTCGTCGGCCAGTTCGCCGTCGTCGAGCTGACCTCCTCGCCCGGGTCCGACCGGCTCGTGCGCGCCGCCGAGCGGCTGGGCTGCGGCCCGGCGACCGTGGCGTTCTACGCCGAGCACGTGGAGGCGGACGCGGTGCACGAGCAGGTCGTGCGGCACGGCATCATCGCGCCGCTCGTCGCCGGCGACCCGGAGATGGCCACGGCGGTCGTGTTCGGGATGCAGGCGGCCAACCTGCTGGACGAGCGGCTCTCCGCCCACGTCCTCGCCTCGTGGGAGCGCGGGCGCTCGGCGCTCGTCGGCCCGCTCGAGGACGCCGCCTAGCCCGGCGGCCGGCTCACGACGAGCACCTCCGACCCGCGCGCGGGGGTCGGAGGTGCTGATGCGCCTGAGCCGCCGGCTCGGCGGGGGACGGCCTCAGTCCACCGGCCGCACGTCCACCGCCTGCAGCCCCCGCTCGCCCGTCGTCCGCCCGAACTCCACCCGCTGGCCCTCGTCGAGGGAACGGTATCCGGACGCGTCGTCGATCTCGGAGAAGTGGACGAACACGTCCTCGCCGCCGTCGTCGGGCGTGATGAAGCCGAAGCCCTTCTGGCCGTTGAACCACTGGACCGTGCCCTGCACCAGGCCCCCGGGCACGTCGTCGGCGGGGTTGCGCTCCACCGGGCGCCGCGGCTCCCGGGTGCGCCCCGGCCCGGCGTCCCGGTCCCCCCGCCAGCTGCGGTCGTCGTCGCGCCGGTCGCGGCGAGCGGGACGCTCGTCCAGCACGCCGACGTCCTCGGCCTGCAGGCCGCGCTCCCCCTCGGTCACGACGAACTCGACCCGCTGGCCCTCCTCCAGGGAACGGAAGCCGCCGCTGCGGATCGCGGAGAAGTGCACGAACACGTCGTCGGGGGTGATGAACCCGTAGCCCTTGTCCCCGTCGAACCAGTGGACGGTCCCCGTCACCAACCCGCCGCCCCGACGTCCGCCGGCCGGCCCCCGGCCACGGCCGTGGTCGTCGCGGGAGTCTCGGCGCGGCTGGTCCCGGTAGTCCCGGCGGGAGGAGTCACGCGCGTCCCGGGAGTCGCGACGCGGCTCGTCGCGGTATCCCCCACGGCTCTCCGGGCGGCTGTCGGTGCGGTTCGTCGGGCGCCCGCCCTGGGCGCGGACGTTCGAGGCGTGCAACCCGCGGTCAGTGGGGGCTGCGTCGAACTCGACGCGCTGGCCCTCGTCGAGGGTCCGGAAGCCCCCCTCGTCCGCGATGGCGGAGAAGTGCACGAACACGTCCTCCCCGCCGTCGTCCGGGGTGATGAAACCGAAGCCCTTCTCCGCGTTGAACCAGCGCACGCTGCCCTGCATCCCACAACCCTCTTCCACCAGCCGGCCCGCCGCAGCGGGTTCGTTCCCTCCCACCTTCGCAGGCTCGCCGAGGCGGCCTCGCGTGGGGTGACGCCGCCCTGAGCCTTCCCCGGACGAGGCACGGGCATCCTGGCAACCCCCTTTCAGCCGCCGCGCGCGACCGGCACCGCGGATCGGCCCGTGTATCAGGACGGCTCCCACCCCTATCGGGAACAAAGCGCGGGTACGGCGGTGTTCAACCATTGCCTCCCCGAACGGGCGCGCAGCGCGACCGGGTGATGGCAGTTCAGTGATCTTGCTTGCCCGGGCACCGTTCGCCGGTGATACTTCGCGGGCCGCAGAACTATCGTCGTGGCGCACCCAAAGACGGGCGCGGATCGAGAGGTAATGCTCATGGGCGAGCACAAAGCTGACCGGCTCCCGATGTCCCGACGCGCCCTGCTGGGCCTCGGCGTCGCGTCCGCGGCGACCTGGCTGCTGACCGACCCGTTCGCACCCGAGGTCGAGGCGGCGGTCACCAACCCCCTCACCCAGCCCGAGGTCCTCACGAGCGCGGACGGCCTGCTCGAGGTCACTCTCGTCTGCCAGAAGGTCCAGACGATCGTGGCCGGCAAGGTGGTGACGGCCTACACCTACAACGGGAAGGTGCCCGGCCCCACCCTCGTCGTGCACCCCGGCGACAAGCTCCGGATCAGGCTCGTCAACCAGCTCGACGAGACCACCAACCTGCACACCCACGGCCTCCACATCTCTCCGGAGGGGCGCGCGGACAACGTCCTGCTGCACATCGGCCCCGGCGAGACGTTCGACTTCGAGTTCGACATCCCCGAGGACCACTTCTGCGGGCTCAACTGGTACCACCCGCACCCGCACGGCAACGGCGTGCTCCAACTGTTCGGCGGCATGGCCGGCGCGATCATCGTGCGCGACCGCGCCGAGGAGAACGCGCTGACCAAGCGCATCCCCGAGCGGGTCCTGGTGCTGCAGAGCCCCGAGTTCGACGCGACGGGGGCCCTCGTCCCCTTCACCGCGACCCTGGTCCGGCAGACGGTCGCACACGTCAACGGCCAGCGGGTTCCCACGATCGAGATGTCCACCGGGCAGACCGAGCGCTGGCGCATCGTCAACGCCTCCCCGGACCCGGCCTTCCACCTGCAGCTCGAGGGCCACTCGATGATCCAGGTCGGTGCCGACGGCCACCCGTTCGCGAAGCCCGTGCCCATCGAGCGGCTCTCGCTCACGCCGGGCCAGCGGGCCGACGTCCTCGTCAAGGCGGCGGCACCGGGCAGCTACCGGTTCCGCGCCCTGCCCTACAACATGGGCGCCGGCTTCTTCACCCCCGACCACGACGTGGCCACGATCGTCACCCGGCGGGACAAGATCGTGCTTCCCGGCAGCACGACGCCCTTCTACCGGCCCTTCGAGGACCTGCGGCGGCGCCCCGTGGACAAGAAGCGCGAGATCGTCTTCTCCATGACCGGCGGCTTCACGATCAACGGCAAGGTCTTCGACCCGAGCCGCTGCGACCTCACCCTCGAGCTCGACACGGTCGAGGAGTGGACGGTGGTGAACAACAGCGTCCTGCTGCACCCGTTCCACATCCACGTCAACCCGTTCCAGCTCACCCACGTCAACGGCCAGCCGGTCGAGCGGCAGAGCTACGAGGACACCTACCCGGTGACGCCGAACGGCGGCAGCATCACGTTCCGCATGCCGATCCGCGACTTCGTCGGACGGTCCGTCTTCCACTGCCACATCGTGCTCCACAGCGACCTGGGCATGATGGCGACCTTCGACATCGTCCCCAAGGGCGGCTCGGCGGCGGACATCCCCGCCCCGCACACGCAGCACGACCACACGACCTGACCGGAGCGAGGGCCATGCCCGCCACCCTTCCGCCCGGCCGGGAACTGGCCGGCCCGCGACTGCGGATGCTGCCGCTGTCCGAAGCCGACCTCCCGGAGGTCGGAGCGCTGCTCGCCGACCCCGAGGTCTACGCCTCCGGCTACGTCATGCACCGGCGCCCAGCGTCCGCGGCCGACGGCGTGGTGCTGGCGCGCGAGCGGTTCCTGGCCGGCCAGCGCGAGCTCGACGGCCGCGGCAGCGGCCGGTTGGCGTACGCGATCCGGCTCGCCGACGACGGCCCGCTCGGGCCGAGGGGTGAGCTCGTCGGGACCAGCTCGCTGCTGGAGCCGCACGTGACGAACGAGAGCATCCACGTGGGCTCGACCCTCTACGGCCGGCGCTGGTGGGGCACGCAGGTCAACCCCGAGGCCAAGCTCCTGCTGCTCGCCCACTGCTTCGAGGACTGCGGCTACGGCCGGGTGAAGATCCAGACCGACGCCCTGAACACCCGCTCCCAGGCGGCCATCGCGAAGCTCGGCGCGGTCCGGGAGGGACTGCTCCGGCGGGACATGCGCCGGGAGGACGGGACGTTCCGCGACACCGTCGTGTTCAGCGTTCTCGCCGGGGAGTGGCCCGCCGTGAAGGCCGGGCTGGAGGCCCGGGCGCGCTGACCGAGTGCGGCGCCGCGCGGGCAGGGCGGCGGGAGCCGTCCTCCCCAGGACGCCGTGCGCCGGCCGGCGGATGCGGCCTTCTCAGCCGTCGGGCGCGAGGACCACGGAGGCCGCCACCGCGCGCAGGTCGCCGGTGCGCTGCAGCACCGACCGCTGCCGGTGCGCCGACGTGCCCCGGGTGAGCAGCTGGGCCGCGAGCGCCGCGGCCTCGTCCCACTCCCCCGCGTCCTCGAGGTCCGGGCGGAGGAACGCGAGCAGCCGGTCCACCGCCGCGGCGGCCGGGACCAGCTCTCCGGCGACCGGGTCGAACAGCGCGTCGGACAACCCGTAGCGCGCCGCGCGCCATCGGGCGGCGCGCAGCAGCTCCGCGCGTACGTCGGCGGGGGCCACTCCTCGGTCGGCCTGCGCGGCGAGCACCCGGGTCAGCGACCGCAGCAGTGTCGCGTGGAGCACCACGTCGTCGATCTCCGTGCAGACGTCGCCGACGCGGAACTCTAGCGTCGGGTACCTCGCGGACGGCCGGACGTCCCAGTAGAGGTAGGACGAGTCCCCGATCACCCCGGTGCGGCGCATGTCCTCCACCAACCGGAGGTACTCGTCCCCGCTGCCGAGCGGCTCCGTGGGGCCGGTGATGGGCCAACGGGCGAACCACTGGGTCCGGTAGCTGTCGTAGCCGGTGTCGGTGCCCTCGAAGAACGGGGAGCTGCCCGTCATGGCGAGGACCGTCGGCAGGTACGGCCGCGCCCGGTCCATGACGGCCACCGCCGTGTCCAGGCTCGGCACCGCCACGTGGACGTGGCATCCGGTGATCAGCTGCTGCAGGGCCAGCACTCCCCACTTCTCGAAGAGCTCGATGTAGCGCGGGCGAGCGGTGAGGCGCTGCTGCTCCCAGGTGGCGGACGGGTGTGTCGAGGCCACCAGCAGCGCGCCGCCCACCGTGGCCGCCGCCGCGGCGGCCTGCCGCCGGGCCACGGCCAGCTGGGACCGGAGCTCGCCCGCCGAGTGGCAGACGGGGGTCGCGGTCTCCAGCTGGGCGGTCGAGATCTCGGCCTGGATCCGGGGGCCCATCCGCCCCTGCATGGCGGCCGCGCTCAGCTCGGCGGAGTCCCGCAGGGCCAGCGTCTCGCCGTCGACGACGTGGTACTCCTCCTCCACGCCGATCGTCGCTCCTGCTGGCTGGGCCGGCGTCGACGCGCCCGACGGGGGGACGACGGTCGTCACGTGCTGATCCTCCCGGTCCGCCGTGGGAATGCCGTGCTTCCCACCCTGCCCGCCCCGAATCGCGCTCACGCCGCGGGGACGCGGGCCCCGCACGCGTAGGTGACCCCGGAACGGGCACCGGGCTCGTCGCTGCGACCGAGCACGGACGAGGAGTCGGACATGAGCCAGTCGAAGGACCAGTCGAGGGTGCCGGTGCTCGAGGCGCTGGAGGAGTTCCGCAGACGAGGCGACCTGGTCTTCGGCCCGCCCGGCCACAAGCAGGGCCGCGGCGTGGACGCGAGGGTGCTCGATGTCATGGGCGAGGGCGTCTTCCGGTCGGACGTGCTGACGCTCAACGGGCTCGACGACCGCAGGGAGTCCCAGGGCGTGCTGTCCCAGGCCGAGGGCCTGATGGCCGACGCGGTGGGTGCCGACACCGCCTTCTTCTCCACCTGCGGCAGCTCACTGTCGGTCAAGACCGCGATGCTGGCGGTCGCGGGACCCGGTGAGAAGCTGCTGATCTCCCGCAACGCGCACAAGTCCGTGGTCGCGGCCGTCATCGTCAACGGGACGCGACCGGTGTGGGTGCACCCGCACTGGGACGAGCAGCTGGCCCTCGCCCACCCGCCGGAGCCGTCGGACGTACGGCGCGAGCTCGAGGCGAACCCCGACGCCAAGGGGATGCTCCTCATCACGCCCACGGACTGGGGGACGTGCGCGGACATCGAGGGGGTGGCGCAGGTGTGCCACGAGTTCGGGGTGCCCCTCATCGTCGACGAGGCGTGGGGAGCGCACCTGCCCTTCCACGACGAGCTCCCGTCGTGGGGCATGGACGCAGGAGCCGACCTGGTGGTCACCAGCGTCCACAAGATGGGCGCGGCGGTCGAGCAGAGCTCGGTGTTCCACCTGCGCGGCGACCGGGTCGACCCGTCCGTCCTCAAGCAGCGCGAGGACCTGCTGGGCACGACCAGCTCGTCCAGCCTCGTCTACGCCTCGCTGGACGGCTGGCGCCGGCAGATGGCCGAGCACGGGCACGAGCTGCTCGGCCGGGCGCTGCAGCTGGCCTCGACCGCTCGAGGGGAGATCGACGCGCTGCCGGGCCTGTCGCTCATGGGGCGCGAGGTCGTCCGCCCGCAGGGGGCGTACGACCTCGACCCGCTCGCGATCACCGTCGACGTGCGCGGGCTCGGGGTCTCCGGCTACCAGGCGGCGGACTGGATGCGCGCCGAGTACCACGTCGACCTGGGCTCGATGGACCAGTGCCGGGTGAGCGCCCGGCTCACCCACGCCGACGACGACAGCACGGTCAGCGCTCTCGTGGAGGCCTTCCGCCGGCTGGTACGCGACGGCGACCGGATCGGGTCGCAGCCACAGGCGGAGCTGCCGCCCCCGCGCTCGCTCGAGCTGGAGACCGTCATGCTGCCGCGCGAGGCGTTCTTCGGGCCGGTGGAGCAGGTGGCCGCGGACCGGGCGGTCGGACGGGTCGCGGCCGAGATGGCCTCGCCCTATCCCCCGGGCGTGCCGGTGCTGGCGCCGGGCGAGCGCATCACCGCCGAGGCGATGGACTACCTGGTGACCGGCGTCGCCGCCGGGATGCTGATCCCGGACGCCGCGGACCCCTCCATGGCGACGGTGCGGGTCGTGGCCGACCGCTGATGCACGTGAAACAGGGCGTGCGCTTCACCGAAGCCGGTGACCGGATTATCGCTTCGTGCGTGAGCAGGCGTGGTCAGGCAGCCTGCGGCGCGCTCGCCGGGACGGGCGGGGCCTCGACCACCGGACGGCGACGACGGGCGAGCAGGGCACGCGTGCGCTCCGCGGTGTAGATGACGTTGCCGCTGGGCTTGTAGTCCGAGCTCACAGGATTCCCCCTTCGAGAAGCGGCCCCGTCGGCCGCGTACTGGAAGGTTCGGTCGGCACGGCACCGCCGGTGATGACCTGGCCGAGCGACATCCAAGGTCCCGGGACGAGGGGGGTCGAAGGGCCGGAGGGGCAACCCGACGGCGGGCCCGCGGGTCAGCCCTGCGGGCGGTCGAGCCGCGCGGCGAGCGCTGCGGCGGTGAGCGCGCGAAGAGCCGTGCCCGCCTCCTCGACGTCACGGACAGGCCGGGGGAACGGGACCCGGACGTCGCAGGAGCCGGAGAGCCGTTCTACTCGCAGGGTGAGCCCGTACCGGTCGAGCCGCAATGGCCGGGTGCGCCGGCCGCCGTCCAGCGCAGGCGGGCAGGCGTGCAGCAGCGCGTCGAGCTCCGGCCGGTGCGCGGCGTCGAGGTGCGCGACGAGGTCGGCCTCGAGGCAGCAGAGCGGGTCGGGGCCCGCCGTGGCGTACTCCTCGCCCTCCAGCTCGACCCGGCGCCCCTCCTCCTCCAGCGTGACCTCGACCGGGGTGAACCGCCACTGCCGCCCCTCGCCCAGCTCACCGTCCAGCGCACCATCTAGCTCGCCGTCCGGCTCCAGCCAGCCGGCGAGCATGGCGCGGGCGCGGACCCGGGCCCGCACGGCGACCGGAGCAATGTCGGTGAGCTCGACGAGCGCCGGCAAGCCGCCCTCCTGCCCGGCCTCGACGGCGATCCGGGCGTCATGGGGCAGGGCGAGCAGCAGGGCACCGTCCGGAGCAACCCTGTGCAGGCCTTCGAGGTGCGCCCGATGGGTGCCGGTCACCAGGGTCACCGACCCCGCGGCCTGGACGATCGACCGCACCCGCTCGGCGGCGGTCAGGCGGGGGCGGCCGGTCGGGGACCCGGCAGCGGCAGCAGAGATCGGCACGAGCAGCTCCTCGTCGAAGATAGGTTAGCCTTGCCTTAGTCGATGAGGAGGAGCATGAACACGTCCCGCCCGAAGGTCAAGCGCAGCCGCGCCCTCGGCATCCCACTGACCCCGAAGTGCGTGAAGTACTTCGAGGCGCGCCCCTACCCGCCGGGCCAGCACGGCCGCGGCCGCAAGCAGGCTTCGGACTACAAGGTCCGCCTGCTGGAGAAGCAGCGGCTGCGCGCGCAGTACGACATCAGCGAGAAGCAGCTGCGCAACGCCTTCGACAAGGCCTCCAAGGTCGTCGGGAAGAAGACCGGAGAGGCGCTGGTCGCCGACCTGGAGACGCGGCTGGACGCGGTCGTGCTGCGCGCTGGGTTCGCGCGGACCATCTACCAGGCCCGCCAGACCGTCACGCACCGGCACGTCGTGGTCAACGGCCGGCGGGTCGACAGACCGTCCTTCCGCGTACGCCCCGGCGACGTCGTCGCCATCTGCGAGCGCAGCCGGGCCAAGCAGCCCTTCGTCGTGGCGGCGGCGGGCGCCCACACGGGCGAGCGCACCGCGCCGTACCTCGAGGTGCGGCTCACCGAGCTCGAGGCGCGCCTGCTGCGCATGCCGGAGCGCGCCGAGGTCCCGGTGATCTGCGAAGAGCAGCTGGTCGTCGAGCACTACTCGCGCTGACACGACACCGACGGCACCAGCCCGCCGGAGGCGCAGGCCGGGCAGCCCGTCGCGGGGCGTTGCGCGCCGCGCGCCGGGTGCCGAGACTGAGGGCCGTGCTGCAGAGCCCGCTCGTCGGCCGCGACGCGGAGCTGAGGACGCTGTACGCAGCCCTGCGACGGCGCCCGGCCGAGGCCGTCCTGCTCACCGGCGACGCCGGGGTCGGCAAGACCCGGCTGGCGCAGGAGGCGAGCCGCTCTCTCAGCGGTGCCGCAGCGCTGCTCGCGGTGGGCAGCGAGGCCGCGCGCACGATCCCGCTCGGCGCCTTCGCCGGAGTCCTGACCGGCGACCTGGACGGCGCGGGAGGCTCACTCGACCTGTTGCGTGCGGCCCGCACACGACTGGGCGAGCAGGCCGCTGCGGCCGGCGCCGCCCTCGTGGTCGACGACGCCCACCTGCTCGACGACGCCTCGGCCGCCCTCCTGCACCAGGTGGTCGCGGACCGCGACCTCCCGGTCGTCGCGACGGTCCGCTCGGGTGCCCGGCCACCCGACGCGGTGTCCGCCCTGGCCCGCTACCCCTGGGTCCAGCGCCTGGAGGTCGGGGTGCTCGACGAGGCGGACGTGGGCCGGTTGGCCGCCGCCACGCTCGGCGGCCCCGTCGACTCCCGGACGGCGCACGTGCTCGCCGACCTCAGCCGCGGCAACGCGCTCTACCTGCACGAGCTGCTGCGCAGCGCTGCGGCGGCCGGGCTGCTGGCGGAGCGCGGCGGGGTCTGGCTGCTGTCCGGGCCACCGCCCGCGCCCGCCGCTCTGGTCGAGCTGCTCGCCGCCCGGTTCGACCGGCTCGACCCCGGGGCGGCGGCCGCCGTCGAGCTGCTCGCGGTCGCCGGCCCGCTCGGGCTCGGATGGCTCGAGGAGCAAGCCGGCGAGGACGGGCTCGAGGAGCTCGAGCGGGCCGAGCTGATCGAGCTGCACGTCGACGGGCGGCGGCACGAGGTCCGGCTGGCCCATCCGCTCTACGGCGAGGTCGCACGGGCGCGGCTGCCGGCACTACGGGCCCGGCGCGTACGCCGTGCGCTCGCCACGTCCCTCGCCGGGACCAGCCTGCGTCGCCGCGGCGACGCCCTCCGGCTCGCCCTGTGGCAGCTTGACGCGGGGCTGCCGGGCGACGCCGGCGTCCTCGCCCGGGCGGCGGAGGAGGCGACCGTCGGCCTCGACTGGTCGGTCACCGAGCGGGTGGCGGCCGCGGCCTGGCAAGCAGGTGCCGGCGTGCCCGCGGCCATCCGGCTCGCCGAGTCGATGTTCAAACAGGGACGGCGCGACGAGGCCCTGGCCCTCTTCGAACAGCTCCTGCCGCTCGCAGACGACGACGAGCAGCGCGTCCGGGTCATCAACGGCCAGGCCTACCTGTTGTCGAACCAGCTGGGGCGATACGCCGACGCCGTGGCCGCGGTCGAGCGCGCCCTGCCGACGATCACCGAGCCCGGCACCCGCGCCCTGCTCCTGCAGCGGCTCGCGTTCGAGCACGTGTTCGCCGGCCGCCCCACCCTGGCGTACCGCACCCTCGAGCCGTTGCTCGACCCCACGTCCCGCGACTACGCGCGCAGCTCCTACCCGGGCGCCCTCGCCCTGTGGATGCAGGGGCGGTTCGCCGAGGCGGTGGCCCTGAGCGTCCAGGGCGAGCGGTCGCACCGGGCCACCGGCGCCAGCCACATCCCGGCCGAGGTCCAGCTCGTGCCGCGGGTCCTGGCGCTGAGCGCGCGGGGGCAGCTCGCGGAGGCGACCACGTGCGCTCGCGAGCTCGTGGCGACCACCGCGGCGACGAACGACGAGGAGCTGCGGGCGACCGGGGCGCTCGTGCTGCTGTGGGCGCTGCTGGCCGAGGGACGGCTCGCCGAGGCGCTGGACGTCGCGCGCGAGGGCGCCGCGATCAACCGCGAGCTCCACGACTCCGCCGCGCTGAGGTGGTGCCTGGGCGGGGTCGCGCTCGTCGCCGGACAGCTCGGCCAGGGCGACGTGGCGGCCCGGGCCGTCGACGAGCTCGACGCGGCCGAGCGCGGTGACTGGGCCCTGCTCGAGCTTGATCTGGTCGAGCGCGGCCGGGCCTGGGCGGCGGTCGCGCGGGGTGAGCTGGGCGCGGCCCACCGGGTCCTGGCCGCAGCGGCGGAGCGGGCGCGCGAGACCGGCCTGGTGGCGGCCGAGGTCACGCTCCTGTGCGACTCGGCACGGACCGGGAACGCCGACGGGGCCGGGCGCCTGGCCGAGCTGGCAGAAGCGCTCGACGCCCCGCTCGTGACGGCACAGGCAGCCCTGGCCCACGGCGTGGCGACGGACGAGCCCGAGCTCCTGGAGCGCTCCGCGCTCCGGTTGGGCGAGCTCGGCTCCGCCCTGCTCGCCCGGGAGGCGGCGTCGCTGGCCGCGGCCGCGTACACCCGGTCCGGTGACCCCCGCCGGGCGGCAGCCTGCCGACGGTCGGCCGCCCGGTGGGAGCAGGCCACGGCAGGGGCGGTCACGCCGGCCCTGACCGACACGCCGGCTGCTGCAGCGCTGACCGGCCGGGAGCGCGAGATCGCGCTGCTGGCGGCGACGGGCCTGCGCAGCGGCGACATCGCCGCGGCGCTGGTGCTCTCCACGCGGACCGTGGAGAACCACCTCAACCGGGCCTATCAGAAGCTCGGCATCAGCACGCGGGCCGAGCTCCCGGCCGCCCTGGGCATGCCCGCGGACGAGGGGCTGTGACAACGGCCCGCGCCCGCACGGCAGCGGGAGGGGTCAGAGGTAGAGGCCCGGGCGCTGGGGTGCGACCGCGGGCGGCAGCTCGGGCAGCACCGCGAGCAGCTGGGCCGCCGCGTCCTGCCGGGAGTCGAGGACCCGGCGAAGCATGAGCACCTGCGCGGCACCGGGGTTGGCGTCGATCGGGGAGATCTGGGTCATGCCCGCCCGTCGGCAGCGGAACGGCCGCCCTGAGCTGCCGGCCACCATTCGATCGCGACGTCACCCGGGCGGATCAGCGCCGCGGGCCCGACACGCCGAGGCGTCAGAGGTAGAGCCCCGGCTTGGCCGGGGTGGACGCCTGCGCGTCGGAGGGCAGCTCGGCGAGGAGCTTGGCGGCCTTGTTCTGGATGTCCGTCAGCGTGCGACGGATCATGAGCACCTCGACGGCGCCCGAGCCGGCGTTCGGGGAGGAGATCTTGTCCATACCGCGAGTGTGGCCGGTCCCGCGAGCCGCAGGTGGCACCGGACGCCTAGAGCGTCCAGACAACACCCGATCGGCCCAGGTTCAGGTCACGGCTGCCGCCCACACCGGGCGCGGTCCGCTTGACGACCACGTCGAGCCAGACGTCGTACGGCGCCTTGCGGGCCAGCCCGCGGATGGTGACGCTCATGGTGGCGAAGCACTGCGCGGACGGCTTGACCGTCGTCCACCTCACGGCCGGCTGCTCTCCGCTGACCAGCCGCTTGGGCACCGCGGCCACGCGGTACGCGGTGATGTCCGGGTCCTTCATGTGCCGCCACGAGACGGCCAGGGCCCCGTTGCGCGGGGTCACGCCAGGGGTGACCTGACGCTGGTAGCCGTGCGAGCGGGGGTCGCAGGCCGGCGGAGGGCTCACGGTGCCGGGCTGGCCGGTCCCGCGGCCGGGGCCGATCGGCGGCAGGACGACCTGCACGTCGGCCTCGGCGGGCGTGCCCGCCACGGCCGCGAGCGCAGCCAGCGCCCCGGCCAGGCTCAGCCCGGCGGCGAGGACGGGGCTGCGCAAGGACCTCCGCACCGCTGAACCTCCTCCTGCTCGCGCGACCTCGGCATGGCGACGCCGGCCCCGGCGCCTCGGGGGCAAGGCCGGGACCGGCGTACTACAACAACCGCGCAGTGTCTGCAGCCGGCGCGGCGCCGGGGCGGCTGCGCGTCCGCTCCGAGCCCTTCCTGCCGCTCGATGTGCTCATCGGCGGCCCGGCGTCCGACTTGAGCCGACACGCCCGGTCCTGGGGGCTCGTCAGGCCCGGGCCCGGTGCACCGGAGAAACGACGTCCGGTGGGAGCCCGGGCACCCTACTGACGCCGCCGGTGCCGCCGCTGCGAGGGCACGGGCCCTGAGGTCGCTCCGACCCGGCGACGGAGGCCGAAGCGCAGGGTAGGCGGCCGCCGGCACCCAGCCCGGCCCGAGCACAGCCTGGGCGGCTGCCACCGGATCGGTCGAACGTATGTTCTACTGATGCCCGTGCGATGGGACAATCTGCGCCTCGACGCCGACGAGGAGCCCTCCCTGGGCGACGCGCTTCCACTGCTGCCCCGGGGAGCCGTGGCGCGCACCTTCGACACCCCCGCGTTCCGCGGCATGACCTTCTACGAGGTGCAGGCCCGGTCCGCGCTCAACCGGGTGCCGGCGGCCTCGCAGGTGCCGTTCTCGTGGACGGTCAACCCCTACCGCGGCTGCTCCCACGCCTGCCGCTACTGCTTCGCGCGCAAGACGCACGAGTACCTCGACCTGGACTCGGGTGCCGACTTCGACGCGAAGGTGCTCGTCAAGGTCAACGTCGCGCAGGTGCTGCGGCGCGAGCTGGCGGGCCGCCGGTGGAAGGGCGAGCACGTCGCCCTGGGGACGAACACGGACCCGTACCAGCGGGTCGAGGGGCGCTACCGCCTCATGCGGGGTGTCGTGTCGGCGCTGCGCGACGCCAACAACCCGTTCTCGATTCTGACCAAGGGCGTGCTCATCCTGCGCGACCTCGACCTGCTCACCGACGCAGCCGACCGCACCGACGTGTCCACCGCGCTCTCCGTCGGCTTCGTGGACGAGACGCTCTGGCGCGGCGTCGAGCCGGGGACGCCAGCGCCGATGCGCCGGCTCGAGGCCGTGGCCGCCCTGAACGAGGCCGGCATCCGCTGCGGGGTGCTGATGGCGCCCATCCTCCCCGGTCTCACCGACTCCCCCGCCCAGCTCGAGGCCACCGTGGCCGCCGCCGCAGCGGCCGGGGCGGCGTACCTCACGCCGATCGTGCTGCATCTGCGGCCCGGCGCCCGCGAGTGGTGGATGTCGTGGCTCGAGCGCGAGCACCCCGAGCTGGCCGCCCGCTACCAGGCGCTGTACGCCGCCGGCTCCTACGCCCCCAAGGGCTACCAGGAGCACGTCGCGCGCCAGGTCCGCGAGCTGGCCGACAAGCACGGGATCGGTCGGCGGGCCACGACCCGCTGGCGCACCGGCCACGAACGCGCTCGGCTCGCCCGCCCCGCACCCGCTCCGGAGCCCGCCCAGCTGACGCTGCTCTGAGCGGGCCAGTACGGTGTCGGCCCGTGGTCACTTCGCGAGGCACTGCGGTCATCACCGGCGCGAGCAGTGGCATCGGCGCCGCGACGGCACGGGCACTCGGTGCGGCGGGCTTCCCGCTGCTGCTCGGCGCCCGGCGCGAGGACCGGCTCGGGGAGGTCGCCGACGGCATCAGCGGCGTCGACGTGACGACGCGGCGCGTCGACGTCACGGACTCGGGCTCCGTCCGAGGGTTCGCCGCGGGGATCGAGACGTGCGAAGTCCTGGTCTGCAATGCCGGAGGCGCGCTCGGCCTCGACCCGGTGGAGAAGTGGGACGAGGGGCACTGGCGCTGGATGTACGAAGCCAACGTCCTGAGCCTGCCGCGGACCATCAACGCCTTCCTGCCCGCCCTGCGCCGTTCCGGAAACGGCCGGATCGTCGTCATCACCAGCGTGGCCGGGCACCAGACCTACGTCGGCGGCGCGGGCTACACCGGCGCCAAGCACGCCGCCGCCGCGGTCGTCGACACCGTGCGCCTCGAGCTGCTCGGGGAGCCGGTCCGCGTCATCGAGATCGCACCGGGGTTGGTCAACACCGAGTTCTCCGCCGTGCGCTTCTCCGGCGACACCGAGCGGGCCGACGCGGTCTACGACGGGATGACCCCGCTGACCGGCGAGGACGTCGCCGAGGTCGTCACCTGGGCGGTGACCCGGCCGGCGCACGTCTCGGTGGCGCGGATCGACCTGTTCCCCCGCGACCAGGCCTCGGCGCGTGACGTGCACCGCAGGTAGCCGGGCGGGACGACGGGCGTGTGGAACGTGCTCGTCGTCCCGGCCGGGCCTCGTCGCGATCCCGGGTCCCTGTCGGTGTGGCCCGGGCGCTGTCGCGACACGGGCCGGGTCGACATCTCGGCCACAGGGGGCGGGGCCGAGCTCGGCATCGCCCGCAGCGGCGACTCCTGTGCCGCGGGCTTCGACGGGACCGCGGCCGGAGGCGGAGCGGACGGACCCGCACCCGGCCGGCACCGGCCCGGCCGGGACGGCTCGCAACGTGGCCGGACGCGGGCGGGGCTCAGCCACGTCGGGCCGAGCTGGAGGAGGCGGCCGCGTCAGCGCGACTGCAGCGCGTCGAGCGCGACGCACATCGCTGCCGCCACTCGCCCGTCGAGCCTTCCCCCGGGGACGGTGACCTCGTAGCGGTCGCGCAACGAGCGCAGCCGCTGCGAGCTGAGCACCAGCTGGCCGGACTCGTCGACGAAGTCGAAGTGGAACCGGAACGGCGAGGGCAGGTCGTTGACGAACGGCAGCAGCTCCCAGGCCCGCCTGGCGAGCGCGACGTTCGCGTTGCGCTCTCGCCCCGTCGCCCGGACGCCGGCCGCCTCGAGGTGCCACGTGGACCGCAGCAGCGACTTGCCGAAGTCCTTCCGGAACAGGCCGACGGGCGTCCCCTCGGCGTCTCGGACGTCGTACGTCGCGCCGAGATCCATCCGAGAACGGGCCTTGAAGGAGAAGGCCGGCGTCCGCCGGTCCTCGTCCGCGTAGAACGTGACCTCCTCCTTGAAGGCGACCCGCTTCTGCTGGGCGAGGGCGAGCAGCGCCCCCGGGCTCCCGTCGGGCGCGACGGCACGGACCTCGTAGCGGTTCACCATCATGGCGACCCGCTGCAGCACCAGGAACCGCTCGATGCCGAGCAGCGCTGTAGAGCTCACGAATTGCCCTTCGGAGAATCAGACGACACGGGACGGTGGCTCATCCGACCGGCCATTGGTGGACCGGCAGGTTCGAGTGCATCAGCTCGGCATAGCGCTGTGTCAGCAGCCGGAGGGCGGTCCGCCGGTCGCAGCCGGACCGCTCGAGGTGGGCGCACTGCTGCACCTGCCAGGTGGCGCCGTTGCGCCGGGCGATGCAGCGGCCCTCGATGACGCCGAGCAGCCGGTCGCGCACTCCGGCGTCCACCCCCGCGCTCTCGAGCCCCGCGTGCGCGAGCGGCAGCAGGTGCCGGAGGACGAGGTCCGGCGCGGCGATGCGGCCGGCCTCGGGCCAGGTGAACGAGGCGGCCATACCGTGCCGGGCGGCGGCGAGGAAGTTCTCCTCGGCGACCCGGAACGGCATCCGGGTCCAGATCGGGCGGTGCGCCTCGACCAGGGAGCGCAGGCAGCCGTAGTAGAAGGCGCCGTTGGCCAGGACGTCCACGACCGTGGGGCCCGCAGGCAGGACCCGGTTCTCGATCCGCAGATGGGCGACGCCGCCGACGGTGTCGTAGATCGGCCGGTTCCACCGGTAGACCGTGCCGTTGTGCAGGGTGAGCTCGGAGAGCTTGGGGGCTCTGCCCTCCTCCGCGACCGCGACCGGGTCCTCCTCGTCGCACAGCGGCAGCAGCGCGGGGAAGTAGCGCAGGTTCTCCTCGAACAGGTCGAGCACCGAGGTGATCCAGCGCTCGCCGAACCACACCCGCGGTCGCACCCCCTGCGCCTTGAGCTCCTCGCTGCGCATGTCCGTCGCCTGCGTGAACAGCGGGATGCGCGTCTCCCGCCAGAGCTCGCGGCCGAGCAGGTACGGCGAGTTGGCCCCCATCGCGAGCTGCACCCCGGCGAGGACCTGCGCGGCGTTCCAATGCGCTGCGAAGCGCTCGGGGCGCACCTGTTGGTGCAGCTGCACGCTGGTGCAGGCCGCCTCCGGCGCGATGGTCGACGCGAGCGTCGACAGCACCTCCGGCCCGGAGATCTCCAACGGGATGTCCTCGCCGCGGGCGGCGAGGATCTGCTCGTCGAGCAGCGCGTAACGCGGGTCCTCCGACAGCGCGGCCCGCCCGACGTCCCCCTCGCGCAGCGTGGGCAGGATGCCGATCATCACGATGCCGGACCCGGCCTCACGGGCGCGCGCCTCGGCCGCGTCGAGGGCTCCGCGCAGCTCGTGCTCGAGCCCGTCCAGCTTGTCCCCGTCGAGCCGCCGCGGGTCGACGTTGACCTCGATGTTGAACCGCCCCAGCTCGGTCTGGAAGGCCGGGTCGGCGATCCGGTCGAGCACCTCGGCATTGCGCATCGCCGGCAGGCCCTGGGAGTCGACCAGGTTGAGCTCGATCTCCAGGCCCGTCAGCGGGCGCTCCCGGTCGAAGCGCCCCTCCGCGAGCATCAGCCCGAGCACGTCCAGGCAGCGATGGGCCTTCTGCCGGTAGCGGCGGCGGTCCTCGCGCGTGAACTCCTGCCGCTCGACACGTTTGCCCATGCCCCCTCGATCCCCGGGCGGCAGAGGGGGCAATCCCCGCTCGCGCCGCGCGCCTCCCGGGTCTTGTCGGTGCCGCCTCCTACCGTGCCTGCCGTGCGCGTGCTCCACACCTCCGACTGGCACCTCGGCCGCTCCTTCCACCGCGAGGGGATGCTTGGCCCGCAGGCGGCCTTCGTCGACTTCCTCGTCGACCTGGTCCGGGCCGAGGGCGTCGACGTGGTGCTCGTCGCCGGTGACGTCTACGACCGCGCGCTGCCCTCCGTGGACGCCGTCCAGCTGTTCGACGACGCGCTGGCGCGGCTCGCCGCCACCGGGGCACGCGTCCTGCTGCTGAGCGGCAACCACGACTCCGCGTCCCGGCTCGGCTTCGGCTCCCGCCTGCTGGACCTGGCCGGCGTCCACCTGCGCACGGACCCGGGGCGCCTCGGCGAGCCGGTGGTCCTCGACGACGCGCACGGCCCGGTCGCGTTCTACCCGCTGCCCTACCTCGAGCCCGACGCCGTGGCCGGCCGGCTCGGCTGCCCGACCCGCAGCCACGCCAGCGTGCTCGGCGAGGCCATGCGCCGCGTACGCGCCGACCTCGCGGGCCGTCCCGGCGCCCGCTCCGTGGTCGCCGCGCACGCGTTCGTGGCCGGTGGCCTGCCCTCCGACAGCGAGCGCGACATCACGGTCGGCGGGGTCAGCGTCGTGCCGGTGGAGACCTTCGCCGGGGTCGACTACGCGGCCCTCGGCCACCTGCACGGCGCGCAGGCCGTGTCCCCGTGGGCCCGCTACAGCGGCTCCCCGCTGGCCTACTCCTTCTCCGAGGCCGCCCACAGCAAGTCGGTCGCCCTGGTCGATCTCGGCCCGGACGGCCTGTCCGGGGTCGAGCTCGTGCCGTGCCCCGTCCCCCGCCCGCTCGCGCGGCTGCGCGGGACGCTCGACGCCCTGCTCGCCGACCCTGCGCTCGCCCGTCACGAGCAGTCCTGGCTCCAGGTCACCCTCACCGACCCGGCCCGACCGCGTGAGCCGATGGAGCGGCTGCGCGCCCGGTTCCCCCACGTGCTGGTGCTCGGGCACGAGCCCGAGCTGACCGTCCGGGCCGCCGTCGCGTCCTACTCCGAGCGGGTCCGCGGGCTCGACGACCTCGCGCTGCTGCACGGCTTCGTGGAGCACGTGCGCGGCGGCGCCGCGAGCGCGCCGGAGGCCGCGCTGCTGCAGCAGGCCCTGGAGGCCGCCCGCCGGGCCGAGGCGGAGGCCTGAGGTGCGCCTTCACTCACTCACCGCCACGGCGTTCGGCCCGTTCGCCGGGACCGAGTCCGTCGACTTCGACGCGCTGGCCTCCGCCGGGCTGTTCCTGCTCAGCGGCCCAACCGGCGCCGGCAAGACCAGCCTGCTGGACGCCGTCGTCTTCGCGCTCTACGGAGTGGTCCCGGGCGCGCGCCAGGGCGCCTCCCGGCTGCGCAGCGACCACGCGCCGGCCGAGCTGGCCACCGAGGTCGTCCTCGAGCTGACCGTGCGCGGCCGGCGCCTCCGGGTGGCCCGTCGGCCGGCCTGGGACCGGGCGAAGCGGCGCGGCGAGGGCGTGACCCGGCAGCCGGCGAAGGTGCTGCTCGAGGACCTCTCCTCCGGGGAGCCCGCCGTCCTCTCCACTCGGCTGGACGAGGCCGGCCACCTGCTCCGTGACCTGCTGGGGATGAGCGCCGAGCAGTTCTGTCAGGTGGTGCTGCTCCCCCAGGGTGAGTTCGCGCGCTTCCTGCGCGCCGACGCGGAGGCCCGGCGGGCCATCCTCGAGGCGCTCTTCTCCACCGACCGGTTCAGCGCGGTCGAGGGCTGGCTGGCAGAGCAGCGGCGCGCCAGCCGCGAGGCGGTGCAGGAGGCCGCGCTCGAGCTCACGCTGCTGTCCGCTCGGGCGGCCCAGGCCGCCGGCCGCGGCGGGCCGGACGACGACGGCGCCTCGGGCTCGCCGGACGCCGATCCGGACGCTGCCGGTCCCGACAGGCCGGCCGGGACCGACGACGACGCTGTGCTCGCGACCGTCCGCGACCTCGCCCGAGCAGCGCTCGCCGATGCCGACACCGCCACGGCCGCGGCCACGACCGCCGCCGAGGCGTGCCGGGCCGCCCGCGCGGCGGCGTCCGCGGCCCAGGAGCAGGGCCGCCGCCGGCGCGCCGCGCTCGAGCTGGCAGCCCGCCGGAGCAGGGTCGAGGAGTCGCGCGCGGAGCGCGAGCGTGCCGCCGAGCGGGTGGCGGGCGCGCGCCGGGCGGCTGCGGTGCTGCCCTACCTGGAGGCTGCGGCCACGGCGCAGGCCGCCGCCTGCGCCGCGACCCGCGCGGAGTCCGAGGCCCGCGCCGCGCTGCCCCGGCCGCTGCGGGCGGCGACCGTCGAGGAGCTGCGCCGGGCGGCGGCGGCGGCCGCGGGCGAGTGCGGGGCCCTGGCCCTCCTCGAGCGCGACGAGGCCGCCGAGCGGGAGCTGCGCCGGCGGGCGGCGACGCTCGAGGGCGAGGCCGCCCGCCTGCGCAGCCGCCGCGAGGACATCGCGCGCGAGTCGGCCCTCCTTCCCGACCGGCTGGCCGGGGCGGTCGAGCGCAGGGACGCCGCGCGCGCGGCCGGGCCCGAGCTCGAGCGCTCGGAGGCGGAGGCGGCCGAGCTGACGGCGCGCGTCGCCGCCGCCATGCGCGCCGAGCAGCTCGCCCCGGCCGTCGCGGCCGCGTCCGCCGCGGAGCTCGCCGCGGTCGACCGCGCCCAGCAGGCCCGGGAGGCCTGGCTCGACGCCCGCCAGCGCCGGCTCGACGGCATGGCGGCCGAGCTCGCCGCCGGGCTGGGGCCGGGCAGCCCGTGCCCCGTCTGCGGCAGCTGCTCGCACCCGCAGCCGGCGGCCACGGGGTCGGCTGCGAGCGCCGACGAGGAAGCGGCGGCCCAGCGCGCCTCCGAGGCGGCGGAGGCGGAGCGGCGGCGGTGCGAGCAGGCGCACGCAGGGCTCCGCATCGAGCTGGCGGCGGCTCAGGCCGGGGCGGGCGGGATGCCGCTCGCCCGGCTGCAGGAGGACCTGGCGCGCGCCCGCGCCGCCACGGGCCGCCTGTCCGGGGTGGCGGGGCAGCTCGCCCGTTGCGAGCGGGCGGTCACCGATCTCGAGCAGGCGCAGGCGGCCCTCGTCGCGGAGGACCAGGATGTCGCGACGCGCGAGGCGCAGCTGTCCGCCGCAGCGGCCACCGCGCTGGAGCAGGCGGGCGGACTGCGCGCCCGGCTCGACGCCGCCCGGGGGGAGGACGCCGGCGTGTACGCCCGCCGGATGCGCCTGGAGGCGCTGCGCTCGACGCTCACCGGCGCCGTCGAGGCGGCGGTCGACGCCGCCCGCCTCGTGGCGGAGGCCACCCAGGCCGAGGAGAACGCGCTCGAGGCCGCGCGCGAGCGGGGGTTCGGCGACGTCTCCGCCGCACGAGCGGCCGGGTTGGCGCCCGCCGCGCTGGCCCGGTTGGAGGGCCAGGTCGCGGCGCACGACGCCGAGGCCGCGGCCGTCGCCGACCGGCTGGCCGAGCCCGGGCACGCCGACGGCGCCCTCGAGGCGCTGCTGGCCGCCCCCGCTCCGGACGAGGCGGGCCTGATCGGCGCCGCCGAGCAGTCCGACACCGCGAACGCCCGGGCGATGGCCTGGGCGCACCGTGCACGCGAGCGCGCCGTCGAGCTGGAGCAGGTCAGCGTCGAGGTCGAGCAGGCCGTGGAGCGCATCGCCCCGCTGCGGGCCGCTGCGGAGGTGGCGTCCCGGCTCTCCACGCTCTGCGAGGGCACGAGCCCGGACAACACGCTGCGCATGCGGCTCTCGGCGTACGTGCTGGCGGCGCGGCTCGAGCAGGTCGCCGCCGCCGCGACCGAGCGGCTGCAGCGCATGTCGGGCGGCCGCTACAGCCTGGTGCACACCGACGTGGCCGGCGGCAGGGGCCGCGCGGGGCTCGGGCTCTCCGTGCTCGACGCGTGGACCGGCGCCGAGCGTGACCCGGCGACGCTGTCCGGCGGCGAGGCGTTCATGGCCTCGTTGGCCCTGGCACTCGGGCTGTCCGACGTGGTCACCGCCGAGGCCGGCGGGGTCCTGATGGAGACGCTCTTCGTCGACGAGGGCTTCGGCGCCCTCGACGAGGAGACGCTCGACGAGGTGCTCGACGTCCTGGACGGCCTGCGCGAGGGCGGCCGGGTCGTGGGCCTGGTCAGCCACGTGTCCGAGCTGCGGGCGCGCATCCCCGCGCAGGTCCTCGTGGCCAAGGGCCGCAGCGGCTCGACCGTCGGCCTCTCCGCCGCCGTGCAGGCCCACCTGTCCTCGACTGCTCCCGCCGTGGCCGCTTCCTCCGGCGCAGCCTTTCCTGGCGCCGCTGCCCCTGGGGCGGCCGTCCCGGCGCAGGCCGCGGCCCGCTCGCTGCCGCCGGCCGCCGTCACCGCGCACGTTCCTGTCGTCGTCCGGGCGCGAGCCGCGTCCCCGCAGCACCTCGCGCCGCAGGAGCCCTTCACGTCGACGGGGGCCCGCGCGGCGGACGCCGTTCCCGCCGACGTGCCGACCGAGCTCCGGGCTGACGTGCCGGCGGGCGCGCCGGAGCCGCGGCGAGCGGCGAAGGGGCGGCGGCGCAGGGCGGTGCCCGAGGAGACCGGCCAGGGGCTGCTCTTCGGCGACGGGCCGGAGGACGCCACCCCTGCGCCCACCGCGGGCAGCGACGCCGCCTAGCGTTGCCCGGCGTGGGGACGGACGGGACGAGTGGCCGCGCGACCAGCTCGGGTACCGACGGCGAGGCGGGCCGCCCGTACGCCGTCCTGGACATCGACGGGGTGCTGGCCGACGTACGCCACCGGCTGCACCACCTGGAGAGCCGTCCGAAGGACTGGGACGCCTTCTTCGCGGCGGCACCGGCCGACGGGCTGCTCGCCGAGGGTGCCGCCGTGGCGGCGACCCTGGCCGCAGACCACAAGATCGTCTACCTCAGCGGACGGCCCGCCTCCTGCCGGGCCGACACCCTGGCGTGGCTGCGGGCCCACGGCCTGCCTCCGGGCCGGGTCGTCCTGCGCTCGATGCGCGATCGGCGGCCCGCCCGGGCCGTGAAGGTGGAGCGGCTGCGCGAGCTGGCCCGGACGGCGCCGGTGCGGATGGTGGTCGATGACGACGAGGCGGTGGTGGACGCCGTTCGGGCGGCCGGGTTTCCCGTACTGCACGCCACGTGGATGACCGCGCCGGCGCCCGCGTCAGGCCGGGCCGCGCAGCAGACGCTGTTCGACGCGCAGGAGCATGAAGGGCGTACCTGACCGTTCCCCTTCCGCGCGGCGGGGCGACCGCCAGGGGCACGGCGCGGGGTCGCGACCGAGAAGGAGGGTGCTTGTTCGACGAGGGAAGCCTGTGGCGCTCGCTGCTGGTGCTGGCGACGACCGGGGTGGCCGCGGCGGTCGCCGGCTGGCTGTCCGGCCAGGTCGTGACCCGGGTGCCGCCGCCGCGCTACCGCGGCTTCGCCCGCCGGGTGCACGAGGCCTGTCACCGGGCATGGGTCTGCACCCTCGTCTCCTTCGCGCTGCTGCAGGCGCTGGATGCCGCACCGCTCCCGGCGGACGACGTCCAGCGGGTGGTCCGGCACGCGCTGGTGATCGCGACCATCGCCGCGGTCTCGTGGCTCGTGGTGAAGGTGCTCTTCGTCGCGCAGGACGCGGCCTTCACCCGGCTGCGGGTCGACGTCACGGACAACCGGCGGGTCCGCAAGATGCGCACCCAGATCCTCATCGTGCGTCGGATCACGGCTGCCGTCGTGACCGCGGTCGGCATCGGGGCCATCCTGATGTCCTTCGACACCATGCGCACCGTCGGCGCCTCCCTGCTGGCCTCCGCAGGCATCGCGGGCGCGATCGCCGGGTTCGCCGCCCAGGCCACTCTGGGCAACGTGTTCGCCGGTATCCAGCTCGCCTTCACCGACGCGCTGCGCATCGACGACGTGGTGGTCGTCGAGGGCGAGTGGGGCCGTATCGAGGAGCTGACGCTGACCTACGTCGTCGTGCACCTGTGGGACGAGCGTCGCCTGGTCCTGCCGACCAGCTGGTTCACCAGCAACCCCTTCCAGAACTGGACCCGCAAGGAGTCGCGGGTGCTGGGGGCCGTCCAGCTGCACCTGGACTTCGCCACCCCGCTGGAGGAGCTGCGCCGGCACGCCCGCGACGTCATCGAGGGGTCGCCGTTGTGGGACAGGCGCGACTGGGTCCTGCAGGTGACCGACACGACGGAGACGACGATGGTCGTGCGCGTGCTGGCGTCCGCACACGACGCGCCCAGCGCGTTCGACCTTCGGTGCGACATCCGCGAGCAGCTGCTCACCTGGCTCCAGCGCAACCACCCGTACGCGCTCCCTCGCACGCGGGCCGAGATCGCCCCGACCGCCGGCAGCCCGTTCCTCGTCGCGTACGAGGGCTCGGGCATCGAGAAGGGCATCGAGAAGGAGATGGACGAGGGCACGCCGGGACGGGCAAGGTCGGGCGCGTGACCACGCTGCCCCCCGGCCGCTCCCGGCTCGCCTTCGCCGACGAGTTCGATGCCCCGACGCTCGACCGGTCGGTGTGGCTACCGCACTACTTGCCCGCCTGGAGCTCGCGGGCGCGGAGCGCCGCGACGTACGAGATCGAGGGCTCCTGCCTGCGGCTGTCGATCCCGCCCGGCCAAAGGGTGTGGTGCGCCGGGGACCACACGCCGCCGCTGCGCGTCTCGGCAGTCCAGTCCGCGAGCCGGTCCGGGCCCGTCGGAAGCACCCGGGGCCAGCAGCCCTACCGCCCGGGGCTCACCGTACGGGAGGAGCAGCCGTCCTTCGTGGGCTGGGCCCCCGACTCCGGGTACGTCGCGATCCGCGCTCGTGGCGTCGTGTCCGCCCGGTCGATGGTCGCGTTCTGGCTCGTGGGGCTGGAGGATGTCCCGGAGCGCAGCGCCGAGGTGTGTGTCGCCGAGATGTTCGGTCACGCGGTGGTGCCGGGCCGGTCGACAGCGGTCGGGACGGGGCTGCACGCCTTCCGCGACCCCGAGGTCCGCGAGGACTTCGCCGCCCTCGACCTGCCGCTCGACGTGTCGGAGTTCCACGTCTACGGCGCAGACCGGACGGACGGGCGCGTCGACTTCTACGTCGACGGCGAACTGGTGCGCACCTGCACCGGCGCGCCGTCCTATCCCATGCAGTTGATGATCGGCGTGTTCGACTTCCCGGAGCGTTCGACGGGTGACGACGCAGCCGCGGTTCCCGAACTGATCGTGGACTGGGTGCGCGGCTACCTGTAGCCCGGGTCGACGACGATTCTTGATCCGTTTCCGATAGCGGAGACGACGAGATCGCGTCAATAACTCGAAGTGGTCATGGCGCGCTCGGGGGTGGACCCAGCACAGTGCGGATCGGCCTGGACAGCGGGCCGCCACTCCGGGGGGAGGTGGGTTCTCGCGAGGCGAGCGCCATGTCGCCGCCGACCCGCCGTGCCGACCGCCGACCGGAATGCACGCCTCCGACACCCCTTCCGCCCGCCGGCTCCTTTCCCAGCCGCCGGAGGTGGCCGGGAGAGGCCGGCCGGAGAGCTGCGCGCTCCGGGATCCGCCACGATCCGAGGAGACAGCTGATCATGAGAACCCTGTTCAGGCGCGGAGCTGCCGCGGCCGCCGCGGCGCTCGTCGCGTCGCTGATGCTGGCCCTGCCCGCGGGCGCCGCACCCCCTTACGCTGTCGTGACCCCCGCCGCTCCCGACGGGTGGCAAGCAGCCAACGTCCGCACCGACGCCTCGGTCGCGATCACGACGTCGCAGCCGCGAGGCGCCGCACCCGACGGCCTCGGCTCGCTCGAGCTCACCACGAGCACCGTCACCAGCGGCCAGGACAAGGCCGACTACGCGAAGTACTGGGGCGTCCTGCCGGGCCGCACACTGGGCGATCTGAGCGCCCTGAGCTACGAGTTCTACCGCGCCTCGAGCAGCACCACCGCCCAGCATCACGCGCCGGCGTTCCGCCTCGCCTACCGGAATGCCGCCGGGCAGGCCGGCTATCTCATCTGGGAGAACGTCTACAACGGCGGGAGCACGTCCGCGCCCGTTCCGGTGGACCAATGGCTCGCACGGAACATCCGCAACGGGTATTTCTGGATGCGGACGTTCAACCCGGGCTTCAGCGTGGAGCGCTACGACGTGACGCTCGACCAGTGGAGGGACGGCGCCTCCTATCCCGGCTCCCACGTCCTGGGGCCCGACACGAGCATCGTCGGTATCGAGGTGGGCGTCGGCTCCGGCTGGGGCGGCTCCTCGCGAATGTTCGTCGACACCCTGTCGGCCGCTTTCGGCCCCGACGAGGTCTCGGCGAACTTCGAGCCCACCCCGGCCCCGCAGTGCGCCACCACCTGTTACGTCGACGCGGTCAACGGCAGCGACGCGAACGGCGGGACCGGCCCGGCCGACGCCAAGAGAACGGTCCAGGCGGCGGTGGACCAGGTGTCCCCCGGCGGCCGGGTGGTCGTCGCGGCGGGGACCTACCGCGAGCAGGTGACGGTCGCGAAGGACGGCCTGCGCATCAGCGGCGCGGGGCAGGGCAGCACGGTGCTCCAGGGCACGAGCTGCTCCGGCGCCGGGCTCACCCTGCCGGGCACCCGCAACGGCTTCACGGTGGAGGACCTGTCCGTCGCCGGTTACGACGTGGGTGTCTCGCTCGGCGTCACGGGTGACGCGCAGAGCAACGTGCTCATCGAGGACGTCACCGCGACCGGCAACTGCAGGCACGGGCTCTTCCAGCAGGCCGGCACGGTGACGGGCATGACGGTCAACCGGGTGACGGCCTCGAACAACGGGACACCCGGGTCGGGTGGGCGCGGCCTCTGGGTCATCAACGGGGTCAAGACCGACCTGACGGTCACCGGCGGCACGTTCAGCGGCAATGCGCTCGTCGGCATCGACATCAGCGACGGCAACGTCACCGGCCTCACCCTGCAGGCGAACACGGTGGAGAACAACGGCGACGCCGGCATCAGCGTCCTCGGGGCGAAGGGGCCCGCGGCCAACCTGGTCGACGGCAACACAATCCGCAACAACGGCCGGTACGGCATCGAGCTCAAGTCGTCGAACGGGAACGGGAACGCCGGCGGCGCGGGCAGCCTCGTGATCTCCCGCAACGTCGTCGAGCGGACCGTGCCCGCGACCGACGCCCGTGACTCGGCCGGCATCGCCGTGGTCCGGCGCTCCGGGCAACCGGCGTACAACCAGGACCAGCCGGCCGGCGCGGTCGTCGCGGAGAACGAGGTGCGGGGCTACACGCGGCGGGCAACCGGGGCCACCGGCGACGGCTTCGGCATCGTCGTGGAGGGCCTGTCCAACACGGTCCGCAACAACACCCTGTCCGGCAACGACGTGGGCGTCCAGGTGCAGGGCGGCAACACGGCCAACGTCCAGAGCACGCCGTTCTTCGACCGGGGGGACGCAGCTCAGGGCGACGCCACCGTGAGGCACAACTCCATCGCCGGGAACGGCACCGGGCTGCGGGCCGCCGGGGCGCTGGCGGTCGTGACGCTGAACGCGGAGAACGACTGGTGGGGCTCGAACACCGGGCCCAGCCCGACCGGTTCGGGGGACAGCGTGGAAGGCTTCGCCGACTACGACCCCTGGCTCTGCACCGGGACCGACACCTCGCCGGCCCCCGGCTTCCAGCCCGACATCCAGGCCTCCCCCTGCACTCCTCCGGGAGGCACCCTCGTGGTCACCAAGTACAACGACAAGAACCGGAGCGGGGCGCGCGACGCAGGCGAGGTTGCCCTGGCCGGCTGGACGATCACCGTCAGCCGGAACAGCCTGCCCGTGGCCGGCGGGACGACCGACCAGGACGGCAACGTCACCTTCAGCGCCCTGCCGCCCGGCACCTACACGGTCTGCGAGGAGGCGCAGAGCGGCTGGCAGAACACCGACCCGAGCAACGGCAGCGGGTGCAAGACCACGACGGTCACCAGCAGCGCGGTGACGAACGTGCTGCTCGGCAACGCCACGCCGTTCACCGTCGAGGCGCGCGACATCGGGGTCGGCGCCAACCGCCCCTTCGGCGCCGCGGTCGCCGCCGTGTCCGCGCCCGGCATCCCGAACTCCCAGTTGACGGCCACGATCAACTGGGGTGACGGGCCGACGACCGCCGGGTCCATCGCCGGGTCGAACGGCTCGCCCGGGGTGTTCGGGTTCCACTCCTACGCGGCTCCCGGGACCTACACCACGACCGTGACCGTCACCGGCCCCGGCGGGGTGGTCGTGACGGACACCGGCACCATCGTCGTGAGCTGACGGACGAAGCGGGCTCCGGGAGGCGGCGCGCCCTTCCGGAGCCGCGCTCCGGATCGCGGGCTACCGGCCGAGGGAGTCGCCACCGACCCCGAAGTGGCGCTTCCACGACGCCCGGGTGCCGCTCACGCCCGACAGCGGAAGGGCGCCGTTCGCCGTGCTCTCGACGTAGGCGTGATAGGCCACCACGCGCTCGCGCACGATCTTCGCGAGCTGGTCCGCGAAGGCCCAGTCGTCGCCGGAGCCGTCGCTGCGCGCGCCGTCGGTGACTGCCCACTCGGAGATGCTGAGCGGCTTCCCGTGGGCCTCGGCGAAGGCGAGAAGCTGGCCGAGCCCGCCGGCCAGGCCGAGCTGGTACGTGAACCGGGCCGGCTGCGCGCGGCCGACCGCGGCCGGGGCGAAGTCGTACTGCGCGATGCCGATGACGTCGACGACGTCGTCGCCCGGGTAGTACTTGTCGAAGGCGATGGGCCGCCAGTTGCCGTTGACCGTCCAGTCGAAGGTGAAGTCGGCCCCGGGGACGGATCGCATGGCCTTCACGACCCGCGCCCAGTAGGCCTTCCAGTTGGCGAAGTCAGCGTCGGTGGCCCCGATGTTGTCGAAGGCCCAGTCGCCGTTCGCCTTGGCCCCCAGCCGGACGACGGTCGAGCCGAGGCCGCGGGCCACGAGGTTGCGGGCCAGCGCCCGGGCACGCTCGTCGTACTCCCCGGCCGCGCCGCGGGCCCGCCAGTCGGCCGGGAGCCCCTTGGGCGCGAGCGACTGGGTGAGGACGAGCGTCCGGGCGCCCCTGCCGTCGCGCACCCACTGCGGCCACTGGTACTCCGGGTAGGCGGCGACGGGCATGTGAATCATCCACGGGTCCTCCCAGTCGGCCCAGGACGTGGCGGCGTCGTTGTGGACCACCGCGCAGTCGAGCTGCTTGCCGACCAGCCAGCCGAACTCCTTGAGCTTCTGCAGGCTGTTCTGCGCGCTGACGCAGGGGGTCTTGGAGTCGCCGGCGGTGACTGTGCCCCCCTGGCCCCCCTGGCCCCCCTGGTCCTGCTGGCCGGGGGTGGGGGTGGGCGTGGGGGTGGGCGCCGCAGGGCCCGAGCCGGCCAGCGAGTCTCCGGTCGCGCCGAAGTGACGCTTCCAGGAGGCCCGCGACCCGGGAAGGTCCTGTAGCCGGATCGTGCCCGAGTTCTCGGCGTTGAAGTACGAGTGGTAGCGCACGTGGTTCTCGCGGACCACCTGGGCGATGCGGTCGGCGAAGTACCAGTCGTCGTTCGCCCCCATGGGGTCGACCGAGCTGTCGAGCAGCCCCCACTCGGGGATGCTCACCGGCTTGCCCCGCTCACGGGCGAAGCGCAGGAGGGCTCCCAGGCCGTACGGCTGGTCACGGAGCGCCTCCCAGCGCAGCGGCTGCTTGACGCCGACGTCGGGGTTGACCGAGTCGTACTGGTCGATGCCGATGATGTCGACGACATCGTCGCCGGGGTAGTACTTCTCGAACGGCACGGGCCGGTAGCCCGCGTTCACCGTCCAGTCGAACTCGAACGCGGCGCCGGGGACGGCGTCCATGATCCGCGTCGCGCGGGCCCAGAAGGAACGCCACTGCGCGTACTCGGCCTCCGCGTTCCCGACGCTGTCGAAGTACCAGTCCCCGTTGGCCTCGTGGCCGAGCCGGATGATGGCCTTGCCCATGCCCCCGGCGACCAGCTTCTCGGCCAGGGTGCGGAAGTGCTCGTCGTACTCCCCGGAGGCGCCCCGGGCGCGCCAGTCGCCCTCGATGCCGACGGGCACGAGGGCCTGCGTGACGACGATCGTGCGCTGTGCGGCAGGGTCCTGCACCCAGGCCGGCCAGGCGAACTGCTTCTGCTCGGTCGGCATGTGCAGGAACCAGGGGTCGGACCACTCGGCCCAGGTCGTCGCCTCGTCGTTGAAGACCATGGAGCAGTCGAGCTGCTTGCCGACCAGCCAGCCGAACTGCTTGAGCTGGTCGAGGTCGTTGGAGGTGTACGCGCAGACGGTCTTGTCGTTGCGCACCTGGGTGGCCGTCCGGTCGGACGCCCCGGCGGACGTCGAGGCCAGAGCCGGCAGGGAGGCAGCGCTCACGCCCAGCGCGGCGCACAGGGCGCCGACGCGGAGGGCTCGAAGGGCTGACAGGCGCATGGGACATGCCTCACGGTCGGAGGAGGGGGATGTCTCAGCCATCGACCTGCTCGTTCCCGCGCTGCAGGAGGATCCCCCGGTTGGCGGATAGCGGCTCGGCGGCCTGCGCGGGCCGAACGGGTGAGGGCGGCGCTGGGCACTGGGGTCGAGATCTTGACGCACCGACGCACCAGGAGTACGTCCTCGTCCCTGGAGCCTCCCCATGCGTCGCCTCGCCCGGCCGCTGCTCGCGCTGGCCGTGTCCCTTGCCGCCCTCGCGGCGCCCGCTACCGCCGGCGCCGCCGCGAGCACGCCCCGCCACACCGCGGAAGGCGGCGCCGCCGGGGACACCAAGACCTCCTGCGTCTACACCGCGCACAAGGTCTCCCGCATGGCCGACTTCTCCTCGCTCGTCGGCCGGGAGTCCACCTGCGCGGTCGTGTTCAACGACGTCGCCACCGACTGGGCGACCTGGTCCAAGCCCTGGTTCCTCACCCACAGCAGCCCGGAGTACAACTGGGCCTCCTGGTACCGGGCCGGCAACGGGACGCGGACCCTCGTCGTGACGCAGGCGCTGGTGCCGACGACGCTGCCTGCGGACTGGCGGGCACGCGGCGCGGGCGGCGAGTACGACGGCCAGATCCGCGAGTGGGCGGCGAACCTGGTCCGCCACGGCCTCGGGGACGTGGTCGTCCGGCTCGGCCACGAGGCCAACGGCGACTGGTACTTCGACCACATCGGCCGCAGCGACGCGGAGTACGCCGACTGGCGCGCCTTCTGGCGGCGCTTCGTCCTCGTCGCCCGGTCGGTGCCGGGCGCCGCCTTCGAGTTCGACTGGACCGTGAACGCGGGCTACCGCGGAGTGCCGTTCGAGAAGTACTACCCCGGTGACGATGTGGTGGACATCATCGGGATCGACCAGTACGACGTCCTCGCGATCGTGCCGTGGCCGGTGCCGGTCACGCCGGAGGCACGGTGGCAGGCGATCCTGCGGCAGCGGTACGGCATCACCGAGCTCATGGCGTTCGCCGACGCCCACTGCAAGCCGCTCAGCCTGCCCGAGTGGGGCCTGCAGCCGGCCGGCTCGGGCGGGGGCAGTGGTGGCGGCGACGACCCGTACTACGTCGACCGCATCGCCGAGATCGTGCGCACCAGTGCCGTGCGCTACCAGGGGTTCTGGCACAAGGAAGCTCCTCCCAGCCAGATGGCTCTGGAAGCGAACCCCGGCGCCCTCTCCGCGTATCGCTCCCACTTCGGCGCCCGGGGCGACGCTCTGGGCGATCCGGTCGTCGCCGCGGCGCCCTCGGCGGCCCCTCCCGCTCCCACGCCTGCTGCGGCCGGGCCGACCACGCCCTCCACGACACCTGTCCCGTCGCTGCCGGTGGCGTCGCCGATCGCCCCGGCGGCCGCTGCGGCGCCCGCTCCCCCGGCGCCCGCGGCCCCGGAACCCGCTGCGCCGCCGACGGTCGCCGCTCCGGCCGTCCCCGCTCCCGCTCCGGCCGGGGCCTCGCCGAGCGTCGCCGCGGGGGCGCGGGCGGGGACGACGTTGCGCGTGCCGCGCTCGGCGGTCCGTGCGCGGGCAGGCGCTCGGCTGACCCTGCGCGGGTCGCTCTGCCGCGAGGGCGTGGGCCTGCCCGCCCGGCGGGTACGCCTCGAGCGGCGGACCTCGGCCGGCTGGGCCCTCGTCGCCACCCGGGCCACCAGCACCGGGGGCGGCGTGACGTTCCCCCTGCCAGCGGTGGCCAGCGCGACGTACCGGATGCGATTCCTCGGGGCCGCGGGGCTGCCCCCCGCTGCCAGCGCGACCGTGCAGGTCACGGTGACGCCGAAGCTCACCGCCCGGGCCGGCAGGAGGGCCGTCGTCGGCACGGTGCTGCCGGCCAGGCGCGGGACCCCGGTGGCCCTCGTCCGGGCCGGACGGGTCGTCGGGAGCGGCCGGACGGACGCCTCCGGCAGGTACGCCCTGCGCGCCCTGCGTCCGGGGGCGTACACCGTGCGGGCGGCAGGCACCGCGGTGCCGGTCCACGTCCGCTGAGCGCGGCGTCATGCCGGCCCCCATTCGGCCCGGCGCCGCCGCAGCACCCAGGCGGCGCCGAGGCCGAACAGCACCACGTTGAGCACCTCGCCGGCGAGCCAGGCCCGGCCTACCTCCGCGAGGGAGTCGGCGGACGTCAGCACGAGGCCGATGACGAGGGCGGCGTTGGCCAGGTTGACGAACACGCTGAAGAAGACGCGCCGGTCGAGCAGCAACACGGTGCCGAACACGTAGTTGGCGCCGACGAGCGCCGCGGAGACGATCAGGTAGCGCAGCAGCGTGCTCGCCCCGGCGTCGTAGCTCGAGCCGAAGAGCGACAGCAGCAGCGGGGCGCCGGCGTAGGCCACGCCGAGCACCGGGAGCAGCACGGCGGCGAGCAGGAGGGAGCCCTTGCGCAGCAGCGCGAGCCGCCCGGCCTCGGCGTACGAGCCCTCCGCGAGCATCGAGCGGCTGACCATGTTGCCGAGCAGGAAGAGCAGATTGGCGACCTGGTACGCGACGTACCAGAAGCTGGCTTCGGCCGTTCCCAACGTTCCGACGACGAGGAGCGGCACCACCATCCCGGGGATGCTCCCGGTCATCGCCGAGGCGTACGCGCCGGCGGAGAAGCGCCAGAGCGCGTCCAGCGCGCCGCGGTCCATGCGCAGCCGGGGCCGGTAGCCGTCCCGCCGGCACAGCGTGAGGACCAGGAGGGAGGCGCCGATCAGCCACGCCGCCGTCTGGGCGCAGTACGCGGCGAGCGCTCCGAGCGGCAGGAACGCCACGAGCGCCCCCAGCCGGACGGCGCTGCTGACGCAGGTGACCGCGACGACCCGGCCGCTCGCCCGGTCGGCGACGAAGACCGCCTCGACCACGCTGAGCAGGCCCGAGGCGAGCGTCCCGAGGAGCAGCGCGGGGACCACCGCGGCCCCGCCCTCGGCTCGCAGCTCGGCCGTCAGCGGGCTGAGCGCGAGGACCAGCGGGACGGCGACCAGGGCCATGCCGGAGGCGGTCAGGCAGGTGTCGAGCATGGCTGCCCGGTCGCGTGCGGTCGGCAGCATGCGGACGACGGAGTAGCCGAGCCCGAGCCCGGCGACGTTGACCGCCAGGGCCGTGGCCGAGAGCGCGGAGGTGGAGACGCCGAGCTGCGCGGGCGGGTAGAGCCGCGCGGCGATGAGCGTGAAGCAGAAGCCGGCGGCGGCGCCGAGCAGCTGGTTCAGCACCAGCAGGAAGGACCCGCGGACTAGCCCGTCGGACAGCAGCCGCCGCGCGGCGCGGACGGGGCCCCGTCGCGGTGCGGGGACCGAGGCCGCACCCGCGGGGACCTCCCGCTGCGAGACGGTCATCGGCGCCGTCCCCTGGCCTCGATGGTGCGGACGACGACGGCGGGATTGCCGGCGACGACGACCCAGGGCGGGACCTCGCCGCGGACGACCGAGCCGGCTGCGACCACGCTGCCCTCGCCGATGGCCGTGCCGGGCAGCACCACCACACCGCGGGCGAGCCAAACGTCGTCGCCGATCGTCACCGGCGCGGTGCGCACTCCCGCGCCCGGCTCGATCTCGTGGAAGTTCGTGTCGTAGACGGCGCAGAGGTCCCCGATGCGGACCCGCGAGCCGATGGTCACCGCCGACTCGCAGTGCACGACCGTCCCCTGGTTCAGGAACACCTCATCGCCGAAGCTGATGACCCCCGAGGGGCCGCAGCCGATGCCCACCGGGAACTGCGCGCCACCGATGCTGAGCCGCCGCCCGGCCACGATGCGCCCGCGGTTGGAGATCCGCGGCCGCGGGCCGGTGACCGACGGGTACGCGCCGTGGGCCACCTTGTGCAGGCGCAGCAGCGCCTCTGCGCGGGCCACTCGTACGCCCGCCGCTCCGGCCTGCGCAGCCGCCCGGAGCGCGGAGCCGCCGCTCACGCCCCCACCGACCCGGCCGGCTGCAGAGCGCGCGGCTCGGCCCCTGCCAGCTCGCCGAGGAACAGCTGGGTGGCACGCGCCGCGTCGTCCCAGCCCCAGCTCATGACACCGGCGTGCCCTGCCGCACCGCGGGCGGCCAGCTCCTCGGACCGGGCGGCCAGGGCTCGCTCCAGGGCGGCCCCGAGCCCCCCGGGCGAATAGCGGAAGCAGGCCTCGTCGGGAAGGTCCGCCAGCGCGGCGAGCCGGGGCACGACGAGCGGCCGGCCCATCGTGAGGGCGAGCCGGGCCGAGCCGCTCGTGGTGACGGACCGGAAGGGCAGGACGACCGCGTCAGCGGCGCCGAAGTACGCCGCGACCTGCCCGTCGGGCACGTGGCCGAGGCGGAGCTCGACACGGCCGGCGCAGCGCGCCGCGGCCCGGTGGAGCCGCCGTGCGAGGCCGCTGTCGGAGCACCGGCCGGCCACCACGACGCGGGCGCCGGTGCGATCGAGCAGGCCCGCGGGCAGCTCGGCGACCGTGTCCAGCAGGTCCTCGACGCCCTTGTAGTCCTGCACCGCCCCGAAGAAGAGCAGCACGCGGCCGGCGGGCGGGATCCCGAGCAGGGCTCGCGCACGCTCGCGCGGCGGGACCGGGCCGTACACCCCCGGATAGGGGCCGTGCGGGATCTCGGCGACCGGAGGCAGCCGCGGCACGAGCTCGGCGAGGCGGCGGGTGGTCTCGCCACCGTGCACGATCACTCCGGATGCGCGGCGCAGCAGGGCCCGGCGAGCGCGGACGTCGTCGGCGAACACGCGCTCGTGCGGCAGCACGTTGTGCGCCGTCCACACGACTCGCACCCCGCAGAGGCGGGCGGTCCCGAGGAGGACGACGAACCACGCCTCGGCGAGCCGACGCAGCCAGGGCAGACGGGCCCTTCCGGGAAGCACGAAACGGTAGACCCAGTGCAGGTGAAGGACGCGCGTCCCGCGGGCGCGCTCGAGGAGCAGCTGGATCGGCAGCAGGGCCAGGTTGAGCGTGTGGCTGCGCGTCGCCTCCCCCAGGTAGCCGACCGTCGCGCCGCGTGCCCGCAGCTCGGCGTAGAGCAGCTCCTGGTACGGGTTCGGGTCCCGCGGGTAGGCGGTGACCCTCATGCGCGGGCCTTCGCCACGTGGCTGAGCGCGCCGGCGCCGTAGCAGAGATGGTCCAGCAGGGTGCGCAGCGGCTGGTGCCGCCGGTTGCGCCACAGCGGCAGGAGGAGCAGCAGCGGGTACGGCCGCAGGCGCAGGGTCAGGGGCAGGCCGAGCAGGAACACCGGGTACGCCACGAGGATCGGGTCCTGCCGGGCCATCGTCGCCCACCGCTGCCGGTTCCGGTGCTTGAGGTAGAGCCGGGCGCGGCCGGCGCCGTAGTACCAGGCGCGCTTGGCCTGCCGACGGGCGCCGCCCCACTCGTGGTCGAGCCGCGCGCCGGCGACCCGGCGGATGCGGTAGCCGGCGTCGTTCAGGCGCCAGGTGAAGTCGCTGTCGGAGCAGTAGTCGAAGGCCTCGTCGAAGCCCGCGACCGCGTCGAAGGCGGCACGGGTGAAGGCCAGGTTGATCGTGGCGCACTCGGCGACGTAGTCCTCCGTCACCGTGTGCGCGTCGTAGACGCTCGGCCCGCCGAGGCTGCCGGTCACCCCGCACGTGACCGACTCCTCCCCGCGCACGATCGGCGCGACCAGCTCCTCGAGCCACCCCTCGTGCGGCCGGCAGCCGGCATCGGTGAAGACGACGACGTCGCCGGAGGCCACGCGTACGCCGCGGTTGCGCTGCTCCGGGATCGTGATGCGCTTGCCCGGCACCGGGGCGAAGTCGACCCACCGGACGTCGGGGTGCGAGCGACGGATGTCGTCCAACCGCCCCTGCGACGCGTCGACCACGACGAGCTCCACGACCGGGTCGACCGGCAGCGCAGCCGCGGCCGCCGTGCCCGCGTCGGCGAGCGCCGTGAGGGTGCCGTCGAGCGCCCGCTCGTTCTTGCTGATGACGACGACCGAGACACGCATCAGCGGAAGACCTCCGAGGATCCGGTGGAGTACACGACCGCCTTGTAGTGGTCGAGGAAGGCGGCGGGGAACTCGTAGGTCGCCTGGAAGCGGCCCGCGCCTCCGCGGGCCCGCCCGTCGACCACGTTGCGGGACGCCGCGAAGACGTACGCCCGCTGGTCCAGCGCGCCCGGCGCGAGGTCGGGGAAGATCCCGTCCTGTCGGCCCGAGTGGGCGAGCAGCGTCAGCTGGCCGTAGCGGTCGGTGTAGACGGGGGCGTCGGCCTTGACGTTGCGCCCCAACCAGCGCGCCGCCGCCACGTCCTGTGGGCTGGTGTCGAAGCGCTCGACGTGCTCGCCGCGGTCGGACAGGTTGCCCGGCGGGGTGCCGCCGACGAGCAGCGGGCGCAGCCCGGACGCGTCCGTGAAGGCCAGCGTGAGCGCGGCTGCAGCCACGAGCGTGCCGAGCGGGGCCGTGGCGGCGCGCCGCTTCCGGGCGACGGCCGACAGACGCTCCGCGAGCAGCCCGAGGCCGATCACGAGCACCACCGACGTCTGCAGCGCGAGCCGCTCGGGGTTGTAGGCCACGGACACGGACCCGCTCAGCCGGGTGACGGCGGTCAACGCCAGCAGGACGAGGGCGAGAAGGGCGAGCTCGCGGTCGCGGCGCCCGCGCAGGAGGGTGACCGCCAGGTGGAGGGTGCCCACCACCAGCCCGAGGTTGAACAGCTGGCGGAGCAGCGTGACCGCCGCCGCCACCGGGCCGGCCAGGCCGGGAGCCGCACCGGCCTCCACCGGCGCCGCGGAGGCGACCGCAGGGAAGCGCGCCTGCTCGCTGGGGCCGTACGGCAGCAGCCACGGCCGCGACGAGTACCTGCGGTCGACTTCAGCGAAGTACTCGGCAGGCGTGGTCGTCTCGGTGACGTTGCCGGACAGCCACGTCGACAGCGCGGAGCCCCCGGAGCGGTTGGGCAGCAGCTGCACCCCGTCCTGCGACAGCGCCGACGCGAACGACGTCACGTTCGTCGTGGACTCGGTGACCTCCGAGTTCCACACGAAGGTGAACCCCGCCATCCAGAGGACGAGAACCGCGCTGAAGACCGGCTTGGACGTCCGCGGCCGCCGGGCGAGCAGCCGCCCCAGCTCGGCGAGCACGGCCACCGCGCACAGGGCGAGCACGGTGACGTACGCGCTGGAGTAGTGCGACAGCACGAGCCCCGACCCCAGCACCAGCAGCGCGCCCTGCACGCCGGCGCGCGGCCCCGTCGCCAGGAAGGCGGTCACCAGCAGGGCGACGAAGAGCAGCAGCCCGGCCTCCTGCCGGGCCAGGGCCGGCATCTGCGGCACCAGCGTGCCCTGCAGCACCACCAGGGCGCCGCACACGTACGCCGTGCGCGGGCGCAGCCACCGGCAGGCCAGGGCGTACACGCCCACCGGCAGCAGTGCGCCGAGCGCCGGGTAGAGGACGGTGAAGACGTGGACGCCGTCGACCCCGCTGAGCCGGGCCAGCGCGACCGGGACGGCCGTGATGCTGAGCATCGCCGCGTACGCGTCGCCGGGGACGACCAGCCATCGGGACGCGGCGAGGGTCCGGGAGAAGACCCCGAACTCCTGCTGGATGTCGAAGCCGTAGAGGCCCTCTCCGTGCAGCGAGTAGGACCAGAGCAGGGTCAGGAAGGCGGCGTAGAGCACGACGGGGCGCAGCGCCTCCGGCGCGGGGCGCAGCAGCGGAGTCGCGACGACGAGCAGGCCGGCGGCCACGACCGCGACGCCGAGGGCGGCCGGGCCCCGCCCGCTCCCCAGCAGCTGGGCGCCCACTGCGGCGAGGAGCGGGACGGCCAGAGCCGCCCAGGCCCAGGAGACGCGGTCGGGCACGCGGGGCCGGGGCAGCTCGGCGTCGCGCAGCAGGCACACCGCCGCGAGAGCAAGGAGGGCCAGGTCCAGGGCGACGAGCAACGGCACGGTGCGCAGCGGTCGGCCCTGCCCCAGGGCGCCGAGCAGGGCGTTCTCGGCCAGCACGACCAGCGTCAGCACCGCCAGGCTCGCGGCCGGGACGACGACCGCCCGGGCCGCCCCACCGACCTCCACGCGGAGGGCACGGAGCAGGAGCGCGCCCGGCACCACGAGCAGGAACGCGAGCGCCAGCACCGTGGCCGACGGGTTGGCCCTGGCCGCGACGGCGAGGTGGAAGGCGGCCCCGGCCGCCGCCGGCCAGGCCAGGTCGGCCGGGGTGACCCGCCGGACGACGACCGGGCGGTCGTCGACGAGGGCGCCCTGACGCGGGATCCGGACGGGCGTGACGGTCACGCAGCGCTCCGCTCCGCGGCGGGCCGCGCAGCGCCAGCAGCGGCCCCTCGGCGCGGCGCCGCGAAGCGAGCGCGCTCGGACAGCAGGCCGGAGGCGAGGCCGGCGTCGCTGGCGGCCTCCTGCAGGGCCTGGACGTAGGGGTAGAGCAGGAGCTCGGGCCGCCGCTCGCGCACTGCCCGGACCGGCCAGGTGGCGAAGAGCGCCTGCGGCAGGGCGAGCGCCCCCACCGCGAGCGCCGGCCGGCGCAGCAGCGCCGCGGCGGTGACGCCGGCGAGCACGGCGACCGGCAGCGGGTAGGCCGTGGGCGAGAGGCCCTCGTGCTTGAAGTACATCCGCGCGTTGCCCCGGCCGTAGGCACGGCTGCGGCGCAGCGTGTCCGCGAGCCCCGGCTCGAAGTCGTGCTCGACGAGCGCGTCGGGGACGAACAGAGGGGGCACCTCGCCGCCCAGGACCTGTCGACGGCAGAAGTCCTCTTCCTCCCCGCCGAAGCGGAACCTCTCGTCGAACCCGCCGAGGCGCTCGAGCAGCTCGACACGGAAGGCCATGCTGGCGCCGACGACGGAGCTGACCGGGCGTCGGCCGCTGCGACGTTCCGGAAAGGCGCTTCGCTGCAGGTACAGCCCGAGACGGCGGGCCAGCCCGTCGCCACCCTCGAGCAAGGAGGCCTCGAGGGGGCCCAGCGGGTTGTTCTCGCGCAGGTAGCGCAGCACGAAGGTGTCGGTACGGCTCCCGCGGACGGCCCCGCCGCAGGCCACGAGGAGGGGGTCGGCGTCGAGCGCGCCCAGCAGCCGCTCCACCCAGTCAGGTCGCGGGCGGCAGTCGTCGTCGGTGTACGCCACCACCGGTGCCGCGGCTGCGCGCCAGCCGGTGTTGCGGGCGGCGGCCAGCCCGCGGTTGCGCGCGTGTCGGACCACGCGGACGCCCGCAGCCGCCGCCACCGCGGCGGTGTCGTCGGCGGACCCGTCGTCCACGACGAGGACCTCGATCTCGTTGCGCACGGTCTGCGCGGCGAGAGCCTGCAGGACGTGGGGCAGGGTGTCGGCGCCGTTGTAGCAGCAGACGACGACCGTCGCCCGGGGCGTTCCTCCCCTCACCCCTGTCCCTTCGGCGGTCACGTCGTGGCCCCCGTCCGCTCGGCCGGCCGGTCGAGCGTGGCCAGCACCTGCTGCACGAGGCGGCGCGGCGACGCGGCGTCGACGATCTCGGCGTACCGCTCCTGCCAGCCGCTGCCCGACGCCGCCTGCAGCCCGTCGATGACGCCGTCGGCGACATCGGCCGGCGCGAGCGAGGCGAACGTCGGGAGGACGCCGGAGAACACCTCGCCGAGCCCGCCCACGGACGTCGCCAGCACCGGGCGGCCGGCGGCGAGCGCCAGCCCGGCCACGCCGCTCTGCTCGGTGGCCGTGTAGGGCAGGACCACCAGGTCCGCGGCGGCGAACCAGCCGGCGACCTCCGGGTCGGGGACGCGGCCCACGAACCGGACGGCCGCTCCCAGGCCGAGCTCGTCGACGCGCGCGCGCACCGCGTCGAGGTAGTCGCGGTCGGCCTGCTCGAACCGGCCGAACGCCGGCGGCCGGGGGCGGACGTCCCCGGCCACGACGAGGCGCAGCCCGGAGACCGCGGCCGGGTCGCGGTCGCGCAGCACCGCCAGCCCCTCCACCAGCTCGCGCAGCCCCTTCTCCACGTGCACGTAGCCGAAGAGCAGCAGCACGCGGCTGCTGCCCAGAGCGTGCCGCTCGCGCAGCTCGCGCCCCGACACCGATCCAGCGGGCAGCGGGTACACGGGGTGCGGGTGGACGAGGACCCGGTCGGCGGGGATGCCCACCTGGCCGTGCGCCGTCGCGGCAGCGGCCGCGGTGTGCACGTGAGTGCGGTCGGTGGCCCGCGCCACGAGCCGGTAGTACGCCCGCCCCGGACGTCCCAGCCGCGCCAGGTCGCGGGTCACCTCGTGGTGCGTGACCACGACGTCCGCGCCGTGACGGCGCAGCGCCGCGGTCAGCAGCCACAGGGGCAGCAGGCCCGGGCCGTAGGTCGCGACGGAGTGCTGCACGTGGACGGCGTCCGGCCGCCACGACCGCGCCGACCGGTACGCGGCCAGCCAGCGCCGCGGCGACCAGCCCACCTGCCCCAGCACGGGCACGTCGCGCCCGGGGCGTGCGGTGGGCGTCAGCGCGGCGACCTCCACGCCCTCCTCCGCGTACGCCCGGCCGAGCCGCGCGGCGTAGTCGGCGATACCGTCGGGCGCCGGAGGCAGCGGCGCGACGAGGACCAGCCTCACGGTCGGTACACCTCCGCCAGCCCGGCGGCCAGGGCGTCCCAGTCGAAGCTCGCGGCCCGCTCGGCGGCTCCGCGGCGCCTCGCGGGCAGCTCGGCGAGCACGCGCTCGATCGCGTCCGCCAGCTCCTCCGGGCGGGCGGGGCACACCTCGCCGTCCACACCGGGCCGGATGAGCGCCCGGGCGAAGTTGTCCTCGGCGTCGCTCGTCACCACGGGGGTGCCGCAGGCGAGCGCCTCGAGCGCGACCATCCCGAACCCCTCCCGCTCGCTGGGGAACGCAAGTACGGACGTGCTCTTCATGAGTGCGAGCACGTCCCCCCGGCGGTCGAGCGCCCCGCGGAAGCGGACGCTCGCCGCGAGCCCGAGCCGGTGGGCCAGGCCGCGCAGCCGGGTCTCCTCCGGGCCCTGGCCGATGACGTCGAGGCTCAGCCGGACGCCGCGCCCGTGCAGGACGGACAGCGCCTCGAGGAGCACGTGGACGTTCTTGTGCGCGAGCAGCCGGCCGACGCAGAGCAGATCGGCGGCATCGACTGCCGGCTCCACGCGGTCGATCTCCGCTCGGTCGACGCCGTTCGGCACGACCACGACGTGCGCCCGGCCCCTGCTCACCTCGGCCAGCCGTTCCGCCGTGCCGCTGGACGCGGCCACGATCACGTCGGGCAGGGCGACCGCACGGCGCTCGCAAAACGAGGCGACGCTCCCGAGCGGGCCGAGGTAGCGCCGCCAGTAGGCCTGGCCCCAGACCTCGTGCCAGGTGACGACGAAGGGGCGCCGCTTGATCGTCGCGACCACCCGCAGCGGGAAGAGGTGCAGGAACGGGATCGCGTCGGCCTCGAGCACGTCGAACCGCTCGCGCAGCATCCGCAGGCAGGAGACGGCGAAGACCACGCCCTGGCGGATGGAGCGGCGGGAGCCGGCGTACAGCGGGACGTAGGGCGCCATGGCGTGCAGGACCACGTCACCCTCGCGGTGCTCCGTCGGCCCGTCCCACCAACGCATCGTGAAGACGTGCGCCTCGACGCCGTGCCGGCTCAGCCTTGACGTCAGCGCGTGCAGCCGCTCCTCCTTGCCGCCCTTGTGGAACGGATGGACGGCGTCGGACACGACAGCGACGCGCACCCTCGTAGTTGTCCTGGTAGTTGTCCTCGTCCGGGCCGCCGACGCGGACGCCTCGGGCGCAGGTGCCTCAACCGCCACAGGTGGCGCTCCCTCCCGTGCTGGCCGCCGGGTCCGTGGCCGGCAGCACCCAATAGCTGATCCGCGAGCCGGGCCCGTCGTCGGGCGTCAGCTCGACCTGCACCCGGTTGCGCTGGGCGCAGTCGGCGACGTGCACCCGCACCGGCACCACGGCCGACCCTTCGGCCGCCAGCTCCAGGCGTCCGGAGGCGAGGGGACGGGCGCCCGCCTCCGGGCCGACGTACACCTGCCAGGTGAAGCCCCGCGCCTTGTCCGAGACGTTGTGGACGTCGAAGGCGAACCGGGCGCTGCCCGTGGCGGCCACGGACTCGGGGAGGAGTTCAGCATCGCTGAATGACAGTTCGGCGAACGCTTCTTCGGCTCCCTTCAGCCCGGCCGACCGCAGGAGCCCTTGCGCTGCGGGCATCTGCAGCGCACTCGGTATTGCCAGCGCGAGCACGGCAACCGCGGGGACGACCACCCGTCCGGGCAGGGTGGGCCTCACTCCCCTGCCTCTGCCGCGGCGGGGACCCGTAGCGCGACGTTCGAGGGCGCGTCGGGCAGCGAGAGCACCACGCGCTCGGCGGTCGTCGCCGGGCGCGCAGGCACCACGTGCAGATGACGCTGTGACGTGTCGGCGAGCAGCGCGGCCGCCGGCTGCGAGAGCCGGACCCGGCCGAGCACGCGGACACAGGACACCGCGTCACGCCAGCCGATCTTCTTGCCCGCCGCCCGGGTCCGGGAGTAGTACGACACCGGCACCTCGAACGGCCGGTAGCCGTGGCGCAGCACGCTCGCCGTGATCTCCGTGTCCAGGCCGAACCGCGTCTCCGTCAGGCGCATGCCCCGCAGCAGGTCGAGCGGCACGAGCTTCAGGCAGGTGTGCAGGTCGCTGATGTAGCTGTCGAACAGCACGTTCGCCAGCATCGTCATCGCCTTGTTCCCCGCTCCGTAGCGGAAGGACGAGTAGACGGTGTTCGCCCCGAACAGCCGAGTCCCGTAGACCACCTGCGCACGCCCGGCCATCACCGGGGCCAGCAGTCGGGGGATGTCCTCCGCCGAGTACTCCAGGTCCGCGTCGAACGGCAGCAGGTGGGTCCCCCGCGCCACCGCCATCCCGGTCAGCAGGGCGGCGCCCTTGCCCAGGTTCCGCACGTGGCGGTGGATCTGCAGCCGCGGGTCCTCGAACCCGCTGAGCTGCTCGTACGTGCCGTCGCTGCTGCCGTCGTCGACGACGATCAGCTCGATCGGGCAGGGGTACGGCGCGTCCAGGACGTGCTCCACGGCACGGCGGATCGTGGCGGCCTCGTTGTAGGCCGGCATCACGATCGAGAGGAAGACCTCCCCCGGGCGACCGGGTGCCGGCAGGGGGCCTCCCTCCGGCTCGTCGTCGGCGGCGCGCTTGCGGATCAGCGTGTCCGACGGCTGGCCACTCGGCGGCAGCATCCTCGGAGTCATGCGACCTTCCCCTCTTTCCCTGGGTCTTGACGCTCAGCAGTCGGCCGGTCACAGAGAGCACGGTAGTTATGTCAGATCTCGTGAGGGTTAATGACCTCTTACCTCAACGTGAAGGTCTGAGCACCCACTGTAACGATCTTGATCGACAAGGAGCCGCTCGGCCGCGCAGCGCGACGGACAATTCGCCCGAACGAGTGCCTATGCCGCTCCACGCGGCGTGACAGGAGCGGCGCCGGGACGCCCTGCCGACGGCGACACGTCGGCATCGACGCAGCCGCACTGCCGCTCGGTTCCACGGACCCAGCGGGCCCGCGGCCCAGGGGGGCCGTACCCACTACTGATCGTTTCCGAACGGGTGAGCTGCGTAACAATGACCATGGTCCGGGCGGGGGGCCCGCGGTAGGCCGCGCAGCAGCGGACGGGCTAACCCGTGCGGCCGTATCCCGGCGAGTGGTTCACGTCTCCTGGGTGACAGGAAGGCCGGACACGCCGGAGGCGTTGAAGGTGGCGCGGACCACAGCCGAAGAGCACTCTGAGAGGGCTCGGCACGAGCCAGAAGGGAGGCTTGCGATGAAGTGCACACATCTGCCCGCCTGTCCGGCGGCGGACGCCGTGGATCACGAGGCGGCAGCCATCGTGTCCGGCCACCCTGAGCAGGGGTGGTTCCTGCTGTGCAACGGCGTCGTCATCTTCGACGACACCGGGCACCTGTTGCCGAACGGCAGGGCGGTCGCCCCGCACCGTGCGATGACCAACGCGGCCTGAGCCGGTGCCCGGCGACAACGCCGGGCACGCGGCTCGGGCCGCGTGCCTGCCCCTCGGGGCAGGCACGAGAAGGGCTCAGTCCTCGTACGCCGCCGTGGGCGGGCAGGCGCAGACGAGGTTGCGGTCACCGAAGGCGGAGTCGATGCGCGCGACCGGTGGCCAGTACTTCGCCGCAGGGGACACCTCGCCCGGGAAGACCGCCTCACGGCGCGAGTACGGGTGCTCCCACTCCTCGACCAGCCGCTCAGCCGGGTGCGGGGCGTTCGCCAGCGGGTTGTCCTGCTTCGGCCACTTCCCCGACCCCACCCTGTCGGCCTCCCGGCGGATCGCGATCATCGCTTCCACGAACCGGTCGAGCTCGACGAGGCTCTCGCTCTCGGTCGGCTCGACCATGAGGGTCCCGGCCACGGGGAAGCTCATCGTGGGAGCGTGGAAGCCGTAGTCCACCAGCCGCTTGGCCACGTCGTCCACCGTCACGCCGGTGGCTGCCGTCAGCGGGCGCAGGTCGAGGATGCACTCGTGGGCGACCAGGCCGCCCCGCCCCGTGTAGAGCACCGGGTAGTGCTCGCGCAGCCGGGCCGCCACGTAGTTGGCCGAGAGGACGGCCGACTGGGTCGCCGCCCGCAGCCCGTCGGCCCCCATGAGCCGGATGTACGCCCACGGCACCGGCAGGATGCCGGCGCTGCCCCACGGCGCAGCGCTGACCGGGCCCGTCCCCGTCGCCGGCCCGGCCTGCTCGGCCAGCGGGTGGTTGGGCAGGTACGCCGCGAGGTGCGCGCGGACGGCGACCGGCCCCACTCCCGGGCCGCCACCGCCGTGCGGGATGCAGAAGGTCTTGTGCAGGTTCAGGTGGCTGACGTCGGCGCCGAAGCGCCCCGGCCGGGCGACGCCGACCAGCGCGTTGAGGTTCGCGCCGTCGACGTAGACCTGCCCGCCGGCGTCGTGCACGACGGCGCAGACCTCCCGCACGCCCTCCTCGTAGACCCCGTGGGTCGACGGGTACGTGATCATGATCGCCGCCACCCGCCCGGAGTGCTGCTCGCACTTGCCCCGCAGGTCCTCGAGGTCGACCTCGCCGTCGTCCCCGGTCTTCACGACCACGACCCGGAGCCCGGCGAGCACGGCGCTCGCGGCGTTGGTGCCGTGCGCGGACGCCGGGACCAGGCAGACGTCGCGCTCGTCGTCTCCGTTGGCGCGGTGGTAGGCGCGGATGGCCAGCAGCCCGGCCAGCTCCCCGGCCGACCCGGCGTTCGGCTGCAGGCTCACCGCGTCGTACCCGGTGACCTCCGCCAGCCATCGCTCGAGGTCGGCGGTGAGCTCGGCGTAGCCCTGAGCGTCCTCGGCGGGCTGGAACGGGTGCAGGTCGGCGAACTCGGGCCAGCTGATCGGCTCCAGCTCGACGGTCGCGTTGAGCTTCATCGTGCACGAGCCGAGCGGGATCATCCCCCGGTCCAGCGCGTAGTCGCGGTCACGCAGCCGGTGCAGGTAGCGCAGCATCTCCGTCTCGGACCGGTGGTCGGCGAACACCGGCGCGGTGAGGAATCCGGAGGTGCGCGACACGGCGGCGGGCAGCATCGCCGGCGCGTCCGGGACGGGCCGAGCGCCGAACGCCGCGAGCACCGCGGCGACGTGGGCCTCGGTCGTCGTCTCGTCGGCGCTGACGCCGACGGTGTCGGCGTCGACCCGGCGCAGGTCCACGCCCGACGCGCGGGCCGCGGCGACGACCTCGTCGGCCCGCCCGGGCACCGCCGCGCTGACCGTGTCGAAGAACGCCTCGTGCACGACCTCGACGCCGGCGGCGCGCAGCCCGGCCGCCAGCGCGGCTGCCCGGGCATGGACCCGCTGCGCGATGGCGGTCAGGCCCTCGGGGCCGTGGTAGGAGGCGTACATCGCGGCGACGACCGCCAGCAGCGTCTGCGCCGTGCAGATGTTGCTGGTCGCCTTGTCCCGGCGGATGTGCTGCTCGCGGGTCTGCAGGGCCAGCCGGTAGGCGGCCCGCCCGTCGGCGTCCCGCGAGAGGCCGACGATGCGGCCGGGCAGCTGGCGCTCGAGGCCGGCGCGCACGCTCATGAAGCCGGCGTGCGGGCCGCCGTAGAAGAGCGGGACGCCGAAGCGCTGGGCGCTCCCGACGGCGACGTCCGCGCCCCACTCACCGGGCGCGGCGAGCAGGGTGAGCGCCAGCAGGTCCGTCGCCGCGACGACGAGGCCGCCGCGCTCCTTGACCGCCGCGACCACCGCGGCCGGGTCGTGGACCGCACCGGTGGAGGTGGGGTACTGCACGAGAGCGCCGATCACCTGCTCGGGAAAACCCTCGCCCGACCGCGCCGCGGCGTACAGGTCGAGCACCTCGACAGGGATGCCGAGCGGCTCGGCCCGGGCCTGGAGCAGTGCGAGGGTCTGCGGGTGCACGTCCCGGTCGACGAGGAACGCCCGCCCGGCGCCCGCGGCACCGGCGACGCGGCGCGCCAGCGTCATCGCCTCGGCGGCGGCGGTCGCCTCGTCGAGCAGGCTGGCGCCCGCGACGGGCAGCCCGGTGAGGTCCGAGACCAGGGTCTGGAACGTGAAGAGCGCCTCGAGCCGGCCCTGGCTGATCTCCGGCTGGTACGGCGTGTAGGCGGTGTACCAGCCCGGGTCCTCGAGCACGTTGCGCCGGATGACCGCCGGCGTCGACGCGCGGTAGTACCCCAGCCCGATCATGGGGACGCGCACCCGGTTGCGCGCGGCGAGGGCACGCAGCTCGGCCACCACCTCGTCCTCGCTCACCGCTGGCGGCAGCGCCAGGGAGTCGCCACCCCGGATCGCCTCCGGCACGGCGGCATCGGTCAGCTCATCGAGCGAGGAGTAGCCGAGCACGGCCAGCATGCGCGCCTGCTCCTGCGCCGTGGCGCCGATGTGACGACGGAGGAAGGCTGGCTCGGGCGTCGGGCTCCCGGCCGGCGGCGTCTGCCGCGGCGGGGTCTGCGCGGTGCGGAGCGGGTCGAGGATGGTCACGAGGCCTCCCGGGCATGACGGGTCAGGGCCTCCCCCTCTGTCCTGGTGCCTGAGAGCTTCACCGGCCCACATCGTCGGGGCCCGGCTTTCACCGTCGGCGAGCGGTCGGCTCCCGCGCCGTACGCGATGTCCGCGTACGAGGAGCCGCCGTCTGCTTTCCAGAGGTGTCTGTCCCGAACGGTCCGTGGGCCTGAGAGGTTCGTGGGGAGAATTGCTCCTTCGGCGCGCCTCCGCCGGCTGCGGAGGCGACTCTCCCGTCCGGGGTCGTCGACGCACCTACCCTAGCCGAGGAAGGACGCCCCTGCCGGGCACGACCGGCGCCGGGAGGGGCCTCAGCCGGTACGGCGAGCGCGCCGCTTGGCCAGCTCGTCCAGGGACGCAGGCGTGCCTGACTCGTCGGCCTCGCCCTCGGCGTCGGGGCGTACGCCGGGAAGCTCGGCGAGCGAGCCCTCGACCTCACGCCAGACACGGCCGACGGCGATGCCGAACACGCCCTGGCCACCCTGGACCAGGTCGACCACCTCGTCGGCAGAGGTGCACTCGTAGACGCTCGCCCCGTCGCTCATGAGCGTGATCTGGGCGAGGTCCTCCACCCCGCGGTCGCGCAGGTGATGGACGGCCGCCCGGATGTTCTGCAGCGAGACGCCGGTGTCCAGCAGCCGCTTGACGACCTTGAGCACGAGGATGTCGCGGAAGGAGTAGAGCCGCTGGGACCCCGAGCCCGCCGCCGAGCGCACGCTCGGCTCCACCAGGCCGGTCCGTGCCCAGTAGTCCAGCTGGCGGTAGGTGATGCCGGCCGCGGCGCACGCGGTGGGGCCGCGGTAGCCCATGTCGTCCGGCAGCGTGGTCAGCTGGCCCGGGAAGAGCATCTCCTGGGTGGCCTTGGGTAGCCGCCCCGAGGAGTCCCGTGCCGTGCTGCCGACCGCTCCGCTCGCGGAGACGCCACCGTCCGAGCCGGTACCCCGGGCCATGCCGTCCTCCGTCCAGCCGTCGCGGGTCTGCGTCAGGGGCCGGGGAAGGGCGTCCAGGCTGCGGCCTGATCTGCTCCCACCGGTGGAACTACAGCGACGGCGTTTCCCTCCGAACGGTACGGGGGTGGCGAGTGCGGGGTCAACGAGCCGCCTGGGCGTGTCGCGGCCGGGTCTGCGGTTGGCGGACGGTCAGCCCGAGCTGCCCGGAGCCCCGCCGGCCTCGAAGTCCTCCGGTGAGATCGAGTCGAGGAACTCGCGGAACTTCTCCACCTCGTCCTCCTGCTCGTCCGGGATCGCGATGGCTGCCTCGTCGAGGACCGCGTCCGCGCAGAAGATCGGGCTCGACGTGCGCAGGGCCAGCGCGATCGCGTCCGACGGCCGGCTGCTGACCTCCACCCCGCCGGAGAGCCGGAGCTCGGCGTAGAAGACGCCGTCACGCAGGCCGGTGATGCGGACCTGCTCGAGCTCGCGGCCGACCGCGCCGAGCACGTCGCGCAACAGGTCGTGGGTCAGCGGCCGCGCGGGCACGACACCCTGCTGGGCGAAGGCGATGGCCGTGGCCTCGACCGCTCCGATCCAGATGGGCAGGTAGCGCTCACCGTCCGCTTCCTTCAACAGGACGATGGGCTGGTTCGAGGGCATCTCTACCCGGACGCCGACGACGTCGAGCTGGCGCACTCGGCAACCCTACCTCTCACGGACGGGCTCTGCGGCCCCTCGAAACGGTCCTTGTGCGGCACTGCCTGCCCACCGCGGTCCCGGCCTATCCGCGGTGGAGCGCGGCCTTCACCAACAACGCGTGCAGCCGGACCGAGAGCGCGCCCAGCTCGCGGGTGGCCTCCTCGGCCCTGGCCTGAGCCTCCGGGCTGCGCTGGCGCAGCAGCGGCCGGGTGACCTGCTCGACCAGGCCGGCCTCCCGGTCGGCTGCGGTCTTGAAGGGGCGCAGGTGGCGCGGCTCGACGCCGAACCGGGCCAGCTCGCCCACCGTCCGCGCGATGAGCAACGCGTCGCCGTCGAAGAAGCCGTCGGCCGTCGCCGGGGCGACCAGCCCGTAGCCCTCGATCTCGCGCAGCGCCGACTCCTCGATACCGGCCGCCTCGCACAGCTCGCTGCGCGCGAGCCGCAGCCCTGCCCCGTCGCGCCGGAACGTCTCCGGCCCGGGGAACCCGCCCGCGTCGGGCGCCGGCCGCGGCGCGCGTGGCGCCCCGGACTGGTCCTCCGGCGGCTCGAGCCCCCGGTCGATGGCGTCCAGGTGCTCCTTGATCACCCGCAGCGGGAGGTACCGGTCACGCTGCGCGCGCAGCACATAACGCAGCCGCTCCACGTCCTCGGCGGCGAACTTGCGGTAGCCCGACGCCGTCCGCTGCGGCTCGACCAGGCCCTCGGCCTCGAGAAACCTGATCTTGGAGATCGTGACGTCCGCGAACTCCTGGCGCAGGGCGGCCAGGACCTCGCCGATGCTCATCGTCGCCATGCCCCGCGCGGGACCGACGCCGGCGGGCAGCGGCCTCACGCCACGGCTCCTCCACCGCTCGGCAGGAACACCATGCGGTACTTGCCGACCTGGACCTCGTCGCCGTCGACGAGCACGACCTCGTCGATGCGCTCGCGGTTGACGTAGGTGCCGTTCAGGCTGCCCACGTCGCGGACGGTGAAGCCGGCACCCACGCGGACGAACTCCGCGTGCCGCCGGGACACCGTCACGTCGTCGAGGAAGATGTCGCTCTCCGGGTGGCGCCCCGCCGTCGTGACGTCCTCGTCGAGGAGGAAGCGGCTGCCGGCGTTGGGGCCACGGCGCACCACCAGCAGCGCCGAGCCCGGCGGCAGCGCCTCGACCGCTGCGAGGTCGGCCGCGGAGACCGCGGGAAGGTCACCGCTCGCGTCGGCGTCGGTCTCCGCGGAGGTGCCCGGGCCGACCGGGGCCAGCCCGGAGATGGACTGCGTCGACGTGATGTCCGCCCCACCGGGGCCGCCGGCGGCGCGCAGCGAGCTTCCGCAGTTGCTGCAGAAGCGGGCGTCGTCGGGGTTCGCGTGTCCGCAGTTCGTGCAGACCGGCATGCGTGGGGCCTCCTCGATGTGGGCCTCGTCGGAACAGCAGGTCTCCACCGTAGTGCCGCAACCTAAGGCTGTCGGCACCGACCGTCAACCGAAGGTCGAGGGTGAGACTGTGCCCCGGCTGCGATGCGCAACCGGCGGGCCGGGACGTACCCACCTTCCCGGCCGCCCCACCGCGCAGCCGTCAGGAGGCGCCGGTCTGGGCCGCGTACGCGTCGGCGTCGAGCAGCCCGGCCACCTGGGCGGCGTCGGCCGGCTCCACCTCGAACATCCACCCCTCGCCGTACGGGTCGGAGTTGATCAGCTCGGGCGTCGCCTCGAGCGCCTCGTTGCAGGCCGTGACCGTGCCGGTCACCGGGGAGTAGACGTCGCTGACGCTCTTGGTCGACTCGACCTCGCCGCAGGGCTCGCCGGCCCGCACCGAGGCGCCGACCTCGGGGAGCGTGACGAAGACGACGTCACCGAGGGCGTCCTGGGCGAAGTCGGTGATGCCCACCCGTACGGTCGCGCCGTCGCGGACCCACTCGTGCTGGGGGGTGTAGCGGAGCTCCTGGGGCAGCACGTCACGCCTCTCGTCATGGGCGGGCGGCCCGGCCGCCGCCCTGCCAGTGCGCTCGCATTGTGGCGGGTGAGGGTCGTGGCGGCATCACCCGCCCGCGCCTCCGGCCCCGGGGCGAGCGTAGTCGGGGCTCCTCGCCTCGTGCAGCGCGTCGACCTCCAGGCTGGTCCGCCGGGCGAGGTCGGGCGTCAGCCCCGCCGTCTGCAGCGACTCCAGCACCCCTCCCGGGATCCCGAGGGCCGACTCGAGGGCGTCCGGGTCGCCGATCGCCCGCAGGACGTACGGAGGCCGGACCAGGACGCCGTCGGCCAGCACGCCCGGCGCGTCCGCCGCCGGCGCGTCCGCCGCCGGCGCGTCCAGGAACGCGGTGCTGGCCACGATCCGGACGTTCCCCAGCTGCAGCGCCTCGGCCCCCGCGTCGCGCAGCTCCTGCACGGCGTCGAGCAGCTGGCTCGCCGCCAGCACCCCCTGCGGGTCCGCGATCCGCAGCTCGATCCCCGGCCCCTCGGCCGGCAGCGTCCCGGCCAGGATCCCGAGCACGTCCGCACGGCGCTGCGCGTCCTCGACGGCGGCCAGCGAGCCTCCCGCGCCCGACGCCAGCTTCTCGTAGGACTCCTCGAGCTCGCGCTCCTCGGCCCGCAGCCGGGCCGCCCGCTCGTCGACGTCGTCCAGGATTCGCACCAGGTCGGCCTGGCGCAGCCCTGACAGGTCCTCGTCGTGGGTCGTCCGCGCCTGCACCACCCCCGCGAACCCGACCAGGGCGAGCAGGGCCGCGATGGCCAGCTGGCTGCGGGTGGCACCGAGCAGCGGGCGCCAGGCCGGGCTCCCTTGGGCGACCGGCTCGCCGGGCTCCGGCTCGGGGAGGGCGGCCTCGGCGGGCACGTCCTTCGAGTGGCCCGCCGGCTCCGGCTGGTGCGCTGGGACGGGCTTCTCGGCCGGTAACGGCTTCTGCGCGGGCTCAGGCTTCTGCGCCGTCGCGGGCCTCTCGGCCGCCACCTGCTTCTCCGCGGGCGCAGGCTCCGCCGCCGGGACGGGCTTCGTCGCAGCCGGCCCGCTCGCAGGCGGGGGCTTCTGCGCGGTGGCGGTCCTCCCCTCCCCTGCCTTCTCGGTCGCCGCGGGCTTGACCTGCACCGCCTTCTCCGGCTGCACCGCCTTCTCCGGCTGCACCGCCTTCTCCAGCTGCACCGCCTTCTCCAGCTGCACCGCCTTCTCCAGCTGCACCGCCTTCTCCAGCTGCACCGCCTTCTCCGGCTGCACCGGCCGGGCAGCGGGCGAGCCCGTCGACCCTCCCGCGGAGCCGCCCGGGCGAGCGGGCCGGTTCGGCCGCGTACGGGGTCGCCCCTTCTTCGCCCGGCCGTTGCCGCTGCCGTTGCCGGTGCCGGTGCCCCCGGTGCCCGTGCCGCCGGTGCCGCCGTTGCCCGTGCCGCCGGTGCCCTTGCCGCCGGTGCCCTTGCCGCCGTTGCCCTTGCCCGGGGGGCGGCCGTTGCCGGACGGAGGAGTGCTCGCGCTCACGCCGTGCCTCAGGCCCCGAAGACCCGGCGTCGGATGGCCGCGACGTTCGCGAAGATACGGACGCCCAGCACGATCACGACCCCGGTCGACAGCTGGGAGCCGACGCCGAGCTGGTCGCCGAGGAACACGATCAGCGCGGCGACGACGGCGTTCGAGAGGAAGGAGACCACGAAGACCCGCTCGTCGAAGATCTTCTCCAGCGCGGCCCGGAGCCCGCCGAAGACCGCGTCGAGGGCGGCGACGACGGCGATGGGCAGGTAGGGCTGCAGCCAGAGCGGCACCGTCGGCTCCAGCACGAGACCGAGGACGACGCCGACGACGAGGCCGATCAGGGGGATCACCCGGAGGCTCCTGACGAAGCGGCGGACAACGGGCCGTCCGCGACCGACGCGTACCGCAGCGACAGGGACGACGCCGCGGGGTGCTCGAGCTCGGGCTCGCGCTCCAGGCCCCAGCGAATACGGAACGCCTCCGCGAGGTCGCGCAGCAGCGCGCCGCCGTCCCCCGCGTCGAAGCGGTCGGCGAGCCGGCCCGGGTCGCCGATGGCGGAGATGGCGTACGGCGGGGTGAGCGCGACGTAGTCGACGAGGATCGCCGCGCCGGCCGACCGGATGGCGCTCAGCGACGTGAGCCGGTGCCCGTTGACCGTCACCGACTCGGCTCCCGCGGCCCACAGCGCGTTGACGACCAACTGCAGGTCGCTGTCCTGCACCCGCTCGCTGCCGTCGACGGCCGCCTCGCCCGACGGGCGCTCCGGGTCGTCGACGGTCACGAGCACGCCCGGCCCGCTGACCGGCGCGGCGCCGGCTCGCTGCTCGAGCTCCTCGACCCGGCGAGCGAGCTGCGCCCCACCTGCGGCGCTCAGCGCTCCCCTGCGCGCGGCCTCGACCCTGGTGCGCAGGACGCGGACGTCGGACTGCAGCCGGTCGACCGCGGCCAGCCGCTCGTCGGTCTCGGCGACCAGAGCGGCGCGGCCGGCCGAGTCGACGGGCGCGCGCTCGCGCTCCTGAGCCGCTGCCACGCCCAGCACAGCCCCGGTGAGGGCCAGCCCGACGACCAGGAGCAGCGCGGTGCGGCCGCCACCCGTGCCTGTCGCCCCGGCGGCGCCCGCGGCTTCGCGCCGCCGCGCGGCCGCGGCGTACGCGGTCTCGCTGCCCTCGAGCAGCAGGCCGCTCAGCAGCTCGGTGGTGGGGCTGGCCGGCAGGACGGAACGCAGCGGCCGGGCCGCCGCCTCGCGTTCCTCGGCCAGCACCATGGCGTCATCGTCGCACGTGGCACCGCCGACTCGGGCGAGGCCGGAAGGCGTTCCGGGCGTGCCCGGCTCAGCCCTGGACGCGCTCGACGACCCGCGTCCAGGCGTCGAGCAGCTGCTCGGCGGCCTCGGCCGTCGGGCCCTCGGCCCACAGGTGCGTCACGGGCTCGGCGGGGTCGGGCAGGACCATCGCCCAACAGCCGTCGTGCTCGACCACCCGGATGCCGTCGGTGGTGTCCACCAGGCGGTCGCCGGCCGCGTCGAACACCGTGCGCATCACCGACCCCTTGGCGGCCCACGGGGTGGCGAGCGAGCGCCGGGCGATGTGCGCGTCCGGGATGCGGGCGTCGATCTCGGAGAGCTTGAGCTGGGTCCTCGCCACGAGGCCGAGGAGGTTGACGAAGGCCGCGATCCCGTCGACCATCCCACTCGACTCCGGCACCACGAAGCCGCCGCGGCCATCGGAGCCGAGGATCAGCTCGGGGTCACGGGCGGCAGCCGCCAGGTCCGCGGCCGAGGTCCCGGTCCAGCGGATCCGTACGTGGTGGAAGCGGGCCACCTGCTCGGTCACCCGCGTCGTGGTGACCGGGAGCGCGACGACCCCGCGGTTTCGCTCGGCGGCGACGAGGTCGAGCACGACGAGCAGCCCGCGGTCGTCGTCGATGACACGTCCGGTCTCGTCGGCGAGCGAGATCCGCTCCCCCACCGTGTCGAAGCGGACCCCGAACGCGGCGCCCGAGGAGGCCACGAGCTCGCCGAGGCGCTGCAGGGCGGCCGAGCGCCCCTCCGCGGTCTCGGTCGGGTACGTCTCGTCGAGCCGGTTGCCGAGGGTCAGCACGTCGACGCCGAGGCGCCCCAGCAGCGGCGGCAGGACGAGGGCCGCCGTGCCTCCGCCCGTGTCGAGCACCACCTTGAGGTCAGCCTCGGCCACGCCGCGGGTGTCGATGCGGTTGAGCAGGGCCACGACGTACTGCTCGGTGACCCGGCTGGGGAACTGCAGGTCGCCGATCTCACCCGGAAACGCGCGGCGGTACTCCTGCCGGCTGAAGACGCGCTCGAGCTTGCGCTCGGCAGCCTGGGTGATGTCGGCCCCGCTGCCGTCCATGAGGACGATGTCGATGCTCTCCGGCACGCCGGGAGTGGTGCGGACGAAGACGCCGCCGACGCCCCCCTCGGCGACCCGCAGCCGCGCCACCGGCAGCGGCACGGCCTCGAGGTCCTCGACGTTGAGGGCGCTGGAGTTCAGGGCGGCGATCACCGCGCGCTTGATCGTCCGGGCGCCCCGGCTGTGGTCGCGCGCCGTCACGACCGTCGACCCCTTGCGCAGGGTGGTCGCCCAGGCGCTCGCGAGGCGGACGGCGAGCTCGGGGGTGATCTCGACGTTGAGGATGCCGCTCACGCCGCGGGGGCCGAAGAGGCTGCGCTGCCCGCGGGACTCGAAGATGACGCTCTGGTTGACGACGGCGCCGGCCTCGATGGTCTTGAACGGGTAGACCTTGACGCCCGACTGGACGATGGCCTCCTCCTCGATGACGCACTCGTCACCGACGATCGCGCCCTCCTCGACGCGCGCCGCCCGCATCACGTCGGTGTTCTTGCCGACGACGCACGCCCGCAGGCTGGTCTGCGGGCCGATGAAGACGTTGTCGTGCACCACCGCGCGGTGCAGGAACGCCCCGCTCTTCACGACGACGTTGCTGCCGAGGACGGTGTTCTCGCGCAGCTCGGCGCCGCCCTCGACCTTGGCGTAGTCCCCGATGTAGACCGGCCCGCTGAGCACGGCGTCCGGGTCGACGTCCGCGCCCTCGGCCACCCACACCCCGGGCGACACCTCGAAGCCGTCGATGTCCGCGTCGACCCGCCGCGACAGGACGTCGGCCTGCGCCTTGAGGTAGCTCTCGTGGGTGCCCACGTCCTCCCAGTAGCCGTCGGCGACGTACCCGAAGATCGGTGCGCCCTTCTCCATGAGCTTGGGGAAGACGTCCCCGGACCAGTCGACCTGCTCGCCCTCCGCGACCAGGTCGAGGACCTCCGGCTCCATCACGTAGATGCCGGTGTTCGCGGTGTCGGAGAACACCTGCCCCCACGTGGGCTTCTCGAGGAAACGCTGGACGCGGGACTCCTCGTCGACGATCGTGATCCCGAACTCCAGCGGGTTGCTGACGCGCTTGAGGCAGACCGTCACCAGCGCGTCGCGGTCGCGGTGGGCCTTCACGAGGGCCGTGAGGTCGATGTCGGTCAGCGCGTCGCCGCTGATGACGACGAAGGTGTCGTCGTGCAGCAGGTGGTAGGCGTTGCGCACGCTGCCGGCCGTGCCGAGGGGGGTCTCCTCGGTGGCGTAGTGCAGGTTCATCCCGAGGTCCTCGCCGTCCCCGAAGTAGTTGCGCACGAGCGCGGCGAGGAACTGGACGGTGACGACGGTCTCGTCGAAGCCGTGCTTGCGCAGCAGGCGCAGCACGTGCTCCATGATCGGGCGGTTGACGACCGGGAGCAGCGGCTTGGGCATGCTCGCCGTCATGGGGCGCAGCCGGGTGCCCTCGCCGCCGGCCATCACGACTGCCCTCACCGCCGCGCCCTCCCTTCCTGCTGCCGGGCCGGGCCGGTCGCCGGAGCCGCCTGCCCGGCCGCAGCCGGCGAGCGCACCGCGGCGCGGACCTGCAGGGCGTAGAGGACGGCGGCCCACCAGTAGAGGACCACGCCCCAGCAGGCGAACGCCCAGCCGAAGATGTTCGCCGTCGTCGCGATCCTGCCGTCTCCGTCACCGAGCAGCAACAGCGGGAACGCGTAGAGCAGGTTCGCGGTCGCGGCCTTGCCCAGGAAGTGGACCGCGAGCACCCCGTGGCCGTGCCTGCGCAGCACGAGCAGCAGCGCGCTCGTGAAGAGGTCGCGCGCGATGAGCGCCACCGCGAGCCAGACCGGGATGACGTCGCGCAGGGTGAGCCCGACGAGGGTGGCGAGGATGTAGAGCCGGTCGGCCGAGGGGTCGAGCATCGCCCCTAGCCGGCTGGTCTGGCCGAGCGCCCGGGCCAGCTTGCCGTCGAGCCAGTCGCTGACCCCGCTGACGGCGAGCACGACCAGCGCCCACCCGTCGTGCTCGGCGAGGATCAGCCAGAGGAAGACCGGCACGCCGAGCAGACGGGCGACGCTGAGCAGGTTGGGGACGGTCAGGACGCGGTCGGTCTGCGCGGGCTCTGCACCGTCCGGCACCGGCGCCCCGGGCAGCGGTCGGGACGCCGGCTCGGCGGCTTCGGGCCCCACTGCATTCCTACGCACGGCAGTCACTCCCGCAAGGCAGTCCGCGACGCGACGCCCCCGCTGTGTCCCCGGCTACGCGACGTCACGACCCTACTTCAACGAGGGGTACGCCGCGGCGGGGCCGAGCCCGGCAGTGGGTCGCCGCCCCGCTCAGCTCTCCAGCGTCGCCTCCACGCTGCCCATCAGGGCCGGGATCTCGTCGCCGGGCAGGTAGGAGAAGCGCACCCGCACGACCTGGCCGGCCCGCACGTCGAGCGGCCGCGGGAGCGGCACGACGAGGTAGTTCATCAGCCAGTCGATCGACGAGCCGGTGGAGGGCTCGATGGCCAGCAGGTTCTTCGTGACCATCCGGACGGCGTTCAGCCGGCCCGGCTGCTCGACGGTGAAGGCGAGGTCGGCGGCGCACACGGCGGGGATGCGCCCGTCGTACAGGAAGGACTGCCACACCTGCGGCTCGGCGAGCCCGATCGAGCGCGGCTGCGGGGTGAACGGGTCCTGGAAGTACGGCGCCGCCACGGTGTAGCCGTGGTACGTGAAGTCCTGCTGCACCGGCTGCGCCGCTTGGACGCAGGCCTCGGGCAGGAACCGCGGCATGGGGCCGAGGCCGGCCGCGGCGTACCGCTCCTTGAACCCGCCGATGACCTCGATCTGCTTCTCGCGCAGCTGCCCCACGTGCATCATCTCGCAGAGCACCACGTCGACCGGCCCGCTGGGGACGTACGTCCGGGCGTCGCCGTGCACGAGGGTGACGGCGTCGCCGATGTTCGCGCCGAGCGCCGCACGGGCCGCGGCGAGCACGCCGGGCTCCCGCTCGACCGCGGTCACGACCCCGCCCTGACGGGCGGCGAAGAAGGAGAGGACGCCGGTGCCGGCACCGAGGTCGAGCACGCGCATCCCGGGCTTCACGACCGCCGCGATCGCCGCCGCGAACGAGTCCATCCGGTGCGGGTCCGTGAGCATGTTGGTGTGGTACTGCAGCGGGATGACGTCGGCGGGCATCCCGGTGTGCGGCGTGGCCAGGGCGAGGTCGATGGCGGAGAGCGTCGTGGGGGACAAGTCGTGTCCTTCGCTGCGCGCGCCGTCGGACCGTCCTGGTCCTCGGGTACGAAGCGGTGCGAGCCGGCGTCCCTGCCACGCTCGCGAGGCCGGTGCGTCGGCCGTCCGGACCTCGATCGGCACCGCCCGGGCAGCCCTTGAGCCGATCGGGTGACGGCGTGCGCCGGGAGCAGGGCGCGGCCGCGCGGAAACGCGGGCGACACCCCGGCCGGGTGCTTGTAGCTTCTCGGCCATGGCGCTGATCCACCAGGCGGAGCTCCGCCCCACCAAGCTCGAGCTGCTCGCCGACTGGCTGCCGGCGCAGCGCTGGTACGCCGGCTCCGGCGCCCCGGCACGGGTCGGGGCGTACCGCTTCGACGACCCCGACGGAGAGGTCGGGATCGAGACGTTCCTCGTGCGGGCCGGCGACGGGCCGGTCCTGCAGGTGCCGCTGACCTATCGGGCAGCTCCCCTGGAGGGGGCCCAGGACCGGCTCGTCGGGACGATCGACCACTCGGTGCTCGGCCAGCGGTGGGTCTACGACGGCTGCCACGACCCGGTGTACGTCGCGGCGCTCGCCGCCGCCATCAGGACCGGGAGCGGCGAGGCCGTCGAGTACGTCGCGGCGGGCGGGCGGCTGGAGGCGCGGGCGTCGCTGGCGTCGGTGCGCGGCAGCGGCGCGCCGAGCCTGTCGGCCGAGCCCGGGCGGATCGAGTCCGTCGACGACGGCGACCCGACGCTCGTGCGGTGCGAGCGGCTGGAGCTGGCCGTCGTCCGGGCGGTCGCGGCCGGCGATGGGCGACCGGGCGGCGCGGTGCTCACCGGCAGCTGGGACGGCCAGGCTGTGCCGGTGCTGCTGGCGTACGCCCTGTCCTGACCTTCCCGGGGCCGGCGTCTCGGCGCAGCCGCGTTCCCGAGGCGGGCCGCCGCAGGAGCGGGAGGGCTCACCGGGCACGCTCCCGAGGGATCAACCGGCCCGAATGGGTATGGGGGCGGCGTTCCCGGCACGGAAGGCGGACCATGACCTCGGCTAGCAACAGGGCGGCGCTCCCCGCGGCGCTCGCAGTGGGGGGCGTGGGCGTCCTCGCGCTCGCCCGTCATCGACGCAAGCGGGCGCGGGCGACCCGGGACTGGCAGGTGGTCACGGTCTTCCTGGCCACTCCCGCACGAACGCTTCCCGCCCCGCTCGGCGAGCTGGGCGACGCCATCGAGACGCGCTGGGCGACGGCGCCGGGCGACAAGGGCGTCGAGCTGGCCGCCCGGCCGGCGGAGCGGTCGAAGGTCGACCGCGCGCAGCTGCGCCAGGCGCTGCGGCACGCCAAGATGCAGCTCGAGGCCGGCGAGGTGCTGCAGGCGGACTCCCCCGGCACGACGAAGGGGACGCTGCTCAACCTGCCCCTCCGCGCGGCGACGCGCCGGGCCGAGAGGCTGGGCCACCTGTGAAGGCACTCACTTGGCAGGGCGTCAACAAGCTCTCGGTCGAGACCGTCCCGGACCCCCGCATCCAGAACACCCACGACGTCGTCCTGCGGGTCATCCGGTCGGCCGCCTGTGGCTCGGACCTGCACCTGCTCGGCGGCTACATCCCGGCCATGGAGAAGGGCGACGTCCTCGGCCACGAGTTCCTCGGCGAGGTCGTCGAGGTCGGCTCGTCGGTGCAGAAGCACAAGGTCGGGGACCGCGTCGTCGTCAGCTCCTTCATCGCCTGCGGCAAGTGCTGGTACTGCAGCAAACAGCTCTACTCGCTCTGCGACAACGGGAACACCAACCCCGGCCTCACCGAGTTCCTGTGGGGCTCGAACCCGGGCGGCTGCTTCGGCTACTCGCACGCGATGGGGGGCAACGCCGGCAGCCACGCGGAGTACATCCGCGTTCCCTACGCAGACGTCGGCGCCTTCGCGGTGCCCGACGGGGTCTCCGACGAGGCCGCGGTCTTCGCCTCGGACGCCGGGCCCACCGGCTGGATGGGGGCGGACCTCGGCGGGGTCCAGCCCGGTGACGTCGTCGCGGTCTGGGGGGCGGGCGCGGTGGGGCAGGTCTCCGCACAGGCCGCCGCCCTGCTCGGCGCCTCGAAGGTCGTCGTCATCGACGGGTACCCCGAGCGGCTGCAGATGGCCCGGACGTACGCGGGTGCCGAGACGCTGGACTACACGGCGGTGGACGTCGACGCGGCGCTGCGTGAGCTCACCGGCGGGCGCGGTCCCGACGTCGCGATCGAGGCGGTCGGCATGGAGGCCCACAGCACGGGGCCGCAGTTCCCGTACGACCAGGCCAAGCAGCAGCTGCGGCTGCAGACCGACCGGCCCACCGCGGTCCGGCAGGCGATCTACTCCACGCGCAAGGGCGGCAGTGTCTTCGTGCTGGGCGTCTTCGCCGGGGTGGTCGACAAGTTCCCGTTGGGCGCGGCCATGAACAAGGGCCTGACGATCCGCGGCGCGCAGATGCACGGGCAGCGCTACATCCCGATGCTGCTGGACCGGATCGAGAAGGGCGAGCTGCGGACCGCGCAGTTCGGCACCCACGTCATGCCGCTGTCGAAGGCGCCGAAGGGCTACCAGCAGTTCAAGGACAAGAAGGACGGGTGCGTGCGCCCGGTCTTCCTGCCCGGGGGGTGAGGCTGCACCGGCCCGGGTACGCGAGGGAGTCATGTCGAGCGACGAACGCCGGGAGCCGATCGGCCCGCAGCTCCTGCAGCGGCTCCTCGAGTCCGGCCGGATGGCCACGCCGGACCAGGTCGGGCCCATCGTGGCCGCTGCCCTGGAGCCGGTGGGGGCACGTGACGTGGCGGTCCTGCTCACGGACTACTCCCAGCGCCGTCTGCTGCCGTTGCCGCCCGCGGAGCCCCGGCCCCGTGAGATCGACGCCTCGGACGCGGGCGAGGCGTTCCGCCTCATGCGGCCCTGCGTCCGGCCCCTGCAGGGGCGGCAGCGGGTCTGCCTTCCCCTGCTCGACGGGGTCGAGCGGCTCGGCGCTCTGGAGCTGACGCTGCCGGACGACGTCCCGCTCGACGCCTCTCGCATGCTGCTGCTCGTCTCGTTCGCGTCGGCGGTGGCCGAGCTGGTCACGACGAAGGGGCAGTACGGCGACTCGCTGGCCCGGGCGGCCCGCGACCGGCCGATGTCCCTCGCCGCGGAGGTCCAGTGGCAGGCCCTGCCCCCCCTCACCTTCGCCACGGACGGCGTCGTCGTCGCGGGGTCGGTCGAGCCGAGCTACCAGGTGGGCGGGGACTCGTTCGACTACGCCGCGGACGGGCGCCGCGTGCGTTTCGCCGTCCTCGACGCCATGGGCCACGGGCTGCAGGCGAGCCTGCTGTCCACGACGGCGGTCGCCGCCTACCGCAACGCCCGGCGCGGGCCGCAGCCCGGCCTTCCCGACGTGGTCCGGCACATGGACGCGGCCGTCCGCGAGGCGTTCCCGGGCGGCCAGTACGTCACGGCGGTCGTCGCCGACCTCGACCTCGGCTCGGGGCGGCTCGACTGGGTGCTCGCGGGGCACCCGGCCCCGCTGGTGCTCCACCACGGCCGGGTCGAGCGGTCGCTGGAGGTCGAGCCCCACCCTCCGCTGGGGCTGCTGCACCTCGACGGGGCCGACGAGCTGCGCGTCGGCACGACGGCGCTGGCGCCGGGCGACTGCGTGCTCGCCTACACCGACGGGGTGGTCGAGGGCCGCGACCCGGATGGCCGCTTCTTCGGGGTCGAGCGCCTGGTCGCGGCGCTGACCGAGTCCGCCGCCGCCGGCCTTCCGGTCCCGGAGACGCTGCGACAGGTGATGCTCCGCGTGCTCGCCCACCAGGCCGGGCGCGTGCAGGACGACGCGACGCAGCTGCTCGTCGAGTGGCGGTCGGGCCGGGAGCGACAGCTCTCGCCCGTCTGAGCCGGCAACTCTCCCCTTTCGGAAGGGTAGAGTTGCGGCCTGCTGTCCGGCACCGTCGCCGCGGCGCTCACACCTCGCTGCCGCCGCCGCGGCGTACCGGAAGGCCTGCATGCCCGTCCCCACCCGGCTCTCCCCTCCCGCCTGGCTCTCCCCTCGGGTCGCCCGCACCGAGGCCCTGGCCGGCCTGGTCGTCGCGCTCGCGCTGATCCCCGAGGCGATCTCGTTCTCGATCCTCGCCGGCGTCGACCCGAAGGTCGGGCTGTTCGCCTCGTTCACGATGGCTGTCGTCATCTCCTTCACCGGAGGGCGCCCCGCCATGATCAGCGCGGCGACGGGCGCGGTCGCCCTCGTCGTCGCGCCGCTCGTGCGCGAGCACGGACTCGGCCACCTCGTCGCGGCCGTGATCCTGGGGGGCGTCTTCCAGGTCGCGCTCGGCCTGGCCGGGGTCGCCCGGCTCATGCGGTTCGTGCCGCGCAGCGTGATGGTGGGGTTCGTCAACTCGTTGGCGATCCTGATCTTCGGCGCGCAGGTTACCCACCTGGTCGACGTCCCCTGGCTGGTCTACCCGCTGACGGCCGGGGCGCTGGCCGTCATGGTGCTCCTGCCGCGGGTCACGACCGCGGTGCCGGCCCCGCTCGTCGCGATCGTGGTGGTCACCGTCCTGACCGTCACCGCGTCGGTCGCCGTGCCGACGGTGGGCGACGAGGGCGAGCTCCCGTCCAGCCTGCCGACGCTCGGGCTGCCGGACATCCCGTGGACCTGGGAGACGCTGCGCGTCGTCGCGCCCTACGCCCTCGGCGTCGCGCTCGTCGGGCTGATGGAGTCGCTGATGACGGCCAAGCTCGTCGACGACATCACCGACACGCACTCGGACAAGACCCGGGAGTCGTGGGGGCAGGGCGTGGCGAACATCGTGACCGGCTTCTTCGGCGGGATGGGCGGCTGCGCGATGATCGGCCAGACCATGATCAATGTGAAGGCCTCGGGGGCACGCACCCGGCTCTCGACCTTCCTCGCCGGCGTGTTCCTGCTGATCCTGGTGGTCGCCCTGGGCGACGTCGTCGCGCGGATCCCGATGGCCGCACTGGTGGCCGTGATGATCCTGGTGTCCATGTCGACCTTCGACTGGCACAGCCTGCGTACGCTGCGGCGGATGCCGCGCAGCGAGAGCACGGTGATGCTCACGACCGTGGCCGTCGTCGTCGTGACCGAGAACCTCGCGATCGGCGTCGTCGTCGGGGTCCTCGTGGCGTGCGTGCTGTTCGCCCGCCGGGTCGCCCACCTGGCCACCGTCACCAGCACGCTGGACGACGCCGGCCGCCGCGTCTACACCGTCCACGGCGAGCTGTTCTTCGCCTCCAGCAACGACGTCGTCTACCAGTTCGACTACTCCGGCGACCCCGCCGGGGTGGTGATCGACCTGTCGCAGACCCACGTCTGGGACGCCTCGTCCGTCGCTGCGCTCGACGCGATCACCCACAAGTACGCACAGCGCGGCAAGGCGGTGACCCTCGTCGGGCTGAACGAGCCGAGCGCCGCCCGTCACGACCAGCTGTCCGGCCGGCTCTCCGGGGCCCACTGATGGCCCGCGAGCTGATGCGGATCGGGGAGGCCGCCGAGCGCGTGGGGCTGAGCATCCGGACGCTGCGCCACTACGAGGAGGTGGGCATCGTGCGCCCGTCGGCGCGCAGCGAGGGGGGCTTCCGCCTCTACACCGAGGACGACCTGGCCCGCCTGGCGCTCGTGAAGCCGATGAAGCCGCTGGGGTTCACGCTCGAGGAGATGCGCGAGCTGCTCGGCGTGCTGGACGCGCTCGCAGCCGGGGAGGACGAGGCGGCGCGCGCCCGGCTGGCAGCGTTCCAGGGAGTCGTCGCTGCGCGGGTGCAGGCGCTGCGTGACCAGCTCGGCGTCGCGGAGGAGTTCGCCCGGTCGCTGGAGCAGCGCAGGCGCTGACCGACGTTCGTCGCGAGAGCGTGGAGCGCCGACCGCGTCCGGACCCGGCCGGCGCTCCACGCTTCGCGATCGGGCCTGGGTCAGGCGGCGAGCTTCGCGGCGTACGTGAGCACCCGCTCGGTCAGGTGGTCGAGCGCGGCGAGCTGCACGTCGCCGAGGGGGGCGTCGTTGTTCGCGCCGGTGACGTGCGAGACGCCGTAGGGGTTGCCGTCGGCGAACTTCAGCGGGTCCGTGTAGCCCGGGGGGACGAGGATGCCGCCGAAGTGGTACACGGTGTTGTAGAGCGCCAGCAGCGTCGACTCCTGGCCGCCGTGGGCCGTCTGGGTCGCGGTGAACCCGGCGTAGACCTTGCCGGCCAGCTTGCCCTGCGCCCAGGCGCCACCGGTGGTGTCGAGGTACTGCTTGAGCTGGCTGGCGATGTTGCCGTAGCGGGTCGGGGTGCCGAACAGCACCGCGTCGGCCCACACGAGGTCGTCGACGGTCGCCTTCGGCTCGTCCTTCGTCTGGTCGAAGTGCTGGCTCCAGGCGGCGTTGCTGGCGATGGCCTCCTGTGGCGCCAGCTCGGGGACCTGACGCAGGCGCACCTCGGCGCCGGCCTTCTCACCGGCGGCGGCGACGCGCTCCGCCATGCCGTGGATGGTGCCGGTGGACGAGTAGTAGATGACGGCGAGCTTGACGGCCACGGTTCTCCTCGGGTGCTACGGAGTAGTTGCGCGCTCAACCTACTCCCGCGAACTCCGGGCCGCATCCTGGGGCTGCACCTTCCGCCCGCCCGCCGTCGCCCTCGAGGACGGAGCCACCAGCCGGTCGTACGCCGCGGCGGCACCATCACGGCCGTCGGGCTCTGCCCCGTCGCCCGCGAACGCTCGACCGGATGGAAGACCGGCCTGCTGCGCGCGACGGCAGACCGGCTCGCCGAGGCGGGGCCGGGGCCGGGGCGGGGCCGGGGCCGGGGCCGGCTGAGCGCAGCAGACCCCGAGGCGGGGCCGGGAACACGGAAGCCGCAGGCCAGCAACTCGCTGACCTGCGGCTTCTGCTCGTCGGGACGACAGGATTTGAACCTGCGACCCCTTGACCCCCAGTCAAGTGCGCTACCAAGCTGCGCCACGTCCCGAGCTGCCCGGACGCCGTCCGGACCTCGTAGACCTTACCTCAACCGCGGGCTCGGCCCGGCACCAGCTGCGCCGCCCGCGTCAGCGCTTCTTCTTCTCCCGGATGCGGACCGACACGGCCACCGGGCTGCCGGCGAAGCCGAACTCCTCACGCAGCCGGCGCTCGATGAAGCGCCGGTAGCCGGCCTCGAGGAAGCCGCTGGTGAAGAGCACGAACCGGGGTGGGCGGACCGACGCCTGGGTGGCGAAGAGGATCTTCGGCTGCTTCCCCCCGCGCACGGGGGGAGGCGTGGCGGCGACCAGCTGGCCGAGGAAGCCGTTGAGCTTGGCGGTCGGGACGCGGGTCTCCCAGCCCTCGAGCGCGGTGTCGATCGCCGGCACCAGCTTCTCCAGGTGCCGCTTGGTCTGGGCGGAGATGTTCACCCGCGGGGCCCACCGGACCGGACCCAGGTCGCGCTCGACCTCCCGCTCGAGCAGCAGCCGGCGGTCCTCGTCGAGCAGGTCCCACTTGTTGAAGGCGAGCACGAGCGCACGGCCGGTCTCCACGACCATGGAGGCGATGCGCACGTCCTGCTCGGCCAGCGGCTGGCTGGAGTCGAGCAGCAGCAGCGCGACCTCGGCCTTCTCGATCGCCGCCCGGGTGCGCAGGCTCGCGTAGTAGTCGGCGCCCGCGGTCTGGTGGACCCGGCGACGGATGCCGGCGGTGTCGACGAAGCGCCAGTCGCGGCCTCCGAGCTCGATGAGCTCGTCGACCGGGTCGCGGGTCGTGCCGGCCGTGGCGTCGACGACGACCCGCTCCTCGCCGGCGAGGGCGTTGAGCAGGCTGGACTTGCCGACGTTGGGCCGGCCGACGAGGGCGATGCGCCGGGGGCCGCCCGGTGCGGGCGCCTCCACCTGGCGCGGCTCCGGCAGGGCGGCGAGGACGGCGTCGAGCAGGTCGCCGCTCCCGCGGCCGTGCAGCGCCGAGACCGGGTGCGGCTCGCCGAGGCCCAGGCTCCACAGCGAGGTGGCCTCGGACTCCAGCCGCTCGGAGTCGACCTTGTTCGCGACGAGCACGACCGGCTTCTTGGCCCGCCGCAGCACCCGGACGACGGCCTCGTCGGTGTCGGTCGGGCCGACCGTCGCGTCGACGACCATCATCACCGCGTCCGCCGCCTCGACGGCGAGCTCGGCCTGAGCGGCGACGCGGGCGGCCAGCCCCTTGGCGTCGCGCTCCCAGCCGCCGGTGTCGAGCAGCGTGAACGGGCGCCCGTTCCACGAGGCGTCGTAGGCGACGCGGTCCCGGGTGACGCCCGGGACGTCCTCGACCACGGCCTCGCGGCGGCCGAGAATGCGGTTGACCAGCGTGGACTTGCCGACGTTCGGCCGGCCGACGACGGCGAGGACGGGCACCTCGAACGTCATGGCGGCCGCGTCGTCGCCGGACTCGGCGATCTCCCAGTCGACGTAGTCGCGCTCGTCGTCGTACGCGGCGTCGACCGCGTCCTCGATGCTCCCGCCGAGCGGAGCGGCCTCCTCGAGGGCCTGGCGGGCGCTCTCGTCCTGGGGCCCGGCGGTGGTCGGATCGGTCACGGTGTGCGCTCCAGAAGGTCTGCGGCGGCCGGCACCCGATCGGCGACGACCGATAGCACCGCGGCGACGACCTCGTCGAGGCCGAGCGCGGAGGTGTCGACCTCGACGACACCCTCGGCAGCGGTGAGGAAACTGGCCACCTTCGAGTCGTCGGCGTCGCGCCGGACGATCGAGTCGTGGGTGGCCGCGATCGCGGCGGCGTCGGCCGTGCCGTGCAGCTCGCGCGCCCGGCGGGCCAGCCGGGCCTGCTCGTCGGCGGTCAGCAGGATGCGCACCGGCGCGTCGGGGGCGACCACCGTCGTGATGTCGCGCCCCTCGATGACGACGCGCCCACGGGCAGCCACCTCCCGCTGACGCCGCACGAGCTCGGCCCGCACGTCGAGGTTGCCCGCGACCTTGCTGACGACGGCCGAGACCCGCGGCTCGCGGATCGCGCGCGTGACGTCGACGCCGTCGATGACCACGACGTCCACCTCGGGGTCCGGCGACTGCTCGATGACCGCGCGGTGCGCGAGCGCTGTGATCGCCGCGGCGTCCTCGAGGTCGAGCCCGCGGTCGAGCGCAGCACAGGCCACGGCGCGATAGGTCGCGCCGGTGTCGAGGTAGCCCAGGCCGAGCCGGGTCGCCACGCGGCGCGACACCGTGGACTTGCCGGACCCGGAGGGGCCGTCGATCGCGATGACGATCCGGTCGAGGCTGCTGGTCGCAGGCAAGGGTCTCCTCGGAGGGCCGTCGGGGGAAGCGGGCGGGAGCCCGTGCTCCCAGCGTAGCCGGGCCACTTGTTCACAAACTTGCTCCCAATCTCACAGGAACTCTGTTAAGTTCTCCCCGTGGCCACCCGAGACCGTCTCGACCTCACGCTCCGCCTCGTGCAGGGAGCGGAGCGGGCGACGATCGCCGAGCTCGCGCGCCGGCTCGGCGTGTCGGAGATGACCGTGCGCCGCGACCTCGACGCGCTGCAGGAGGCCGGCCTGGTGCGGCGGGTGCGCGGAGGCGCCGTCGCCACTCGCGAGCTCCGTGAGGAGGCGGGCTACACGGCCCGGCTGGGGTGGCAGCCGGCCGTCAAGGACCGGCTGGGGGCGGCGACGGCGGCGCTCGTGCAGCCCGGCGAGACCGTGCTGCTCGACGCGGGGACGACCACCGTCCACGTGGCCCAGCACCTGGCGGACCGCGCTCCGCTCACGGTGGCCGTGCTCAGCCTGCAGGCGGCCACCGCCCTCGCCGACGTCCCCGGCGTCCGGCTGCTCGTGCTCGGGGGGGAGTCGCGGCCGGGCGAGCGCTCGCTCGTCGGGCCGCTCGCCCTGCGCGCGCTCGCCGGCTTCTCCTTCGACATCTTCGTCATGTCGATCGGCGGGATCTCCGCCGACGGCTGGTCCGAGTTCGCCCTCGAGGACGCGGCGGTCAAGCAGGCCGCCCTCCCGCGCGCCGGCCGGATCGTCGTGGTCGCCGACGCGACCAAGCTCGGGGTCCGGGCCTTCGCCCACGTCGCGCCGCTCGACGTCGTGGACGGGCTCGTGACCGACGTGGGGGCCCGCGACCCCGACCTCGGCGCCACCGCCACCGCCACCCTTACCGCCCTCACCGACGCGGGCGTCGACCTCACCTACGCCTGAAAGGCATCTCATGAACCCGCAGCCGCTGCTCATCCTGGTCGCCGGCCCCTACCGCTCGGGCACCGGCGACGACCCCGCCAAGCTCGACGCGAACGTGCGGGCGATGACCGACGTCGCGCTGGGCCTCTTCCGGGCCGGGCACCTCCCGGTCACCGGCGAAGCGCTCGCCCTGCCCATGGTCGAGGCAGCCGGCTCGAGACACGTCGGGGACGCCGCGTTCGAGGAGATCTTCCACCCGATCGCCGAGCGGCTGCTCAGCCGGTGCGACGCCGTCCTGCGCATCGGCGGCCCCTCGGCCGGCGCCGACGCGATGGTCGCCCAGGCCCGAGCCGAGGGGAAGGCCGTCTACTTCTCCGCCGACGCGGTCCCGGCCGCCCGATGAGCGCCTCCCGCCGGGGCATCGACGTCCCCGACGGCCGGGGCCGGGTCGGCCTCGACCAGGCCGGCCGGGATCTCTCCGGCAACCCGCGGGTCAAGGTCACCGACGTCGAGGTGCTCGCCAACGACTGGGGCGTGCTGCGCCGCACGACCTTCCAGTACCTGCGCCCCGACGGCAGCTGGGCCACCGACCGGCGCGAGACCTACGACCGCGGCAACGGCGCGGCGATCCTGCTCTACGAGCCGGACGCGCGGACCGTCGTGCTGGTCCGCCAGTTCCGGTACCCGGCGTACGTCAACGGGCACCCCGACGGGATGCTGCTCGAGCTGCCGGCGGGGCTGCTCGACGCCGACGGGCCGGAGGAGGCCGTGCGCCGGGAGGCGGAGGAGGAGACCGGCTACCGGGTCGGCGACGTGCAGCGGGTCTGCGCGGCCGTGATGAGCCCGGGGTCGGTCACCGAGACGCTCCACGTCTACGCCGCGCCCTACTCCCCCACCGACCGGGTGGGCGAGGGCGGCGGCATCGAGGACGAGGGCGAGGACATCGAGGTGGTCGAGCTGGCGTTCGACGACGCGCTGGCGCTGGTGCGCGACGGCACGATCGTGGACGCGAAGACGGTCCTGGCTCTGCAGTGGGCCGCCCTGGACGGGCCGTTCCGCCGGCCGTGAGAGGCCGTCCGGCCTCGTCGACAGCCTTGGCCGAAGCCGCTGGCGCCGACGCTCAGGCGTGGACCGACCATCCGCCGGCGGCGAGCACCTCGCCCAGCCGTTCGGCGGCCTCCGGGCGAACGGAGACCAGCGCGAGGCCGGCCGGCTGCCCGAGCGAGTGCTCCAGCCCGAGGTCCTCGACGTTGACCCCGGCCTCGCCGATGAAGGCGAGCAGCCGGGCCAGCTCCCCGGGCCGGTCCGGCACCACCACCGGCACCACGGCCAGGGTCTCCGGCCGCCCGCCGTGCCGGCCGGGCAGCCGCTCGCGGCCGGTGACACCGGCCGCCAGCAGCGTCCGCATCCGCTCGGCGGCGCGCTGGTCGCCCGGGTCGGCGGCGAGGGCGTCCAGCGACTCCAGCGCGACGTCCAGGTCGGCGCGCAGCGCCTGAAGCACCTCGGCGACCGGACGGGCGTTCGCGCCGAGCAGCGAGACCCACGGCGCCGGGTCAGACCCGGCGACCCGGGTGATGTCGCGTACCCCGGTGCCGGCCACCGCCACCGCGGCCTCCTCGCCCCCGGCGAGCCGGCAGGCGACGAGCGCCGCGAGCAGGTGCGGGGCGTGCGAGACGAGCGCGACCGCCCGGTCGTGGGCCTCCGGGCCCATCCGCACGGCCGTGGCCCCGCAGCGTCCGGCGAGCTCCTCGACGCGCCCGACGTCCTCGGCGCCGGACCCGGGCAGTGGCGTGACCACCCACGGACGGCCCTCGAAGAGGTCGGCCTGGGCGGCGCCGGGGCCGCTGCGCTCCCTGCCGGCCATCGGGTGGCCTCCGACGAGGGCGGTCGTCCCGGGGTGTCGGGCGGCGACCTCGCGGAGCGGGGCGGCCTTCACGCCCGCCACGTCCGTGTAGGTCCTGGCCACCCGAGCGGCGATCGCGTCCGACAGCACGTCGGCGACGGCGTACGGCGGGGCGGCGGCCACGAACAGGTCGACCGGCCCGGCCGGCGGCTCCAGGGTGCCGGCGCCGAGCTCGGCGGCGCGGCGGGCGACCTCGGGGCTGGCGTCCGACAGGTGCACGCGGACGCCGCTGCGGCGCAGGGCCAGCCCGATCGAGGTGCCGATGAGACCGGCGCCGGCGATGGCCACGCTGGTGAGCGCGGGGGCGCTCACCGGGCCGTCACTGGGCAAGGTCGCGGCGCAGCGCCTGCGCTCCGCGCAGGTAGACGTGCCGGATCTCCTGCCGGGCCTTGTCGGTCTCCACGTGGGCCATGACCCGGACGACCCGCGGCAGCGCGCCCTGCACGGCGATCTCCGACGCGCACAGCAGCGGGACGTCGCCCATGCCGAGCCGGCGCGCGGCGACGGCGGGGAACTCGCTGACCAGGTCGGGCGTCGCCGTCAGGATCACGCTGATGAGGTCATCGAGGCCGAGCGAGTTCTGCGTCAGGATCTCGCTGAGCAGCTCCTCGACGGAGGTGAGCATGTGCTCGGCCTCGTCGCGGTCGAGCTGGACGGCTCCGCGAACTGCGCGCACGGGCACGAATTCCTCCGACGATGGTGCGGGACGGCGCGGGCGGGCCCGCGGCTGGGCACGAGGACGCTACTGCGCCGCGCCCCTGCGTCGTCGACCCGCCCGCATGGCGGTCACTTCGGCTCGACGGCGGCGAAGAGCTCGCCGATCTCCTTCTGGTTCAGCGGACGGATGCTGCCGGGACGCAGGTCGCCGAGCTTGATGGGGCCGACCTGGGTGCGGATGAGCCGCTGCACGGGCAGCCCGACGGCGTCGAGCAGCCGGCGGACGACGTGCTTTCGCCCCTCGTGGACGATCACCTCGACCATTGCCCGGTTGCCGCTGGCGCTGATCAGCCGGAACGAGTCGACCTTGACCACGCCGTCCTCGAGCTCGACGCCGGCCCGCAGCTGCTTGCCGATGTCGCGCGGCACCGGGCCCGGGACCTCGGCGAGGTAGGTCTTCTGCACGCCGTACGACGGGTGGGTCAGCTTGTGCGCCAGGTCGCCGTCGTTGGTCATGATCAGCAGGCCCTCGGTGTCGAAGTCGAGGCGGCCGACGTGGAAGAGCCGGCGCTGCTCCCCGAGGAACTGGCCCAGGTGCGGACGGCCCTCCGGGTCCGACATCGCGCTCACGATGCCCGTGGGCTTGTGCAGCGCGAGGTACTCCTTGCTCGGGGCCGACCCGATGCGCCGCCCGTCGACCGTGATGACGGCCTTCTCCGGGTCGACCCGCATGCCCTGCTCGCGCACGCGCTTGCCGTCGACCGTGACGCGGCCCTTCTCGATCAGCACCTCGCACGCGCGACGCGAGCCGAGCCCCGCTGCCGCCAGCACGCGCTGCAGCCGGATGCCCTCTTCCATACCCTCGACCTCAACCTCACGTGTCAACTGGTGCCCGAACCTTCAACAGCTATCGACTCTACGTCCGGCAGGTACGGAGCCAGCGGCGGAAGCTCCTCCAGCGACTGCAGGCCGAGCCGCTCCAGGAAGTAGGACGTGGTCCGGTAGAGCGTGGCCCCACCCGCCGGGTCGGCCCCGGCCTCCTCGACGAGCCCGCGCGCGACCAGGGTGCGCATCACCCCGTCGCAGTTGACCCCGCGCACCGCCGACACCCGCCCGCGCGACACCGGCTGCCGGTACGCCACGACGGCCAGCGTCTCCAACGCCGCCTGGGTCAGCCGGGCCTGCTGGCCGTCGCGCACGTAGCGCTCGACCACGGCGGCGCACCGGGGGGCCGTGTAGAAGCGCCAGCCCCCCGCCGCCTGACGCAGCTCGAAGCCGCGCCCCTGTGCCGCGTACTCGGCCGCCAGCTCGCGGACGGCGGCGGCCACGGCCCCCGGCGGCTCCTCCACCAGCTGGGCCAGCAGGGTCTCCGAGACCGGCTCGTCGGCGACGAGCAGCACGGCCTCGAGCGCCGCCCGCAACGGCACCTCGGTCTCACCGTCGAGCGCGGGTCGAGGGTCGATCTCAGGTTGAGGGTTAGGGACCGGGGCACGCGTGTCCTCGCTCATCGGGCCTCCTCCCCCTCGTCGAAGTCCGAGGACGCGGGCACGACCGGCGCGTCGGCCGTGCCACCGGTCCACCGCACGTGCAGCTCGCCCAGGGCAGCGGCCTGCTCGAAGGCGACGCTGCCGTCGCGGAACAGCTCCAGCAGCGCCAGGAAGCGCGCGACGACGACGAGGGTGTCCCCGGCATCGGCGGCCAGCTGGCGGAAGGTCAAGGCCCCGTCGCCGCGCAGCCGGGCCACCAGCAGGGCAGCCTGCTCGCGGACGCTGACCCGCGGCGCGTGCACGTGCTCGGTCGCCACGGTCGGCACCGGCTTAGGCGCCATCGCCCGGGCGGCCAGCGCGGCGAGCTCGTGCGGGCCGAGGCCGAGCAGCACCTCGGGCAGCAGCCCGGCGAAGCGCGGCTCGAGGCCGACGCTGCGCGGATGGCGCAGCGCCATCTCGCCGAGCATCCCCGCGAGCGCGGCCGAGGCCTGCTTGTACGCCCGGTACTGCAGCAGCCGTGCGAACAGCAGGTCGCGGGCCTCGAGCAGCGCGAGGTCCTCCTCGTCCTCCACCTCGGCGGCGGGCAGCAGCCGGGCGGCCTTGAGGTCGAGCAGCGTCGCCGCGACGAGCAGGAACTCCGAGGTCTGGCCGAGGTCCCATTCGGGCCCCAGCGCCCGGATATGGGCGATGAAGTCGTCGGTCACCTTCGACAGCGCGATCTCGGTGACGTCCAACTGGTGCTTGGCGATCAACGAGAGCAGCAGGTCGAACGGGCCCTCGAACACGTCGAGGTGGACGGCGAAGCCGCTGTGCGCCTGCTGCGCGGCGGCCGGTGCCGCCGTCTCCTCCTGGGCGGCCTGCGTCGTCACCGGCCCGGGCCGGCGGCCGCCGCCGGGTCGCCCGCCGCCCCTGGCCAGCGGTGCAGGACCTCACGGGCGAGCTGGCGGTACGCCTCCGCGCCGACCGAGCTCGGGGCGTACGTCGTGATCGGCTGGCCGGCGACGCTCGTCTCCGGGAAGCGCACCGTGCGGTTGATGACGGTGTGGAAGACCTTGTCGCCGAAGGCCTCGACGAGCCGGGCCAGCACCTCCCGGCTGTGGGTGGTGCGGGCGTCGTACATCGTGGCGAGGATGCCCTCGATCGCGAGGTCAGGGTTGAGCCGGTCCCTGACCTTGGTGATGGTGTCGACGAGCATCGCGACGCCGCGCAGCGCGAAGTACTCGCACTCGAGCGGGATGATCACGCTGTCCGCGGCGGTCAGCGCGTTGATCGTGAGCAGCCCGAGCGAGGGCTGGCAGTCGATGAGGACGACGTCGTAGTCGTCGACGACCTCGTCGATCTGCCGGGCGAGCGCCTGCTCGCGGCCGACCTCGGTCACGAGCGCGACCTCGGCCGCGGACAGGTCGATGTTGGCCGGCAGCAGGTCCAGACCGGGCACGTCGGTCTTGAGCAGGACGTCGTCGACCGTGCACCGGCGGTCCATGAGCAGGTTGTAGACGGTGGCGTCGAGGTCGAGGGCGTTGACGCCGAGCCCGACCGAGAGCGCGCCCTGCGGGTCGAAGTCGACCAGCAGCACCTTGCGCCCGAACTCGGTCAGTGCCGCGCCCAGGTTGATCGTCGACGTGGTCTTGCCGACCCCGCCCTTCTGGTTGCACATCGCGAGCACCCGCCCGTCGCCGTGCTCGAGCAGCGGCTGCGGGTCGGGGAACTCCTGTGCCGGCCGACGGCTCGTCGCTCCCCGGCCGCCGTCGACGGACCGCAGGTCGATGAGCGCGTCGTCACCACCGGGAAGGAGCGAGGGCTGCTCGTGCCGCGGTTGACGTGCCATCGCGGCTCCTCCTTCCGTACGCGCGCGGGCGGTCGCGCACCGCCGCCGCCCGGGGCGGACCCTACGCGGTCCCTCTGACGACCTCAAGGACGCCGGGCCGGGCGCGCCCGGGCGGTCAGGACAACCGCAGCGCGAGCAGGGCGACGTCGTCGCGCCGCTCGTCCCCGGTCAGCTCCGTCACCACGACCGCGCACAGCTCGTCCAGGCTCTCCACGTCGCGGTGGGCCGAGGCCACGGCGTGCAGCCGGGCGAGCCCCACCTCCAGCGACTCCTCCCTGCTCTCCACCAGCCCGTCGCTGAACATGAGCACGAGGTCGCCGGCCCCCAGTGAGCGCGACAGGTCCTGCCGCATGCCGTCGGCCCCCAGGCCGAGCAGCAGGTCCGCGTCGCGCGCCGCGAGCGAGGCGGTGCTGCCGTCCGCGCACACCAGCACGGGCGGCAGGTGGCCGGCGTTGGACAGGTGCAGGCGCACTCCACCGTCGGCCCGCTGCTCCAGCTCCGCGTAGACGCAGGTCGCGAGCGCGTCGAGGGACAGGCCCACCGATGCCCGGTCGACGCCGGCAAGCACCTCGGAGGGCGTGTCGTGCGCGTTGAAGGCGACGCCACGCACCAGCGTGCGCAGCTGCCCCATGATCGCCGCCGCCGTGACGTCGTGGCCGGCCACGTCACCGACCACCAGGGCCACTCGTCCGCTGGGCAGGACGATCGCGTCGTACCAGTCGCCCCCGACCTGTAGGGCCTCGGTGGCCGGCCGGTAGAGGCCGGCCAGCTGCACGCCGGGCAGCGGCTCGCGCGGCAGGTCGGTCAGCAGGCTGCGCTGCAGCGCCTCGGCGGTGAACCGGTGGACGTCGTGCAGCTCCTCGACCGAGAGCGCGGCGAGCGCGCCGTCCGGCTCGCCCGCCGCGTCGCTGCGCAGGATCTTCAGCCGGAGCTCGGCCGAGCAGAGCTCGGCCAGCTCGGTCAGAAGGGTGAGGTCCTCCTCGCTCCAGACGCGGGGTGAGTACTCCACCGCGCACAGGGCGCCGAGCACGTGGCCGTCGTCGTCCGTGACCGGGACACCGGCGTATGCGCCGATGTCGTCCTCGACCGCCGCGCGGCTGGTCCGCGTGAGCGGGTCCACCGCGGTGTCGGCCACGACGAAGGGCCGGCCGGAGGCGACGACGAACCGGCAGAGCGAGCGGGAGATGTCGGTCTCCCGGGCGTCGGCGTCCGGCCCGTCGAGGCCCGCCTGGCCGGGGAAGAACTGCCGCCTGACCTCGACGAGCGAGACGAGCGCGAGCGGCACGTGCAGCAGCCGGCGCGCGAGGTGTGCGACCCGGTCGAAGCGCGGGTCGCCGGCCGAGTCGAGGCCGGTCCGGGCGAGCGCGGCGAGCCGGCGCGGGTCCGCGAGCGCGTCGAGGCTGCGCAGCGCGTCGAGGCGCGGCGACGCGCCGCCGTCCGGCTCGCAGGTGGGGGCTCCCGGGCGGCCGGTCCCCGGCAGCTCGGACGCGCCGGCGTGGGACCGCGCGCCGGAGGACAGCGGTTCGCCCACGCCGTGCCCCCTCCGTCCGGCCGTGATGCGCCCTTCGGGTTGTTCCCAGAAGTTCTCCACGCATGTCACAACGCAACTACTACAAGTGTGGCAGCCTCCAGCTCCCGCGCCCGGGGATTTCCACGTGGCACGCCCGCACGCCACCCGGATGCCGCAGGTGCGCCCCGATCGCGCGTCGCCGCCCCGGCTCAGGCCAGCGCGCGGGGGTGGCTGGACGCGTAGACCTCGCGCAGCCGGTCCACCGTCACGAGCGTGTAGACCTGCGTCGTCGTCACGGAGGCGTGGCCGAGCAGCTCCTGGACGACCCGGACGTCCGCCCCGCCGTCGAGCAGGTGGGTCGCGAAGGAGTGCCGCAGCGTGTGCGGGGAGAGCTGGACGTCGATACCGGCCCGCTCGGCGGCCGCGCGCAGCACGACCCAGGCGCTCTGCCGGGTCAGTCGGCCGCCACGGGCGTTGAGGAAGAGCGCCGACCCGCCCGTACCGGCCGCGGCCAGCTCCGGCCGCGCCCGGACGAGGTACGCGTCGAGCGCCTCCCGGGCGTACCGGCCCATGGGAACGAGCCGCTCCTTGCTGCCCTTGCCGAACAGCCGCACCGTGCCACCGTCGAGGTCGAGGTCGTCGACGTCGAGCCCGACGGCCTCGGAGATGCGCGCTCCACACGCGTAGAGCACCTCGAGCAGGGCCCGATTGCGCAGCGCGCGGGCAGAGCCGTCCGCGCCGGCGGCGGCGAGCAGCGCCTCCACCTGGTCCACGCCGATGGCCTTGGGCAGCCGCCGCGGTGGGGCGGGCGGGCGTACGGCGCGGGCGACGTCGTCGACGACCAGCCGCTCGCTGAGCGCGAACCGGTGCAGCCCACGAACGGCGACCACGGCCCGCGCGGCCGAGCTGGCGCCGAGCGGCGGATGCGCGGCGTCCCCTTCGCGCAGGGCGCGCAGGAAGGCGGCGACGTCGCCCTCCGTGACCTGCGCGATGTCCTCCCGCCCGGTCGCCGCGAGGTGGGCGAGATAGCGGCGCAGGTCCCGTCGGTAGGACGAGAGCGTGTTGGCCGCGACGCCGCGCTCGACGGCCAGATGGTCGAGGTACGCCCGCAGGAGCCCCGTCAGCGCCGGGGAGGCTGCCGGCGCGGCCGCTGCCGGCTCGGCCTCGGCGACCGCGGTCACCGCAGCGCCTCCTCGCGGGGAGCCGCCTCGAGGCCGTGCGCCTCGGCGACACCGGCGTGCACGACGCGGCCGCCGACCGTGTTGAGGCCGCGGGCCAGCGCCGGGTCGGCCCGGCAGGCGTCCTTCCACCCCGCGGACGCCAGCGTCAGGACGTAGGGCAGGGTCACGTTGGTGAGCGCCAGGGTGGAGGTGCGGGGAACGGCGCCGGGCATGTTCGCCACGCAGTAGAAGACCGACTCCGCCACGCCGAAGACCGGGTCCGAGTGGGTGGTCGGGTGGGTGCTCTGGAAGCATCCACCCTGGTCGACGGCGATGTCGACGAGCACCGAGCCGGGCTTCATCCGGGCCACCAGCTCGTCGCTCACGAGCTTGGGCGCCCGTGCCCCGGCCACGAGCACCGCGCCGATCACGAGGTCGGCCTCCAGGCATGCCCGCTCGACCTCGTGGGCGTTGGAGGCGACCGTCTCGAGGGCGCCGGCGTACTGCCGGTCGGCTGCGCGCAGCTTGTCCACGTCCCGGTCCAGCACGAGCACGCGGGCGCGCATGCCGACAGCGATCGCCGCGGCGCTCATGCCGGCGACTCCGGCCCCGAGGACCACGACGGTCGCCGGAGGGACGCCGGGGACCCCGCCGAGCAGCACGCCGCGCCCCCCGCCCGCACGGGTCAGGTGGTGGGCCCCGGCCTGCGGGGCGAGCCGGCCGGCCACCTCCGACATCGGGGCCAGCAGCGGCAGCCGTCCGTCGGGCAGCTCGACCGTCTCGTACGCGACCGCGGTCACCTGCCGGTCGAGCAGCGCCCGGGTGCACTCGGCGGACGCCGCCAGGTGCAGGTAGGTGAAGAGCAGCTGGCCCGGCTGCATCCGGGCGTACTCCTGCGCGACGGGCTCCTTGACCTTGAGCACCATCTCGGCGTCGCCCCAGACCGCGTCCGGGCCGTCGACGACACGGGCGCCGGCCCGCTCGTAGTCGGCGTCGGGCAGCCCGGAGCCGGCCCCGGCGCCCGCCTCGACGAGCACCTCGTGGCCGGCCCGGACGAGCTCATGGGCCCCCGCCGGGGTGGCGGCGACGCGGAACTCGCCGTCCTTGACCTCCCGCACGACTCCGACGCGCATGAGCCGAGCCTAAGAGGCCGGGCGGGAAATGCCGGGCCGCCACTCCGTCCGGAGCCGTGGCGGCCCGGCGGCCCGTCAGGTGTGCCGCCACTCCCAGGGGGCGTCCGCGGGGCGCAGCGTGTCCCAGCCGCGGGCCCTGGCGGCCGCGGCGGCGAGGATGCCGCTGACCGAGGTCGGGTTGTGCAGGTGCCCCTCCAGCACGAGCGCGACCGCCTCGTCGAGCGGGACCCACGCCTGCGGCATGTCCTGCTCCTCGTCCTCACCCGCGTGCCGGTCGTCCTCCGGCGCCAGTTCGAGGTCGCGGGCGAGGTAGCAGCGGAACGCCTCGGTGCTCCCGCCGGGGCTGTTGTAGAAGTCGACGAGGACGTTCCACCGCCCGGCCCGGTAGCCGGACTCCTCCCACAGCTCGCGCTTGGCCGCCTCGAACGGGTCCTCGCCGGCGACGTCGAGCAGGCCCGCGGGCGCCTCCCACAGCATGGCGCCGACCGCATGGCGGTACTGGCGCAGCAGCAGCACCCGCTCCCGGTCGTCGAGCGCGAGCACGCCCACCGCGCCGGTGTGCTCGACGACCTCGCGGGTCACCGGGTCCCCGCCGCTGCCGAGGTCGACGATGTCGCGGCGCACGTGCCACACCCTGCCGGTGAACTCGCGCGACGAGGAGACGACCTGACGTCGCTCCCGGGCGTCGGTGATCTTCCCTTCCCACGGGGACGGGCTCATGCGCCCTGCCCGTTCACGCCGGCGTCCACGGGCTCCCGCTCGAGCATGTCCAGCTGCTCCTGCCGGCTGTCCAGCGCGGCGCAGATGAGCCCGGCGAAGAGCGGGTGCGGGCGAGTGGGCCGGGAGCGGAACTCCGGGTGCGCCTGGGTCCCCACGAAGTACGGGTGGGCCGAGCGCGGCAGCTCGACGAACTCGACCAGCCGGCCGTCGGGCGAGGTCCCCGAGAACACCAGCCCCGCCGCCTCGAGCTGCTCGCGGTAGTTGTTGGCGACCTCGTAGCGGTGGCGGTGGCGCTCGTCGATGTAGGGCTCGCCGTAGACCTCCCGGACGATGCTGCCCTCGGCCAGCTTGGCCGGGTAGAGGCCGAGCCTCATCGTGCCTCCCATGTCGCGCTCGCCGGCGACGACGTCCCGCTGGTCGGCCATGGTGGAGACCACCGGGTGCGGGGCCTGCTCGTCGAACTCGAGGGAGTTCGCGCCCTCCAGGCCGGCGAGGTTGCGCGCGGTCTCGATGACCATGCACTGCAGGCCCAGGCAGAGCCCGAGGGTCGGCACGCGGTGCTCCCGGGCGTACCGGATCGCGCCGAGCTTGCCCTCGATGCCGCGCACGCCGAAGCCGCCGGGGATGCAGACCGCGTCCACGTCGCCGAGCTCGCGGGCCGCGCCCTCGGGCGTCTCGCACTCGTCGGAGGCGACCCACTTGAGGTGCACCTTGCAGTCGTGGGCGAACCCGCCCGCCCGCAGCGCCTCGGTGACCGAGAGGTACGCGTCCGGCAGGTCGATGTACTTGCCGACGAGCGCCACGGTGACCGACCGGCTGGGCGAGTGGACCCGGCGCAGCAGGTCGTCCCAACGCCGCCAGTCGACATCGCGGAAGGGCAGCCCGAGACGGCGCACGACGTACGCGTCGAGCCCCTCGGCGTGCAGCACCTTGGGGATGTCGTAGATCGACGGCGCGTCGATGGCCGTGACCACGGCCTCCTCGTCGACGTCGCACATCAGCGAGATCTTCTTCTTGACGCCCGTGGAGATCTCCCGGTCCGCCCGGCAGACGATCGCGTCGGGCTGGATGCCGATGCTGCGCAGCGCGGCGACCGAGTGCTGGGTGGGCTTGGTTTTCAGCTCGCCGGACGGGCCGATGTAGGGCACCAGCGACACGTGGAGGAAGAACACGTTGTCCCGCCCCACGTCGTGACGGACCTGGCGGGCGGCCTCGAGGAACGGCTGGGACTCGATGTCGCCGACCGTGCCGCCGATCTCGGTGATGACGACGTCGACCTTGCCGGCCTGTCCGACGCGGCGGATGCGGTCCTTGATCTCGTTGGTGATGTGCGGGATCACCTGGACGGTGTCGCCGAGGTACTCTCCGCGCCGCTCCTTGGCAATGACCCCGGAGTAGACCTGGCCGGTGGTCACGTTGGCCGAGCCGTGCAGGGCGGTGTCGAGGAACCGCTCGTAGTGGCCGACGTCGAGGTCGGTCTCGGCCCCGTCGTCGGTGACGAAGACCTCACCGTGCTGGAACGGGTTCATCGTCCCGGGGTCGACGTTGAGGTACGGGTCCAGCTTCTGCATCGTGACCCGGAGCCCGCGAGCGGTCAGCAGGTTGCCCAGGCTCGAAGCGGTCAGCCCCTTGCCGAGCGAGGAGGCGACGCCCCCGGTGACGAAGATGTGCTTGGGCGGCTGCGGTGCGGCCAAGGGGCGCTCCCGTGGGTCCGTAGTGCGGTGGGAACACCCACCTGTCCACGGGCTTCTAGCCTAGCGAAGACGTCAGCTCGACGTAGAGGCGGCGGGCCTCGGCGGCGGTGTCGTCCTCCGTCGGGAAGGCGGCGGCCCGCTCGCGCGCGGCGGCGGAGAGGCGTACGCGCTCGACCGGGTCGTCGAGCAGCGCGACCACGGCCGCGGCGAGCGCGGCGGGGTCGCCGGGAGCCACCAGCACCGCCGCGTCGCCCACCAGCTCGGGCACTCCGCCGACAGCCGTCGCCACGAGCGGTGCGCCGGCGCGCAGCGCCTCCTCCGCCACGAGCGGGCGCCCCTCCCACTGCGACGGCAGCACCGCGACGTCGGCCGCGGCCAGCAGGTCGGAGACGTCCTCGCGGTGACCGAGCAGCCGGACGGCGAGCCCGTCGTCGGTGATCCGGCGCTGCAGCTCCTCGCGGAGCGGGCCGTCCCCGGCGATGACGGTGAGCGGGCGGTCCAGCCGGTCACGCCACGTGCGGGCGGCCTGCAGGAGCACCGGGTACGCCTTCTGCGGGGCGAGCCGCCCGGCCGCGACCACGAGCGGGCTCGACCCGACGCCGAGCTCGGCACGGACCTCCGCCCGCCGGTCCGAGCCGTCCGGCGACGGGCGGGGCGCCGGGGGCGGGGCGACGACGGCGGCGAGACGGGCATCGGGTGCGCCCAGCTGCCGGGCGCGCTCGACGAGGTCCGGGGAGACGCCCAGGGTGACCGTGGCCCGCCGGGCGTCGTAGCGCTCCATCCGCTCGAGCACGGCCCGCTTCGCGCCGGTGGCGAGCAGCGCGTTGTGCCAGGTGACGACGTAGGGGACGCCCCTGGGCAGCGCCATGCCCGCGACCAGGCCGGCCCGCAGCCCGTGCGCGTGCACCACGTCGGCGCCACGCAGCGCCCTGCGCAGCCGCAGCACCGCGCGCACGTCGGCGGCCGGGCGCGGCACGACGCTCACCTCGACCGGGACGAACGCCGCGCCCGTCCCGCTGAAGCGGAAGTGCTCTTCGGTGCTCGCCGGGCCGAGGACGGTCACCCGGTCCCCGCGGTCGACGAGCCCGCGGGCCAGTGCGCGCACGTGGGCGCCGACTCCCCCGGTGCTGGTCGCGAGCACGAGCCGGACGTCGAGCGGCTCAGCCACGGCGCAGCCCCCGCGTCATCTGCAGCGCGCCCGCCCGGTCGGCGAGCAGCACGACGGCGGTGTACGCCGCGGCCGCCGCGGCCCCGCTGGCGACGGCGCTGGCCGCTCCCGCGGGACGCCCGGCCGCGTCGAGCAGGTGGGCGAGCCCGCCGCCGACCACCGCGCCGCCCGTGCCGGCGAGGACGGCGGCCGCGCCGGCCCGCGCCACGCCGGAGAGCGCCGCCGGCCCGGCGGCCGTTCTCACAGCGGCCAGCAGCAGCACCCCGGCGATCGTCATGCCCAGAGTGTTCCCCAGGCCCAGCGCGGCGACGGCCCACCCCCGATCCACGAGCGCCACGAGCGCCAGGTCGGCGACGAGCACCAGGGCCCAGCCCAGGACGGTGGCGGTGGCGGCGGCCCGGCCGGACCCGGCGGCGTAGAGCGCCCGGCCCAGATGGGCCACGAGGCCGTAGCCGAGCAGGCCGGGGGCGAAGGCGACGAGCGCCCGCGCGAGCCAGACCGCCGGAGCGTCGTCCTCGCCGGAGGAGAAGACCTGCGACACCGGGCCGGCGGTCGCCGCGAGCAGCGCGGCACCCAGGCCGCCGGCCAGCAGGACCGCCCGCGTCGTCACGGCGCTGACCGCCGCGTACTCGCTCAGCTGCCCGCTCTGCGCATGCCGGGACAGGGTCGGGAACGCGCTGGTCGCGAGCGGGACCGCGAGCACGGCGTACGGGAGGAGGAAGACGGCCCAGGCGTAGCCGTAGAGCGGGAGCCCGCCTCCGCCCACCCGGTCGTTCGCGAGCCGGATGACGACGAGGGTGGACGCCTGCTGGGCCACCAGCGCGGCCAGCCCGGCCAGGGCCAGGCCACGTGCCTGCCGAGCGACGCCGGGCGGGAAGCGGAAAGACGGCCGAACCGGGATTCCGGAACGCAGAAGCGGGAGAACTGTGGCCGCGGCCAGGGCCACGACGCCTGCCGTGGTGCCGACGGTGAGGATCAGCTCTGGCCCGCGGGGCACGCTCGAGAGGTCCCAGGGGTCCCCGTCGTACGCTTCGCCGAACCATAGATAGGCGAAGACGACGACAGCGCTCGAGGCCAGCGGGGCGACGGCGGGCGCGAGGAACCTGCGCTGGGCCTGGAGGACTCCCCCGCAGACGACGGCCACCCCGTAGAGCGGGATCTGCGGGAGGAAGACCTGCAGCATCCCGGTGGCGGTGCGCACCGCCTCGTCCCGGTCGCACTGCGTGCCCGAGGCCGCCCCACCCGCGTCACCGACGAGGACCGAGACCAGCGGCTCGGCCAGCAGCAGCGCCACGGCCGTGACGGGCACGAGCACGGCGAGCGTCCAGGTGAGCAGCGCCGAGGCGATGCGCCCGGCCTCGGCGCTGTCGCGGTCCGCGAAGGGCCTGGCCAGCAGCGGGACCACCACGCTCGCCAGCGCGCCGCCGGCGACGACCTCGAAGACGACGTTCGGCAGCTGGTTGGCGGTGTTGTAGGCGCTGCCCAGGCAGTTCGACCCCACGGTGGTGGCGAAGACGAACGACCGGCCGAAGCCGACCACCCGGCTGAGCAGGGTCGCCACCGCGACGAGGGCGGCCGCGCCGGCGAGCCCGGAGGCGAGCCGGCGGCTCACGCCCGGCGGCCGAAGGCGTCGAGCTCGCGGAGCCCGGGCGTCGCGGCGATGACCTTGGTGAAGCTGACGCGCTCGCTGGCGAGGGTGAGCGCGGCCAGGAGGGTGAGGCGCACCGCCAGTCCGCGTCGCGAGGAGCCCGCCGCCGCGCAGACGCCGAGCGCCGCGCCGAGCGCGTTGGCCCCCGCGTCCCCGAGCATCGAGCGCTCTCCCAGGTCCGGCGGGAGCATGGCCAGGGCCGCTCCGAGCGGCGCGGCGGCCAGGGCGCCGGGGGTGCCGCCGCGTACGAGCGCGGGGGCGCCGGCGAGCAGCCCGGCCTTGAGCGCCCGGCCGGGGCGCAGGTCCAGCAGGTTGATCAGGTTGGCCGAGCCGGCGACCACGCCGCCCGCGAGCACGGCCTCCACCGCGCTGCCGCCGGCCCCGGGCCCGCGCAGCACGGCTCCCGCGGTGAGGCCGGCGGCGCCCAGCCCGGCCAACTTCGCCGCGCCGGTCGTCACCCGCCCCCGCCTGAGCGCCGCCAGGTGCCCGCGCAGCCCGCGGTCGTCGCCGGACCCGGCCAGGTCGTCGTACGCCCCGAGCCCGCCGGCCGCCCCCACCGCGAGGACGCCGGCCACCCGCGCCCGCAGTGGCACGCGGGGAGCGAGCGCGACCCCGAGCACGGCGGCCAGGGCGTACGCCGGGCCCTCGAGGAGGGTCACCGGGAGGTCGCGCGCGTTGCGCCGCGCCCAGCGCGCCGAGCCGCCCGGCGGGCTGGCCAGCAGCGCGCTGAAGGCGGCCTGGCCGACCGCGGCGCCGGCGACGACGGCGGCGGCGCGTACCCGCGCCGGGACGTGGCCTGCGGGCAGGTGCGCCGTGGGCGGGGTGCGGGTCACCTGGTCGTGACGCCCTCGATGTCCGGCAGCGGCTCGTCCGCGCCGGGGCCGTCGCCGTAGTGGCCGGGGTCGTCGGCGCGCGCCGCGACGAAGGCGAGGACGAGCGTGGCCCGTCCCGCGGGCGTGTCGACGTCGTCCACGGTCGAGACGGTGGCGGCGACCTCGGAGTCCGAGCGCACGTCGGCGAGCAGCCCACCGGGCTCCGCGCTGCCCGTGGCGCCGGCGACCACGGTGACGGCGCCGGAGGTGGCCAGCATCCGGGGCACGGCGATCAGCGCGGTCCGCTGGCTCGTCGTGTCCTCGCCCGGCTCGGGCTCCTCGGGCAGCGGCGCGAGGACGGCCACGAGGGCGCCGCGCTTCCACGGCTCGTCCTCCAGCGTGAGGAACCCGTCCTCGCGCAGCCCCTCGAGCAGGGTCTTGGCGGCGTCGTCCGCGGCCCCTGCAGCGGCGGGGTCGGCGGTCACGACGCCGCGGGCCAGCACCAGGGCGGCTCGGGCGGCGCTGCTGGTGTCCTCGGGGAAGGAGACGTCGGGCGGCATCAGGCGGGTCAGGGCGTCGTCCAGCTCGGCCGCGCGGTCGGCCGAGGCCCAGTCGTCGGTGAGCAGGACGCTGCCGGGGACGGCGGCCCCCGCCGCCGCCAGGCTCGTCCGCGCGGCCTCCGCCTCACCCTCGGTGACGCCGGGCAGGCCGACCAGCGCGACGGTCGAGCCCTCGAGGCGGCCGCCGATCAGGGCCGGTGTGGTGCGGGTGATGAAGTCCTCGTAGTCGCCGATCCGGTCGGTGAGGTCGGCCTTGTCCTCGCGCAGCTCGTTGTTGGACGTGCTGAGCGCGTCGGCGCGGCTCTCGACGGTCTGGCCGATCGGGTCGTCGAGCGGCCCGGCGCCGAGCACCACGCCGACGGCGAGGGCCAGGAAGACCGCGATCAACGAGACCAGGTGGTAGCGGAAGTCGATCACGACGAGAAGAGCTCCTCCAGCCGGAACTGGCCCTCGGCCCAGCGGTCCCGGAGATATTCGATGAACACCTGGCCCGCGGGGGTGGCCGCGACCGCGACCAGCAGCGCGACGATCCCGGCGAGCAGGAAGAGCGCGACCTGGAGGTTCGAGATGCGGCTGCGGTAGAGCCGGCTGACGCCCTTGGCGTCGACCAGCTTCCCGCCCACCCGGAGCCGGGTGAGGAAGGTGCTGGCCATGCCCGAGCGGCCCTTGTCGAGGAACTCGACGAGCGTGGCGTGCGTGCCGACCGCGACGATGAGGCTCGCCCCCTTGTCGTCGGCGAGCAGCATGGCGACGTCCTCGCTGGTCCCGGCGGCCGGGAAGAGCACCGACTGCAGGCCCATCCGCTCCAGCCGCTCCAGCCCGGGGGCGCGCCCGTCGCGGTAGGCGTGGACGACGAGCTCGGCACCGCAGGTGAGCGCCTTGTCGGACACGCTGTCCATGTCCCCGACGATGAGGTCGGGGATGTAGCCCCCGTCGAGCAGGGCGTCCGCGCCGCCGTCGACGCCGATGAGCAGCGGGCGGTACTCGCGGATGTACGGCCGGAGGGTGCGCAGGTCCTCGCGGTAGTGGTAGCCGCGCACGACGACGAGGGCGTGCCGGCCCTCCATCTGCGTGCGGATCTCCGGGACGCCGACCCCGTCGAGCAGGAGCTCGCGCTCGCGGCGCAGGAACTCCATCGTGTTGCCGGCGAACGCCTCGAGCTGCAGGGCCAGCCCGGCCCGCGCCTCCGCCATGGCGGAGGCGATCGACTCCGGCGTCTGCTCCACCCCGGCCGCGAGCTGGCGGCCGTCCAGGTAGACCACGCCCTCGTGCACCCGAAGCACGTCGCCGTCGGTCACGTCGTTGATGACCGCCTGGCCGCACCCGTCGATCAGCGGGATGCCTGCGCCCACGACGATCTCGGGGCCGAGGTTCGGGTAGCGCCCGCTGGTGCTCGGCGACGCGTTGACGACGGCCGCCACGCGGCACGCCACGAGCGCCTCGGCGCTCACCCGGTCGAGGTCGATGTGGTCGATGACCGCGATCTCACCCGGGCGTACCCGCTTGGTGAGATTCTTGGTCCGGCGGTCCACCCGGGTCGGTGCCGTGATGCCGGGGAGCTCGGGCACCCGGGACCGACGACGAGCGGTGGCAATCCTCATCGCCCGACATCGTGCCAGAGGCACCCGCGAGTGCCGAGCAGCCGACGCGCGCGTTGTCCGTCGCGAACGTCACGGTCTGGCCACGGCACGGCGCGCACACCCCGCTCGTTCCCCCGGGTCGCGCGGGCCGGCAGCGCCCGCGCGGTCAGTCCTCGGCCCGCGCCGCGTCCAGCAGCTCCTGTGCGTGGGCGCGCGCGGTGCCCGACCCCTCCAGGCCGGCGAGCATCCGCGACAGCTCCTGCACCCGTCCCTCGTCGTCGAGCGTCGCCACCCCGGAACGGGTGACGGCGCCGTCGGCGTCCTTCACGACCACCAGGTGGCGGTCGGCGTGGGCGGCCACCTGCGGAAGGTGCGTGACGACGATGACCTGGGCACGCCGGGCGAGCCGCGCCAGCCGGCGGCCCACCTCGACCGCAGCCTTGCCGCCGACCCCGGCGTCCACCTCGTCGAACACGAACGTCGGCACCGGGTCGGCCCCGGCGAGCGCGACCTCCAGCGCCAGCATCACCCGCGAGAGCTCACCGCCGGAGGCGCCCTTGCCGAGCGGCCGGGCCGGGCTGCCGGGGTTCGCGGCGAGCAGGAGCTCCACCGTGTCGACGCCGTACGCTCCGGCGACCACGGCGCGGCCGTCCACCTCGAGCACGGTCTGCGCGCTGCCCGGCCCCTCCCCGGGGTCGCCGCTCTCCGCGGCCTGCTGGGTGACGGCGACCTCGACCCGGGCCCGTGGCATGGCCAGCGCGGCCAGCTCCCGGGTGACCTCCTCGCCGAGCCGGACGGCGGCCTTCGTCCGGGTCGTCGACAGCGTGGCCGCGAGCGCCCCCAGCTCGGCGCGGAGGGCGGCTCGCTCCTCGCGCAGCGCGTCGACCGCGTCGTCGTCGCCCTCGAGGCCGGTCAGCCGCTGGGCCGCTTGCCGGGCCCACTCGAGCACCGCGTCGACGCTCTCGCCGTACTTGCGGGTGAGCGCGGCCAGCTCGGAGCGCCGGTCCTGCACCTGGGCCAGCCGCCCCGGGTCCGCGTCGACGGAGGCCGCGTACGCGGCGAGGTCAGCGCCGAGGTCGGTGAGCAGGTAGGCCGCCTCCCCCAGCCGGTCGGCGAGCCCGCCCAGCTGCGGGTCGTGCGCCCGCTCGGCCTCCAGCGCCCGGCGCGCGGCCGCCAGCAGCCCCGCGGCGTCCGGCGCGTCCTCGTAGGCGTCGGGGTCGCCGAGGATGGCGGCGTGCGCGCTGAGCGCAGCGGTGCGCAGCGCGTCGGCGTGGCCCAGCCGGTCGGACTCCTCGCGGAGCGCGGCGTCCTCCCCGGGCTGGGGGTCGACAGCCTCGATCTCGTCCAGCCCGAACCGGAGCAGGTCCGCCTCCTGGGCGCGCTCGCGCGCCCGGGTGGTCAGCTCGTGGAGCCGGTCCTCGACCTCACGCAGCCGGGACCAGCGCTCCCGGTAGCGGTCCAGCACCTCGGCGGCTTTCGGCCCCGCGTAGCGGTCCAGGGCCTGGCGCTGCCGGGCCGGGCGCAGCAGCCGGTGCTGGTCGGACTGGCCGTGCACCGCGACGAGGTCGTCGGCCAGCTCGGCGAGGACCGCGGCGGGGACGGACCGGCCCCCGAGATGGGCCCGGGAGCGGCCGGCCGAGACGGTGCGGCCGAGCAGCAGCACGCCGTCGTCGAGCTCCGCCCCCGCCTCCTCGGCCCTGGCCAGCGCGGGGTGGCCGGCCGGCAGCACGACGGAGCCCTCGACGACCGCGCTCGCCGCGCCGGTGCGCACGGCACCGGGGTCGGCCTTGCCGCCGAGCAGCAGGCCCAGGCTGGTGACGACCATGGTCTTGCCCGCGCCGGTCTCGCCGGTCAGCACCGTGAGCCCGGGCGCGAGGTCGAGCACCGCGTCCTCGATCACGCCCAGGGCGCGGATCCGTACCTCCTCCAGCACCCGCCCAGGCTATGCGGACGAGCCGTTCGGAGGGCCGCGCCATCCCCGGACCGGGAGCTGGAACTTCGCAACCAGCCGGTCGGTGAAGGGAGCCTGCTTGAGCCGGGCGAGCCGCACGGGGACCTGGCCCCGGCGTACCTCCACGCGGGAGCCCGCAGGCAGGTCGGCGCGGCGCCGCCCGTCGGCCCACATGACGGCGCACGGTTCCTCCGAGCCCACCTCCAGGATCTCGACCGCGATCATGGAGGTGGGCGCCGCGACGAGAGGACGGGCGAACAGCGCGTGCGCGCTGAGCGGGACGAGCAGCAGCGCCTCGACCTCCGGCCAGACGACCGGCCCACCGGCCGAGAACGCGTACGCCGTGGACCCCGTCGGCGTCGCGGCGACCACACCGTCGCAGCCCCACGTGGACAGCGGGCGCCCGTCCACCTCGAGCGCGATGTCCAGCAGGCGGCCGCGGTCGGCCTTCTCCACGCTGACGTCGTTGAGCGCCCACTGCCGGGCCAGCACCTCGCCGTCGCGCCGGACCACGACGTCGAGGGTCATGCGCTCCTCGACGGTGTAGCGCCGGTCCGCGATGGCGTCGACGACCGAGTGCAGGTCGGCGCGCTCGGCCTCGGCGAGGAAGCCGACGCGGCCCAGGTTGACGCCGAGCACCGGGATGCCCCCGTCTCGGGCGAGCTCCGCGCCGCGCAGGATGGTGCCGTCCCCACCGAGCACCACGACGAGCTCGACCCCGGGCGCGCAGGCGTCGGCAGGGCCGACGCGGCGGGCGCCGCGCAGCTCGAGCTCGGCGGCCTCCTCGGCGAGCACGTGGATCTGCAGCCCGGCCCCGCGCAGCCGGGTCACCACCTCCTCGGCCGCGTTGTGGACGTACTCGCGGCCCGTGTGCGCGACGAGCAGCACGGTGCGCGGCGGCGTTGCGGTCACTGCGGCCCCTCGGTGATCGCCTGCTCGAGTCGTTCGTCGTCCAGCGCGGGCGCGCCTGCCCGCAGCCACAGGAAGTACTCCACGTTGCCGCTCGGGCCGGGCAGCGGGCTGGCGACGACGCCGGCCACGCCCAGCCCCTCGGCCGCCGCGGCGCCGGCCACCGTGCGCACAGCGTCAGCGCGCAGTGCCGGGTCGCGGACCACGCCACCGGCGCCGAGCCGCTCGCGGCCCACCTCGAACTGCGGCTTCACCATGAGCACGAGGTCGGCGTCGGGCGCGGACACCCGGCGCAGGGCCGGTAGCACCAGGGTGAGCGAGATGAAGGACAGGTCGCCCACGACGAGCTGCGCCGGCTCGGGGACGTCCTCGGGCTGCAGGTCACGCACGTTGGTCCGGTCGCGCACGGTCACCCGCGGGTCGGTCTGCAGCGACCACGCCAGCTGGCCGTAGCCGACGTCGACCGCCAGGACCGAGGCGGCGCCCGACCGGAGAAGCACGTCGGTGAAGCCGCCTGTGGAGGCACCGGCGTCAAGGCAGCGACGCCCCTCGACCACCAGGCCCTGGGGCACGAACGCCTCCAGCGCGCCGGCGAGCTTGTGCCCGCCGCGGCTGGCGTAGTCCGGGCCTTCGGCGGCCTCGGCCACCACGATCGCGGCGTCGGCGCCCACCTGCGTGGCCGGCTTCTCGGCCCGCCGTCCGGCGACCGTGACGCGGCCGTCGGCCACCAGCGACGCCGCCTGCTCCCGGGAGCGGGCCAGGCCGCGGCGGACCAGCTCGGCGTCGAGCCGGGCGAGGCGGGCGCGGGCCGGCATGCGCGCGGTCACGCCCGTGGGCCTGGGCGCGGCGTCCCGGTCATCGCCGTCCCGCTCGTCGTCCCTGAGCCGGGAGCCGCGCTCGCGCCGGCGCCCGTGAGCGTCTCCTGCAGAGCCCGGGAGATGTGCGTGTAGACCTCGACGTGCTCGGTCGCCGGACGGCCGGCGAGCTCGGCCAGCCGCGCCACCGCGGCGTCCACGCGCGGGTCGCCGGTGCCCGGAGCCCCGGCTTCCGGGCGCGGCGAGTGCTCCTGCGCCCCGGCCGTCACGGGGCGGGCCTTGCGTTCGAGCCCGTGCGGTGGGCAGGCTCCGCTGGGTCGCCGCAATCGTCCGGCTCGGCCGCCGGTGCCGCGTCGTCCGCGGCCTGCTCGGCGGCCAGGTGGTCGTACGGGCCGGTGGCCGCGACTCCGGCCGCGCTCCCCGCCTCCGCGGGCACGTTGGCGTGCGCCCCCGCGGGCACTCCGGGACGGCTACCGGCGACGGGATCCCTCGTCGGTACGACCGTGTCCGCGGGCCGGGCCGTGTCCGCGGGCCGGGCCGTG
>NZ_JAANNO010000012.1:102575-107828 GCF_011250645.1 Motilibacter aurantiacus
ACCCACGGCCTCCCGAATCCGCGCAGCACGGGACTCGGCGGCCCCTCGCTCGAGGTCGCGGACCCGCAGCTCCAGCTGCTCGGCGCGGCGCTCGGCCCGGTCCAGCGCGTCAGCCGGGACGAGTCCCACCTGGTACGCCGCCCGCTCGAGCCCGTTGCGGGCAAGCCCCGGAGCGACCGCAGCCGCGAGCTGCACCGTCCCGCGCACGGAGTCCGGCAGGGCCTGGACGGCGGCGGACGTGGCCGCCCGGGCGACGGCGCTGCCCGCGTCCCCCGCCACCTGCAGCACTCCCCGGACCGCCTCGAGCACCTCGCCCCTCCGTCCGCCGACGCACGCTCCCCTGCCCTGAACGCTACCTCCGCCTGCTGCTCGGGTAACGTCCGGCGCCACGGCCGGCTCCCCGGCGCTCCGTCGGCGCGGCACGGCGGGACGTGCCGGCCCCGGCTCGAGCGGCGGAGGCAGCAGTGGCAACGGTGGAGCAGTGCCGGGCGGCGATCGAGGCGCTGTCGGCCCAGATGCAGCGCGGTAGGGGCGCCGCACAGTCCGCGGCCCAGCTCGACCGCAGCATCAGCGTGACCGTCCCCGATCTCGGCGTCGTCTTCTCCGGGCGCCTGCACGACGCGCGGATCGACGCCCTCACCACGGACCCGGCGCCGAAGGCGCAGATCCGGCTCCGGGTCGGCAGCGACGACCTCCTGGCACTGGTGAACGGCGAGCTGGCGTTCGCCCCGGCCTGGTCGAGCGGCCGGGTCAAGGTCGAGGCCAGCATCGGCGACCTGTTCAAGCTGCGCTCGCTGCTCTGACCGTGCCTGGCCTCCCACGGCTCGGTACGGCTCCGCGCGGCCCGGCGGGGGTCGCGCGGGGGTCGCGCGGGCACTCCCCGGCTACAGCCCGAGCACGACGAGCGCGGCGACGTCCTGCGGCGGAGCCGGCTGCGACCAGGCGGCGGCGCACGCGGCCCGAAGCCCGTCGAGCGGCTCCCCCTCGCCGGTGAGGCGCAGGCTGCCGTCCTCGACCGAGGCGGCCCAGCCGCCGCACGACCAGGAGCCCGCGCCCGGGTCCGACGGCTTCCCGGCGGGAGGCCCGCCCGCACGCTGCGGCGCGGGATGGGCGACGAGCAGCGAGTCGAGGTCCGCGCCGACGTAGGTGGGCCGTTCGTGCGCTCCGGCCCGCAGCAGCTCCGCGGGCGTCGTCACACCGGTCAGGACGAGCAGGCTGTCGGTGCCCGCGCGCACGGCCCCCTCGATGTCGGTGTCGAGCCGGTCGCCCACGACGAGCGGGCAGGACGCGCCGCTGCGGCGGACGGCCTCGGCGTGCAGCGGCAGCTCGGGCTTGCCGGCCACGACCGGCCGACGCCCGGTGGCCTGCGCGAGGACGCCGACCAAGGTGCCGTTGCCCGGGGCGCGGCCCCGGGGCGTGGGGATCGTCAGATCAAGATTGGACGCCACCCAGGGCAGGCCGCGCGAGAGGGCGAACGCGCCCTCGGCCAGCTGTCGCCAGCCCACGTCGGGGGAGAACCCCTGGACGACGGCGACCGGGTCCTCGTCGACGGAGAAGACCGCGCGCAGGCCGAGTTCCGCGAGGGCGACGACCAGCCCCTCGCCGCCCACGACCAGCACCGCGGAGCCGGGTGGGACCTGCTCGGCGATGAGCCGGGCCGCGGCTTGTGCCGAGGTCACGACCTCGTCGTCCTTGGCGTCCACGCCGAGCGAGCGCAGGTGGTCCCCGACCGCGAGCGGCGTCCGGGAGGCGTTGTTCGTGACGTACGCGAGCCGCATACCGCGTGCGGACGCCGACGCCAGTGCCTCCGGCGCGCGCGGCACGGCGTGCTCGCCCACGTAGACGACCCCGTCGAGGTCGAGGAGCGCGACGTCGTACGCCTGCGCCAACGGCCCGGCGCTGGCGCGCAGCGTCACCTCTGCCTGTCCTGTCAACTCTGCTCCCTCGCCTTGACCGTTGCCTGGGCCTCACGCAAGGCCCGGACGTACTCCGGGCGTCCCGGGCGCATCGCGACCGCCATCGACAGGTGGCTCACCGCTGCCTCGAACTCGCCGAGCCGAAAGCGGGTCAGCCCGAGCCCGAACCGGGCGTAGTCGTTGTCCGGCTCACGCTCGGCCAGCTCGGCGAACTGCTCAACCGCGGCCGGGTAGCGGCGCGCGTCGAACAGCGCCCGGGCGAACGCCTCGCGGATGCTGTTGGACGCGGGCTCCTCGTGGTGGGCGCGCTCGAGCAGCTGGGCGGCCGCCTCCGGGCTGCCCCCCTCGAGCAGCGACATCCCCCGCACGTACCAGTCGTAGACCCCCCCGGCAGGCGGCTGCCCCGTGCCCGGCTCCTGCGGCGGCAGGCCGTTGCTGTCGTCCTCGCTCATCTCACCGCCCTCGCGTCAGCGTGCTTCTCCCGCGGGTGGACCCGCCGTCGACCGTCAGGCCTGCGGCCCCGCACCGACGGCCGACGCGGGCCGCCAGGGTGCCGGCCTCCTGGGAAGGGCCATCTTTTCATGGCGGACGCGGTGGCGGTCGGCGCTCGGTGCGGCGCCGGGCGCGGGGCTAGCCCCGGGCGTCGTCCGGGCCCTGAGCAGGGCTCGGGGCCGCGACGGCGGTGGTCTCGGGACGAGACCGAGCCGTGGCGCGCTCCGCGAGCACGCGTCGCGCCCACTCGACCTCGACCTCTCCCCGGCTCGCCGGGCCGGTCGGCGACCGCCAGAAGCGCCGGCGCAGGGCACCTTCCACCTGCACCACGTCACCGGCGGCCCAAGCCAGCGCACGTCGGCGGACGTCGGCCCGGAAGGCCGAGCAGCACTCCAGCGCGTCCACCGCGGCCCGTGCCCGCCCTCGTGAACGAGGCGGCCGGTCCACGACCAGCCGGACGGTGACCACCAGGTCACCGCTCGGCAGTTCCCGTTCCTGGGCCGAGGCGGCCAAGCGCCCGACCAGCATGACCTCGTTGCGGTGAGCGGCCACCGAACCTGGCTCCGTTGTCATCCGTGCCTCCTGCTACCTGCAGAAGGCACGAGCATGGCGGCGCGACGGGCCGCGTGGGCGCGGGCGAGCCCGGCTGTGGGCCCACGATGGTGAGCCCACAGGCCGGGTCAGCCGAACGGGGACCGGAACGCGGCGGGCCGCCCGTCCTCGCCCTCGTCCGCGCCGGCCGAGGGGTCGTCCGTAGCGGGCTGGACGTCCGGCGGCTCGGTGAACGCGGCCTCCACGACGACCCCGGGGCGCGGAGCGGGGTCCTCGTCCTGGGACGCCTCCCCCCGCACCTGCGAGTCGTCCTCGGCCACCGCCGGCTCCAGCGCGGCCTCATCCGACTGCGCGGCCTCATCCGACTGCGCGAGGGCGTCGGCGTGCAACGCCCCCTCGCCGCCAGGCTCCTCGTCCAGCGGCTCGTCCTCCGCCACCGGCTCGTCCTCCGCCGATGAGGACAGAGCCTCGGACGCAGGCTCTCCGTCGACGGCAGGCTCCGGAAGCTCCGAGACGTCGTCCTCGTCGTCCTCGAGGACGTCGACGAAGCTCAGCCCGTCGAGCTCGTCGAGCCGCTCCTGGGCGTCGGTGATCCCGTCGGCGTCGAGCGCCGCGGCGCGCGCGAACGCGTCACGGGCCTCGTCCCGTCGCCCCGCGCTGAGCAGCATGTCCGCGTACGCGTAGGCAAGCCGCGGCGAGCGCAGCGCTTCGGGCACCTGCAGGGTGAGCACGGCGGCGTCGAGCTGGCCGAGGTCCCGGCGGGCGCCGGCGGCCACGATCCGCAGCTCGATCCGGCCCGCGGCGTCCAGCCGCTCAGCCTCCTCGCTGACAGCCAGCGCCAGCGCACGGTCCGGTCGGCCGAGGCCACGCTCGACATCGGCGATGACCGGCAGCAGGTCCGGCAACCCGGTCAGCCGCTTGGCCGTCCGCAGCTCCGGCATGGCCTCGGCGTAGCGGCCGGCTGCGTACGCCGCCAGGCCCACCGCCTCACGCACCGCGGCGACCCGGGACGCGCGCTCGCGGGCGGCGACCGCATGAGCGTACGCCGCCTCGGGGTCCTCGCTCAGAAGCTGTCCGGCCGCCACGAGGTGCCGGGCGACGGCGGTCGCGGCCGACGGTGAGAGCGTCGAGAGCTCGGCGAGCACCGGCTTGGGCAGCTCCTGGCCCGTGATCTCGTCCGGCAACGGCGGAGGGGGCGGCGCGGCCGTCTTCCGCACGACGCGGGGACGCTCCGTGCTCGGGTCCGTCCGGGGTCGGGACGCCTCCCCGGAGCGCGGCCCGGAGGTACGCCGCGGCGGGCCGCCCTGCTCACGTCCCTGGCGCTCGTTCCCACGCTCGCCACGGCCCGAGAAGCCCCCGGGCCTGGTCGGCCTGCCGCTGTCGGTCCGCCGGCCGTCACGGCGCTGCCCGCCTCCGGTACCGCCGGCCTCGCCGTTCCGCGGCGCTGCGCCGCGCGACCCGTCGGGCCGCCCACCGCCGGTGCGCCCCTGGCCGGGGCGGGAGTCACTGCGCTGCCCGAAGGAGCGCCGCTCGTCCGGCCGGCCGTACGTGTCCCGGTCAGCCGTCGTCCGATCCCGGTACGGCCCGCGCGGGCCGCCACTCGAGGAGGCGGAGGGCCGACCCGGCCGACCGGCCGCGCTGTCGGGGCGACCGGCGTAGCCGCCGGCGCTGCGCCCGCGCCGGTCATCGGTGCCACCCGACGGCCTTCCCTGCCCATCGCCCGTCGAGGGACCACGCCCGGAACTTCCGCGGCCGGCACTGCCGGACCCGTAGCCACCACGCTCGCCGCCACCACGCCCGCTACCGCCGGACCCGTAGCCACCACGCTCGCCGCCACCACGTGCAGGGGAACTGTCTCCGCGCCGGCCCGAAGCGTCCGAGCCACCGCGTGTGTCCCCACCGGACCCGGGGCGGCCACGCTCCTGGTAACCCCGCTCCTGGTAACCCCGGTCCTGGTTGCCGCGCGGCTGCCCGCCGCGAGCTCCTCCTCGGCCGGCAGCAGGGCCGCCGGCCCCGCGCGGTCGATAGGCGCCTCCGCCGGCGTTGCCCCACCGGCCTCGGTCGTCGCGCCCGCGATCCCGGTCGTCGCGCCCGCGATCCCGGTCGTCGCGCTCCTCGGACCCAGCCATGCAAGGTGCCCTTCGTTCGGCGGTGTCCTGACTGCGGATGCCTGACATCCAACTCCGCCACGGCGGTGGATATGACTGTGCCCCCGGCACCCGCCACCCGGCGTCGCCGGGCGGGGGTGCCGAGGGCACAGGCGTATCAAGTTTGTCCGGCGGCGTCCTACTCT
>NZ_JAANNO010000013.1:0-122 GCF_011250645.1 Motilibacter aurantiacus
TCGGTCTCGATCTCGGACATGAGCGCGTCCGGCCTCTCGCTGAGCTCCTCCAACGTCAAGAGCGCGACCGCCGCCAACGCCGCGATCACCGCTCTGGACTCGGCCATCGAGGAGGTCTCGAC
>NZ_JAANNO010000013.1:273-18995 GCF_011250645.1 Motilibacter aurantiacus
CAGCGCGCAGCACAGCTCGTCCTGACAGGGGGCGGGCTCCCGCGGAACACCGTCCGGGAGCCCGCCCCCTGCCGCTTCCCGGCCGTCGCGCTCGCCCTGGCGGCCCCGGAGTGTCGCGCCCCCACCGGCAGGCCCAACCCTTATGGGCCTCAAGGCCCGGCGCCGGCCCGCCGACAAGCAGAGCGAGAACTCACGCGGCATCCGAGCCGCGTCCCGAAGGAAGGAGCAGGCGTGGCCACCACCAGTGTCGACGGCCTGGTCAGTGGGCTGTCCACCAGCTCCCTCATCGACCAGCTGATCCAGGTCGAGGCGACGACCCAGACCAAGCTCAAGAGCCGCCAGTCCGACACCCAGAAGCAGGTCGATGCCCTGACCTCGCTCAACGGGAAGCTCGCGGCCCTGCAGACGGCGGCGAAGAACCTGCAGAAGGCCGACGGCCTGGAGAAGTTCAAGGCCTCCTCGACCGCGACCAGCGTCGTCGCGACCGCCACGGCCGGCGCGCAGGCCCAGGCGCTCACGTTCACGGTCGACACCCTCGCCAAGGCCGAGGTGCGGGTCGGCTCCGGTGCCTACACCAAGCTCACCGACCCGGTCACGACCTCGCTGTCGATCACCAAGGACGGGTCCTCGACCCCGATCGCCATCAACGTCAAGGGCGGGACGCTCCAGGAGGTCGTCGCGGCGGTCAACGACCGCAGCGACGAGCTGGGCGTGCGCGCGACCGCGGTCCAGGTCTCCCCGGGCAACTACAAGCTCCAGTTCGCCGCCACCAAGACCGGCGACGCCAACGGCTTCACCGTCGCCGGCATCGCCGGCATGACGGGTGCCCCCGCCATCGCAGGCACCGATGCCAAGATCACGACCGACGCGGGCTACTCGATCCTCTCGGCCACCAACACCTTCAAGGACGCTCTCCCGGGCGTCACCTTCACCGTGTCCGCCAAGACCACCGACCCGGTGACGATCGAGGTGGCCAAGGACGACGCCGCGACCAGCGACGTCGTGAAGGGCCTCATCGACGCGGCGAACGCGGTGATCAAGGAGGCGCAGGCCAAGTCCTCGTACGACTCCACCACCAAGACCGGCGGCGTCCTCTCCGGTGAGTCCGTCGTGCGCTCGGTCACCCAGGCGCTCGCCGGCGCCATCTCGGCCAACGGCGGCGTCCCGCTCAGCAAGCTCGGGATCCAGCTCAACCGCGACGGGCAGTTCACCTACAACGCCGAGACCTTCAAGAAGGCGCTCACCGACAACCCCGAGGGCATCAAGAAGGGCCTGCTGGGGGCGGACGGGTTCGCCGCGAAGCTCGAGTCGGTCTCGACCAAGTTCGGCGACAAGTACGACGGCCAGATCACCAAGACGATCGAGAGCCGGCGCGGGCTGATCAAGGACTACACCGCGGCGATCAGCGACTGGGACGACCGGCTCGCCACCCGCCGCGAGGCGCTGCAGAAGCAGTACTCCGGCCTCGAGGTCGCCCTGGGCAAGCTCAGGGACCAGAGCAACTGGCTCGCGGGCCAGCTCGCGGCGCTCTAAGCCACCGTCCCCGGGCCGCCCTCCCCCTGACCAGCGGCCGCCCCCTCGAACGACAGGAACCGCTTCGTGTACGCCAATGCCCGCAACCGCTACGCCCAGGACAGCGTCGGCACGGCGAGCCCGGCTCGCCTGCTCACGATGCTGTACGACCGGCTCGTCCTCGACCTGCAGCGTGCCGAGGCCGCGCTCGCCGAGGCCGACCGGTCCGCGGCCAACACCGCGCTCACCCACGCGCAGGACATCCTCAGCGAGCTGCGGAACACGCTCAAGGTCGACGCCTGGCAGGGCGGCCCGGCCCTCGCATCGCTGTACGCCTGGTGGATCACCGAGCTCGTGGGCGCGAACGTGCGCGGGGACGCGCGCCGGATCGCGATGGTCCGTGCCCAGGTCGAGCCGCTGCGCGCCGCCTGGCACGCCGCCGCCGCCCAGGCCGCCAGCGCCGCCCCCGCCGCCGTCCTGACGTCGGCATGACCGTGGAGCGCCACCTGCAGCCCGTCGGGTCGGCGCCCGAGGGGGACTGGTCGACCGCGTGGGTCGACGCGCTCACCGAGCTGGAGCTGCAGGTCGAGCAGGCCGAGGCGATGCTGCGCAGCGAGTCCGCGGACCTGCCGGCGCCGCTCGCGTGGTCCCCGCCCGAGCTGCCCCCGATCCCGCCGGACCTGATCGAGCGGGCACGGCTCGTCCACGCCCGCCAGCTCGACGTCGCCGCCCGCATGACCCGGCGCATGGGTGACCTCGGCAAGCAGTCCACCCTCGCCAGCCGGATCGAGACGGGGACGGCCGGTCGTGCGCGCCCGGTGCTGCTGGACCGGGCGTGCTGACGCCCACGCTGGCGGCCGTGCTCATCGTCAGGGACGAGGAGCACACCCTGGCCCGCTGCCTGGGCTCGCTGCAGCCGCTGGCCCGCGCCGGGCTGCTGACCGCCGTGCACGTGCACGACACCGGCTCCTCCGACGCGACCGTCCGCATCGCGGGCGAGCTCGGGGCGATCGTCACGACCGGTCCCTGGACCGAGGACTTCGCGGCGGCCCGCAACGCCGCGCTCGCGGGCGTCGCGGCCGACTGGGTGCTCAGCCTGGACGCCGACGAGTGCGTCGAGGCCGACCCGGACGCGCTCGCCGGCTTGCTGGCGGGCTCGACGGCCGACGGTCTGACCGTCGAGATCGAGAACGTCCACGACGACGGCACGCACACCCACCGGCACGAGCGGCTGCTCCGCGTGGGCGCGGTGTGCTGGACGGGCCGGGTGCACGAGCACCTGACCCCCGTACGCGGGGGCGGGCTGCGGCTGGCCTCGGCCCCGGCAGGCGTGCTGCGCCTCACCCACGACGGGTACGCAACGCCGCAGGTCCGCCGGCGCAAGTCCGAGCGGAACGCGGCCCTGGCCCAGGCCGAGCTGGACCGGCTGGCGGCGTCCTCGGGCCCCGAGCCCGAGCTCGTCGCCAAGACCCTGCTCGACCTCGGCCGCAGCTGCATCGAGGCCGGGCGGGCCCAGGACGCCGTGGACGCGTTCGAGGCTGTCCGTGCGCTCTTCCCGGGGACCCGGCGCGCGCTCGAGGCCACCGACTCGCTGGCCCGGGTGCTGCTCGCTGCCGGCCTCGACGACGTCGTGCTGGTCCTGGTGGGGCAGCTGCGGGACGGCGGCGCGCCGCGGGCGTACTGCGACTGGCTCGAGGCGCAGGCCCGGGCGCAGCTGGGGGACGTGCGCACCGCCCTCGCCCTGATCGAGGGCGTGGACGAGCTGGTGGACACCGGGGGGCGCCGTTTCACGGGAACCGGCCTGGCCGAGCTCAAGCACCTGCTCCGGCAGCTGGTGCCGGCGGCCGGCTGACCGGGCCGCAGGGGACACGCGGGCCGTCCGCCGGGCGGCTCGGCAGGACGAGAAGCCGCGCACGGGACCGCCGTGCGCGGCTTCGCTCGTTCGGGTGGACCCGCCGCCTCAAGGCCCCGTGGAGGAGGGCCGAAAGACCTACCGAGCACGGATTGCTCACCTCACCGCCACGGAACGGCGACCGCTCCACCACAGTTCAGGAGAAGTAGCGGCCGTGTTCGACGACGTCGCCAGTGTCACGCTGCGCAGTGCCCTGCACGGGCTCTCGATGCGCGAGCGGGCCATCGCAGACAACATCTCGAACGTGCAGACCCCCCATTTCCTGGCGGGGAAGGTGCAGTTCGAGGACGCCCTACGCGACGCGGTCGCCTCCGGTGACACCTCCGAGATCGCCGGCGCCCGCGGCTCCATCGCGCGCTCGCTCGAGCCGACGCGGGAGGACGGCAACAACGTCAACCTCGACCAGGAGACGTTGGCCGCCACCGAGACCGGGCTCGCGTACTCACTCATGACCCGGGCCGTCAACGACCGGTTCAACCTGCTGAGGGCCTCGATCGGCGGGGGTGTCTGACCATGGGCCTCTTCAACGCCATCGACACCGCCGGCAGCGGCGTGACGGTCTACCGCAAGTGGCTCGACGCGGTCAGCGACAACGTCACCAACATGAACACGGCGCGGCGCACCAGCGAGGACGCCTTCCAGGCCAAGTACGTGCTGGCGCAGGCGCGCAACTACGGCGACGGCACCGGCGGCGTGCAGGTCGGCGGCATCGCGCTCGGCAGCCGCGAGGGCCGGGTCGTCCACGACCCGGACCACCCGCTGGCCGACGCCGACGGCAACGTGCGCATGCCGGACATCGACCTCAGCAGCCAGATGACGCAGATGCTCATGGCCCAGCGCGGCTACCAGGCGAACCTCGCCACGGTCGAGCGCGCCCAGGAGGCCTACCGCCAGGCGATCCAGATCGGGAAGGGCTGACCATGAGCATCTCCGCCATCGAGGGCATCGGAGGGGCGCTCGGCGCCTCCGGGATCTTCCCCCAAACGGGTGTCCAGAAGGCCTCAGGTCTGGACGACGACTGGGCGACAACTCCTGCACAGGGGGTCGGGAGCGAGTTCGCAACGGCCCTCTCGAACGGGATCGAGAGCCTGCAGGCCGCTCAGTCCAAGAGCGACCAGCTCGCCGTCCAGGCGGCGACCGGTGACCTGCAGGACCTGCACGACTACACGATCGCGGCGACCGAAGCGTCGCTCGCCACCTCGCTGACCGTCGCCGTCCGTGACAAGGCCGTAGCGGCCTTTCAAGAGATTATGAGGTTGCAGGCCTGATGCCGACGAACGTCAAGGGTCTTGTCGAGAAGCCGCTCCGCGCGTTCCGCTCCTTCACCCCCGGCCAGAAGGCCGTGAGCATCATCGCGGTCGTGGCGCTCCTCATCGGCGGGTACTTCTTCACCACCTGGTCCTCGAAGCCGAACTACGCGCCGCTCTTCACCGGGCTCGCCTCGGCCGACGCCAGCGCGATCGTCGAGGAGCTGACCGCGAGCGGCACGCCGTACGAGCTGGCCGACGGCGGCTCCACGATCCTGGTGCCGCAGGCGCAGGCCGCAGACCTGCGGCTGACCATGGCAGGCCAGGGGCTCCCGGCCAACGAGGGAAGCGGCTACTCGATCCTTGACAAGCAGGGCCTCACGGCCTCGCAGTTCCAGCAGCAGGTCGGCTACCAGCGGGCGCTCGAGGGCGAGCTGAAGAACACGATCGAGGCGATCGACACCGTCGACACCGCCGTCGTGCACCTCGCGCTCCCCGAGAAGGACGTCTTCGCCGACGAGGAGAGCAAGCCCACCGCGAGCGTCCTCGTCCAGACCCAGCCCGGCACCACGCTCACCAGCCAGCAGGTCCGCGCCGTCATCAACCTGGTCTCGGCCAGCGTGCAGGGGATGGCCCCGCAGGACGTCACGCTCACCGACTCCACCGGCAAGCTGCTCAGCAACAACGACCCGAACGGCGCCGGTGCCGGCGCGGACCGTGACGAGGCCACCCAGGCGTACGAGGACCGCATCAGCAAGTCGGTCCAGACGATGCTCGACCGGGTCGTCGGCGCGGGCCACAGCGAGGTGCGGGTGACCGCCGACCTCGACTACGACACCACCCAGACCAAGAGCGAGACGTTCGTCGCGCCGCCGCGCGGTGCCGAGGTGCTCTCCGAGAGCACCGAGACCGAGGACTACACCGGCGACAACACCGCCGTGACCGGCGTCCTCGGCCCGGACAACATCGCCGTCCCGAACGGCGACGAGAACACCGGCAGCACCTACAAGAAGGGCAGCTCGACCAAGGACTACGCGGTCGGCAAGACCACGGAGCAGCGCGTCGCGGCTCCGGGCTCGGTCAAGAAGATGAACGTCGCGGTCCTGCTCGACAACGTGACCGCCGGCGCCGTCGACCCCGCCGAGATCCAGGGCCTCGTGTCGGCCGCCGCCGGTGTCGATGCAGCCCGTGGCGACACGATCCAGGTCGCCCGCATGCCGTTCGACTCCAGCGCCCAGGACGCTGCGGCCAAGGAGCTCGCCGACGCCCAGGCCGCCGAGAAGAAGGCCGCCATGGACAAGACCATCAAGACCGGCGTGCTCGCCGGGGTCGTGCTCCTGGTCCTGCTCCTCACCTGGCTCAAGGCCCGCCGGGCCCGCAAGCAGAAGCGCACGCCGCTCGACCAGATCGAGCTGGCCCGCCTGGAGGAGCTCGAGCGCCGCAACGCCGAGCTCGAGGCGGAGCGCCGGGCGGCCCTCGAGGCCGGCACGGACGCCCCGGCGCTGCCGGCGGCCCCGGAGCCCAACGCGGACGCCGAGAACCTGGCCCGCATGCGTGACGACATCGGAGAGCTCGTCGAGCAGCAGCCCGACGAGGTCGCCCAGCTGCTCCGCGGCTGGCTCGCGGACCGGAGGTCCTGACAATGACGGTCGCCACCCTCGAGTTGAGCGGTCTGACCAAGACCGCGGTGCTCCTGGTCGGCATGGGCCGCGAGCACGCCGCGAAGGTCCTCGCCGAGATGCGCGAGAGCGAGGTCGAGGAGATCACCGCCGAGATCATGCGGCTCCGCGACGTCGACGCCGAGACGGCGCTGCAGGTCTTCACCGAGTTCCACGGCATCGCCCAGGCCAAGACGTACATGGGTCAGGGCGGCATGGACTTCGCCAAGGAGCTGCTCGCCGCGAGCATGGGCGAGGAGAAGGCCGCGGAGCTGATGCACCGCCTGTCCGCGGCCTTCGCGGAGATGCCGTTCCAGTTCCTCCACCGGGCCGACCCCCGCCAGCTGCTCTCGTTCCTCCAGGACGAGCACCCGCAGACGATCGCGCTGGTGCTGGCCCACATGAGCGCCGACCAGGCCTCGACCGTGCTCGGAGGGCTCGTCCCGACGCTGCAGGCCGACGTGGCCCACCGGATCGCGGTCATGGACCGCACCAGCCCGGAGGTCGTCAAGCAGGTCGAGCAGATGCTCGAGCGCAAGCTCTCCTCGGTGCTCCAGCCGACCGAGATGTCCGTCGTCGGCGGCCTGCAGCCGCTGGTCGACATCATCAACCGGGCGGACCGCTCCACCGAGCGCCTCATCCTCGAGGGGCTCGAGGGCCGCGACCGCGAGCTGGCTGAAGAGGTCCGCAGCCGGATGTTCATGTTCGAGGACATCGTCAGCCTCGACGACAAGGCCGTCCAGCTGGTCCTGCGCCAGGTCGAGACCTCCGACCTCGCGACCGCTCTCAAGGGTGTCCGCGACGAGGTCCGCATGAAGATCATGAAGAACCTCTCCGAGCGTGCGGCCGAGAACCTCGCCGACGAGATCGAGATGCTCGGCCCGGTGCGGCTGAAGCAGGTCGAGGAGTCGCAGGTCAAGGTCGTGCAGGCGATCCGCCAGCTCGAGGAGTCCGGCCAGATCACCGTGCGACGGGGGGCGGACGATGAGTTCGTCGACTGACGGCTTCACCGCAGGGCTCGCGGCCCGCGCCGGTACGGCCGGCCCGGCAGCCTCCCGGCCCGGCCTGGCCGTGCTGCGGGGCGGCGCCGCCGCCGGTGTCCGGTCCGCCCGGCTCACCGAGTCCCTGGCGGTCCGCCGCCAGTCGCCCGACGAGGCCCGCGAGGCCGCCCGCTCCGCCGGGTACGCCGCGGGCTGGGCGGCCGGCAGCCAGGCCGCCATGGCCCAGGTCCGTGCCGAGGCCGCGCACGCCGCGGCCCTCGAGGCCGGCCGGGTCGCGGACCGCGAGGCCCGCTTCGCCCGGGCGTTCAGCGCGCTGGAGCAGGCTGCCAGCGAGTTCGAGCGGCGCGCGGCCGTCCCCGCCGAGGAGGCGGGCCAGGCGATCGCGGAGGCGGCGTTCGCGCTCGCCGAGGCGATCGTCGGGCGCGAGCTGGCCACCACCGCCGAGCCCGGCCTCGACGCGGTCCGCCGCGCGCTGGCGCTGGCCCCCGCCGGCCGCCCGGTCACCGTGTGGCTCAACCCGGAGGACGCCGCCACGCTCGAGGGCGCGGCGCTGCCCTTCCCCGACCGCGAGATCACGATCGTCCCGGACGCCGGGCTCATGTCGGGCGACGCGTACGCCGAGTCAGATGCCACCAGCATCGACGCGCGCATCGCGCCGGCCCTCGCCCGAGCCAAGGAGATCCTCCGCCCGTGACCGTCGGGACCCTCATCCCCCGCCAGCACTCCCCGATCTCGCCCTTCGTGCCGGGCCGGGCCCGCTCGCTGGTGCCGGGCCTGGACCGCGCCCTCGCCGCCGCCGCCCCTTCCACGAGCGGCCGCGTGACCGGCGTCGTCGGCCTCGACCTGACGGTCGCCGGGATCGACGCCGCGGTGGGTGAGGTCGTCACCATCGACCAGCCCGGCAAGGCCCCGCTGTACGCCGAGGTCGTCGCCCTGCGCCAGGACGGGCTGTCCTGCACCCCCCTCGGCGCCCTGTCCGGCGTACGCGTCGGCGCCGCGGTGCAGGCCACCGGCGCACCGCTGCAGGTCCCCGTCGGCACCGAGCTGCTCGGCCGCGTCCTCGACGGCCTGGGTCGCCCGATGGACGGCGGCCCGTCGGTCGCCGGGCTCGAGCACGTCGAGGTCGAGAACACGCCCCCGAACGCGCTGCTGCGCTCCAAGGTCGACCGGCCCGTCTCGCTCGGCGTCCGCGCCATCGACACGATGACGGCCATCGGCCGCGGGCAGCGCATGGGCATCTTCGCCGGCTCCGGCGTCGGCAAGTCGACGCTCATGTCGATGATCGCGCGCGGCACCGAGGCGCAGGTCAACGTCGTCGCGCTGGTCGGCGAGCGAGGGCGGGAGGTCCGCGAGTTCCTCGAGCACGACCTCGGCCCGGAGGGCCTGGCCCGCTCCATCGTCGTCATCGCCACGTCGGACGAGCCGCCGATGGTCCGGCTGCGCGCGGCCTTCGTCGCGACCCGCATCGCCGAGTGGTTCCGCGACCAGGGCGCCGACGTCGTGCTCATGATGGACTCGCTGACCCGCGTCGCGATGGCCCAGCGCGAGGTCGGCCTGTCGGCCGGCGAGCCCCCGACGACCAAGGGCTACCCGCCGAGCACCTTCTCGCTGCTCCCGCGCCTGCTCGAGCGCGCCGGGCCGGGGATCGACGGCTCCATCACCGGGCTCTACACCGTCCTCGTCGACGGCGACGACCACAACGAGCCGATCGCGGACGCCGCCCGCTCGATCCTCGACGGCCACCTCGTGCTGACGCGCAAGCTCGCCACCGCCGGCCACTTCCCGTCGATCGACGTGCTCGAGTCGATCTCCCGTGTCGCCTCCGCCGTCACCACGCCCGGCCAGAAGGCCGCGGCCACGGAGGTGCGCCGGCTGATGGCCGCGTACCGCGACGCCCGCGACCTCATCGAGATCGGGGCGTACGCCGCCGGCAGCAACCCCGACGTCGACCGGGCCGTCACGATGATGCCCGCGATCAACGCCTTCCTCCGCCAGGAGGTCGGCGACGTGACCAGTGCCGCCGAGTCGTTCGAGATGCTCCAGCGCATCGCGGCGGGGATGTGAGGCTCCCATGAAGCGCAGGTCCCCGCTCGCGACCCTGCTCCGCGTCCGCCGACTGCAGGAGGACGTCGCCAAGGCCGAGGTCGCCCGGGCCAGGATCGAGGCAGCGCTGGCCGACGACGTCGCCGCGGCCCGCGAGAGCGACCTGGCCCGGTCCCGCCCGGCGGACGGGGACTCGCGCGCCTTCGTCGCCAGCCTGGTCGCGTCCCGCGCGCTGGCCGTGGAGGCCGCGCTCATGAGGCGGGCGGCCCAGGAGGCCCACCACGGGGTCGAGCTCCGGCTGGCCGACTGGTCGTCCGCGGCCGGGCGCTCCGAGGGCGTGGAGCGCGTGGTGACGCGTCACCACGAGGAGTACGTCGCTGAGGCGATGGCGGCCGAGCAGGCCGAGCGTGACGACCTGACCGGTGCCGCCTGGCAGCGTCGCCGGGGCGACGACCGCTCGTAGCCCGTCGCGGAGACGGCGAGGCCCGCACTCCTGGTCGGAGTGCGGGCCTCGTCCGCAGGTGCGGGAGGTCAGGCCGGGCTCTCGAACGTCCCCGGGCTGGCGTCAGTCGCGGTGAACTCCTCGGTGCGCTCGCGGGTCGCCTCGGCCAGCGCGCGGCGCACGCCGTCGACGTCGTGGTCCTTGGTGTAGACCGGCGTGCCCGGCTGCTGGCGCCACGAGTCGTCCAGCCCGCCGGCGTCCACCGCGTCGAAGCCGAGCTCGTCCACGAGCGCCATGACCTTCGCCTTCGCGGCGGCGTCGTCGCCCGCGACGGGCAGGGCGATCCGCCCCGGCTCGCCTGCCGGCTTCCCGTTGTCCTGCAGGCTCTGGGCGAAGATGTTGTTGAACGCCTTGACCAGCGGCCGGCCGAGCTGCTGCTCGACCCAGCGGGTCTCGGGCGTGCCCTGCTCCAGCGGCTCGATCCGGCCGTCCCGGTGGCGCGGGTAGTAGTTGCCGGTGTCGACGAACGCCGCGTCCGGCGCCGCGCCGTCGAGCACACCGGCCGGCAGGTCGGGCACGTTCTTCTGCGGGATCGTCACGACGACGACGTCGGCGCCCCGGGCGGCCTCGGTCACCGGGACCGGCCGCGCCCCGGTCTCGGCCGCGAGGCCCTGCAGCGTCTCCGGGCCGCGCGAGTTCGCGATGGCCACCTCGTGCCCGAGCCTGGTCAGCCGGCGCGCGAGCGCCCCGCCGATGTTGCCCGCGCCGATGATCCCGATCTTCATGGTGCTCCTTGGTCGCGTGCTCCGCGGGCTGGGCCCGCATCCTGTCCGGAGGCAACCGCCGACGGTCCCGATCTAGTCCTCAGCCCCGGAATCCGGGCCTAAAGTCCCAGCTTGCCCGCGCCGACGCACAGGGCAATGAGCATCGACACGGTGGCCCCGTCCGGCATCGCGGGGGTCCAGGCCCGCATCGCCGCCATCCAGTCCCGGTTCGGGGCCCTGGCTCCCAGCGGCGCCTCGATCCCGGTCGTCAACTCCGGCTACACCACCTCGACCAACGGCTCGGCCGTCACGCGCAGCAGCTTCGCCACGGCCCTCGCGGACACGGTGTCCAGCACCGGCTCGAGCGCCGCCTCCTCCACCGCGGGGACGGGCGGCGCGGAGGCTGCCGCCGGCTCCTCGACCGGGCACTCGGGCGCCGACGCGGTCGAGCTGTCGAAGAAGTACCTCGGGATCCCGTACGTGTGGGGCGGCACCGACCCGTCCAAGGGCCTGGACTGCTCCGGCCTGACCGGACTGGTCTACCGCCAGCTCGGCGTGGACCTGCCGCGGGTCAGCCGCGACCAGGCCAAGGTCGGCGAGAAGATCGCGTCGCTGTCCCAGGCCAAGCCGGGCGACCTGCTCTTCTTCAACTCCCCGGTCAGCCACGTCGGCATCTACGCCGGCGGCGGCAAGATGGTCCACGCCCCCCGCACCGGCACGAAGGTGCGCGTCGAGGACGTCTACGAGACCCCGACCGTGATCCGCCGGGTGCTGCCGGAGAACGCCTCCGCAGCCCCGGCCCCACCGGCACAAGCCCAGCCTGCCGCGCGGACGGGCGGCGTGCCGTACGCCGACATCTTCCGCACCGAGGGCGCCCGCGCCGGCGTCTCCCCGACGCTGCTGGCGGCGGTCGCCAAGACCGAGTCGAGCTTCCGCAGCGACGCGACGAGCCCGGCCGGCGCGAGAGGCCTCATGCAGCTCATGCCGGCCACCGCCGCCGGGCTCGGGGTCGACCCGCTCGACCCGCAGCAGGCGGTCCGCGGCGCCGCCAAGCTCCTCGCCGGCTACCTCGAGGACTACGACGGCTCGCTCGATCTGGCCCTGGCCGCCTACAACGCCGGCCCGGGCAACGTGAAGAAGTACGGCGGGGTGCCGCCGTTCTCGGAGACCAAGGCCTACGTGCGCAAGGTCCAGGACGCGATGCAGGAGGTCACGCTGTGACGACCATGACCATGGCGGCGATGCCGGCGGCGGCCCCCGCCGCGGCACCGGCGGCCGGGCCCGGCACCTCCGGCAGCGGCCGGGGCGGGACGAGCGCCTCGGGCTCGTCCACGGGCGGCGGCAAGGCCGCGTCCGGGGGCGCCGCGGGGGCGGCCAAGGGAGGCGAGGCCGCCGAGGGCGCGCCCGCCGAGGAGGCCGTCGCTGCCGAGGGCGGCTTCGCCGCCGTCGTCGCCGCCGCGCTCGCCGCGCTCCCTGCCCAGCAGGGCCAGGCGCCGGTCGAGGGCGGGGCCGAGGGCGCCGACGGCCAGCCGGCCGGGGTCCCCGGTGCCGGGGCAGCGGTCCTCATCGGCCGCCCCGCGATCGAGGGCCTTCCCTCCGGCGCCGTCCCGGCCGCGGTGCTCCCGGCCGCCGGCCAGCTGCCCGTCGACGCGGCGGCCGACCTGGCCGCGGACGCCACGGTCGACCCCGCGCTGCTCGCCGGGACCGCGGCCGACAACGCTCCCGCCACGCCCGCCGCCGAGACGGCGCGCGTGCTGGCGGCCCCCGGGCTGACCGTCCAGGTCGCCCCGGCCGCGCCCGCTCAGCCCGCGCCGGTGCTCGACACGGCGGCGACCCTCGCCGCCGGGATGCCCGTCCTCGCGGGCGGCCCCGGCGACGCGTCGGCGGACACCTCCGGCGACACGCCTCAGGACGGCGCGCCGACCACCCCGCCGCTCGCCGCCGCCACGGCCGAGGCGCCGCCGAGCAGCGCCCCGGCGCCCGTCGCGCCGACGACCGGCAGCTCCCCGCTCGCCGCGCCGGCCGCGCCGGAGCGCCCGCAGCATTCCGCGCCGGCCCACCCGCCGGTCGCCGCGCAGGTCACGACGCACGTCGCGGGCCTGGCCACCGCCCAGGACGGGGTGCACCGCATGGTGCTGCAGCTGCACCCCGCCGACCTCGGCCAGGTCCAGGTCATCGCCGAGCTGCGCGACGGCCGGATCAACCTGCACCTGGCCGGCGGCACCGAGGCCGGGCGTGAGGCGCTCAAGGCCGCGCTGCCCGACCTCAAGCGCGACCTCGCCGACGCGGGCCTGTCGACCGGCTCGCTCGAGGTCGGCAGCGACGGCCCCGGCGGGTCGTCCTCCCGCGGGCGCGAGGCGGCCCAGCAGCGCCTCGAAGGGCGCACGTCCGGGACCTACGGCTCAGGTGAGGCCCAGGGCCGGTCGAACGACATCCCGAGCGCACCGGCACCGACGCGCCCGACCGGCGGCCGCGCCCTCGACCTGCGCGTCTGAGAGAGGACATCCATGCCTGACGCAGTCTCCGGCTACACCCCGATCAACGACGTCCTCGGTGTCCAGCAGACGCCGCAGACGACGAGGAAGTCCAACGACGAGCTGGACAAGGACGCGTTCCTCAAGCTGCTCGTCGCGCAGCTGAAGTACCAGGACCCCAACAGCCCGGTCGACAGCTCGCAGTTCATGTCGCAAACTGCCCAGTTCACGTCTGTTGAGAAGCTGACCAGTCTTGCCGATAGCCAGACTGCGCTGCTCTCCTCGCAGCAGCTGCTCAGCGCGAGCAGCCTCGTGGGTAAGACCGTGTCCTACCCCGGCCCCGACGGCACGGACGTCTCAGGGGTCGTGACCGCAGCACAGCTGAGCACCGACGGACCGGTGCTCCGCGTGGGGGACGCGAGCGTCCCACTCACCTCGGTGAAGGAAGTCAAGGCCACGCCCGCGGCGTGACCCGCGGCACCTGACCCTCCTCCCGCGCACTCCCTCCGTCCCCCCACTTCTTGGAGAACCTCCGTGCTCCGTTCCCTCTTCTCCGGCATCAGCGGCCTGAAGCAGCACCAGACGATGATGGACGTCACCGGCAACAACATCTCCAACGTCAACACCGCCGGCTTCAAGTCCTCCAGCACCGTCTTCGAGGACACGCTGAGCCAGATGGTCCGCGCCGCCGGCGCCCCGCAGGGCGGCAACGGCGGCACCAACCCCGCCCAGGTCGGCCTCGGTGTCCGGCTCGGCGGCATCGCCACGAACTTCGGCCAGGGGTCGGCCCAGACCACCGGCCGCGCGACCGACATCATGATCCAGGGCGACGGCTTCTTCGGCGTGCGCACCGGCGGCGAGACGCTCTTCACCCGCAACGGCTCGTTCAGCTTCGACCAGGACGGGCGCCTCGTCACGAACTCCGGCGGCGTGGTCCAGGGGTGGACGGCGCAGGACGGCGCGATCAACACCAACGGCGCGATCGGCGACATCCAGCTCCCGACCGGCACGCTGCTCGACCCGAAGGCGACCACGTCCGCCTCGCTCGGCGGCAACCTGCCTGCGGGCGCCGCGGTCGGCACGCAGATCAACGGCTCCTACAAGACGTTCGACGCGCAGGGCAAGGAGCACACCCTCGCCTACACGCTGACCAAGGCCGCCGGCACCGCCACCACCGACCGCTGGACCCTCACCACGACGGTCGACGGGGCTGCGGCCGCCGCCTCCACCGCCGCGCTCGAGTTCAGCAACACCGACGGCCGGCTCGTCACCCCGGCCCCCGCCGGCACCCCCGCCACCCAGGCCTTCACCGTCACCGCGCCCTGGGGCCCGGTCTCCATCGACGTGGGCACCGTGAGCTCGTTCGGTGGCGAGAACACCCTCGCCGCCGGCACCCAGGACGGCTCGGCCATGGGCTCGCTGCAGGCCTTCACCATCTCGCCGGACGGCACCCTGGTCGGTGTCTTCAGCAACGGCCTCAAGCAGCCGCTCGCGCAGCTGTCGCTCGCCTCCTTCAACAACCCCGCGGGCCTGGAGAAGGTCGGCGGCTCGATGTTCCGCAACAGCGTGAACTCGGGCAACCCGATCATGGGCGTCGCCGGCAGCGCGGGCCGCGGCACGCTGCAGAACAACACCCTCGAGATGTCCAACGTCGACCTCGCCGCCGAGTTCACCAACCTGATCGTGGCCCAGCGCGGCTTCCAGGCGAACTCGAAGGTCATCACGACCTCCGACGAGATCCTCAACGACCTGGTCAACCTCAAGCGCTAGTAGTCGTCGGCCCGAAGGCCCGGACGCCTCCCGTGTGGAGGTGCCCGGGCCTTCGGCCGTGGTCACGCATTGTGCGGCCCGACGGGTGGTGGCGCGCGCGGCTGCACGCGCGGTCGGCTGCGGGCCGAGGCTGTGGCCGTCCGGGGGGCACCCCGCCCGGTCTCGTACGCTTCGTCGATGTCCCGCCGAGCGCCCGCCGCCCCGACGCCCGATCCCGACCGCTCCGAGTTCGACAAGATGGTCGCCGGTGACTGGTACCGCTACCGGGTCAGCCCCGACCTCGTCGCGCTGACCGAGCGGACGCAGGCCCGCTGCCGGGAGATCAACGCCGCGTACGCCGAGGACCCCGCCCACGCGCTGGAGCTCCTGCGCGGCCTGCTCGGGACGATGGGGGAGGACGTGCAGTTCCGGCCGCCGTTCTACGCCGACCACGGCTCGCGGCTGCACATCGGGGACCGGTCGTTCCTCAACGCCGACTTCCTCGCGCTCGGCGGTGGTGAGATCACGATCGGCAGCGACGTCCTCATCGGCCCGGGCGCTCGGCTCTACACCCCCAACCACCCGCTCGACCCCGAGCTGCGCCGGCAGGGCTACGAGCGGGTGCTGCCCATCCGGATCGAGGACAACGTCTGGCTCGGCGGCAGCGTGGTGGTCCTCCCTGGCGTGACGATCGGGGAGTCCGCCGTGGTCGGTGCCGGCTCCGTGGTCACGAAGGACGTGGCTCCCGGCGCAGTCGTGGCCGGCAACCCGGCGCGCCCCATCCGCACCGGCGGTGCTGCGGTGGTGAACATCTGATCCGTTGTTCGGCATAGTTGGCTTTGTGCAAACACGATGTGTGCATCGCGCTTCGTTGATTGCTGGGTGACCTCGGCCGGACGCTGGCGCGGCCGGCGCCCGGGGAGAAGCGGCCGTGTAGGGGTACCCCGGCGCGTCACTCGGGTGGCGCGCGCTGCGCGTCCACGGGGGTCGTCGCCGCTGGCCGGGGGAGCTCGTGGCCACCGCCATCGGCCCGACGCACTTCCTCGGTGCCAGGGGCACGTTCGCCGCGTCAGGACACCGCGGAAGTGCCCCTCGCCGGAGGTCGTCCGCCGGGGGTCGCTGCGAGTGATCCCGCTCACCACGTGAGCGGCGAGCCTCAGCCGGCGGCAGGCTCCAGCTGCTGGTGCGGCACGTCCACCGTGAACCACACCTCTTTGTGCCCGCTGCCGATCGAGCAGCCCCAGTCGCTGCTGAGGGCGGCGACGATGTTCAGCCCGCGCCCGCTCTCGGCGTCCTCGTCGACCGGGCCCGAGCCCGCGGCCACGCACTGGGGCAGGCTGTCCGACACGCCGACGCGTACGTGGTCCTCGCCGAGCGCGACGGCGACGCGCATCGGGGGACGGCCGTGGCGCATCGCGTTGGTGACGAGCTCGCTGGCCGCCAGGAGCACCGCGTCCGCCGACTCGGAGACGCCCCAGCCCTCCAGCGTCCGCGACAGCAGTCGGCGCGCCTCGCGCACCGATGCCGGCTCCCCGGTCAACGGCGCAGCGACGACATGCTGGTAGGACACGGCTTCTCCCCGCTTCTCGAGGTCGTCCACGAGCCTGGACGCAAGGTTCTTACCCAACCCCTTCACACGGCCGAAACCCTCTCGACGCGCCGTTCGCCGGGCCCCGGGACTTCGGGCGGGGGCGCCGACGGCCCGAGCGACGGCGCGCCGCCTCGTTCGCCGGTCACCTGATCGGCGCAGTTTCCGGCGCTTAGGCGGGAGCCACGGGGCGCCGATCCGGTTAGAGCAGGCGGAAAGCCGGCACGGCGCCGAGCGCCGTTCGACAGGTCCTCGGGACCAACGATCCAGGACGGGAGGGCGGCCGCATGATCGTGCTGACCCGGCTCAACGGGCACGCGTTCGCGCTGAATCCCGACCTCATCGAGCGTGCGGAGAGCACGCCGGACACGGTGATCACGCTGGTCGACGGCAAGAAGTTCGTCGTCGCGGAGTCGGTCTTCGAGATGGTCACGCTCATCTCGGACTTCCGCTCGTCCGTGATCGCCCGTGCCCAGGTCCTCGAGACCGAGATGCAGCACGAGCAATCGCAGGGACCGGACGACCGGGGGCCGCAGCGCGGCCGCGTGGTCCCCCTGCCCATCAGGGAGGCGTGACCATGGACATCGCTGCAATCGTCGGGATCGTGTTGGCCTTCGCCGCGATCCTGGTCAACAACATCATGGAGGGCGGCAACCCGGCCGCGCTCATCTTCCCGCCTGCCCTCATCCTGGTCTTCGGTGGCACGATCGGCGGCTGTCTGGCCGGCGGTGTCCTCAAGGACACCATCAAGGCGTTCAAGGACGCGATCGCTGCGATCACCGGCAAGGCGAGCGACGCCGGCGCCGCCGTCGACGACATCGTCAAGCTGGCCGAGCGCGCCCGTCGTGAGGGCCTGCTGGCTCTCGAGGACGCCGCGAAGACGATCGACGACCCGTTCCTGCAGAAGGGCCTGCAGCTCGCGATCGACGGCACCGACCCGGACGAGCTGCGGGAGATCCTCGAGGCCGAGATCCAGGCGAAGAAGAAGTCGACCAAGCCCTCGGTGAAGTGGTTCACCGACGCCGGCGCCTACGCGCCGACCGTCGGCATCATCGGCACGGTCATGGGCCTCGTCCACGTGCTGGAGAACCTCGACAAGCCGGAGACGCTCGGCCACTCCATCGCCGCGGCCTTCCTCGCCACGCTCTGGGGCGTGCTCACCGCCAACGTCATGTGGTTCCCCATCGCCAAGCGCATCGCCCGTCTCACCGAGATGGAGGCCGAGCAGATGGAGGTCGTCGTCGAAGGCATCCTCGCGATCCAGGCCGGCTCGAACCCCCGCGTGGTCGCGCAGAAGCTCAAGGCACTGCTTCCCGACGGCGGCGCGGCCCAGGACGAGAAGAAGGCGGCCTAACCGATGAGCGCGCACGGGGGGCACGGCAAGGGACGCCGCCCAAAACCGCACGAGGAGGAGGAGCACGAGAACCACGAGCGGTGGCTGGTCAGCTACGCGGACATGCTGACCCTGCTGTTCGTGCTCTTCGTGGTGCTCTTCGCCATCAGCCAGGTCGACAAGAAGAAGTTCGAGGAGCTGAAGAAGGGCTTCGGGGCCGAGGTCTCGGTCATCGAGGGCAGCAACGGCGCCCTGGACGACCCGGCCACGGACCCGATCAAGACCGACGCGCTCGAGAACATCACCCCCCAGGCCGCCGGCCAGGTCTCCGCGGAGGCCCTGTCGGCTGCGGAGCGCAAGCTGCGCAGCGAGCAGGTGGCCAAGGCGGCGGCCGAGGCGAAGAAGCTCGAGGAGCTCGAGAAGAAGATCGACTCCGAGCTGAGCAAGCGCGGCCTGACCGACACGGTCAAGACCCGCATCAACGAGCGCGGGCTCGTGGTCAGCATCGTGACCAACCGGGTGATCTTCGAGCCCTCCAGCGCAGACCTCGCCGCCGGTGGCCGCGCCGTCCTCGAGACGGTGGCCCCGGTGCTCAAGACGGTCGAGAACCCGCTGGTGGTCGAGGGGCACACCAACACGGTCAAGGCCCGGCCGAAGGGGTGGAAGAACGAGTGGTTCCTCTCCACCGCGCGCGCCAGCGAGGTCGTGACCTACCTGGGCAGCCACGAGGGCGTCCCGTGGAAGCGGATGGAAGCCGCCGGCCTGGCCGACACCCAGCCGCTCTACGACCCGAGGGTCAACCCGCGGGCCGACACGCTCAACCGGCGCGTCGAGATCGTGATCCTGGCCGACGCGCTCAAGCCGAGCGCGACCAACGTCGAGAAGGCTTCGGAGTCCGAGATCGCCGCGGCCGAGGCCGGGGACGCGGAGGCGGCCGCCGAGTCCACGGACTCGCACGCCACGGACTCGCACGCCACGGAGTCCACGGACTCGCACGCC
>NZ_JAANNO010000013.1:19033-52961 GCF_011250645.1 Motilibacter aurantiacus
GAGGCCTCCGGCCACTGACCACCGGCACCAGACGCACGACCCGCACCGCCCACTACCCAAGCGAAGGAACGCACACATGGCCAAGGACAAGGCCGCCGAGACCGCCGAGGACGCCCCGGCCAAGGGCGGCAAGAAGAAGATGATCATCATCGCCGCCGTCGCGCTGGTCGCACTGCTCGGCGGGGTGTACAAGTTCGTGCTCGCCAAGCCGGCCGAGGCCGAGGCCAAGGAGCCCGAGCCGGGGATCACGCTCACCCTCGACCCGATCAACATCAACCTCGCCGACGGGCACTTCCTCAAGCTCGGCATCAGCCTGCTGTTCACCGTCGAGGGCAGCACGGGCCACGGGGAGCCGGAGGGTTCGGCCGCTCTGGACGACGCCATCTCGCTCTTCAGCGGCGAGGAGGTCTCGGTGCTCTCCGTGCCGAAGAACCGGGAGAAGCTCAAGAAGGAGCTCCTGGAGATGGTGAACGAGGACTACCACCACGGCGTGATGAAGGTGTACTTCACGAACTTCGTCATGCAGTGACGCCGGGCCTCCGCGTCCCGGAGGCACCACGCACGTCCCACCGACCGCCGGGGGCGCAGACCGCGCCCCCGGCGGTCGCGCGTCCCGGCTTGGTGATCACGACAGGTGAGGAACCCGTGACACCGGGGAACGGGGCACCTGACAGCATGGGTACGGCTCGAACCCCACCAACCAGGACCAGCCGGGCGCGACACGCCCGGAGGAAGACATTCACCCGTAAGAGCTAAGGCCCAGGACCTCCGACGCCGAAGAGCCCCACGTGACAGCAGGAACGCCGCTTTCCCCAGCCGAGGTGGACGAGGCCGACGCGCCCGTCGCCGGCCCCGGGAGCGCCCCGGGCTCGGGCACGTCCGGGTCGCGTGGCCGCGTCGGCCGCCGATCGCGCGGCTCCGGGCCCGTGGCGTACGACTTCCGCCGCCCGACCAAGCTCTCCCGTGAGCACGTCCGGACGCTGCAGATCGTCTTCGAGACGTTCTCCCGGCAGTACACGACCCTCCTCACGTCGACGCTGCGCACGGTCGCCCAGGTCAACCTGGTGTCGATCGACCAGCTGACCTACGACGAGTACGTCTCCCAGCTGGCCAACCCGACCCACATGGCCGTCCTCAGCGTGGAGCCGCTGCCGGGCGCCGGCGTGCTGGAGTTCTCCGTCGGCACCGCGATGGCCTGCGTCGACCACCTGCTCGGCGGCCCCGGTGCCGAGAGCCAGCCCGAGCGCGCCCTGTCCGAGATCGAGGCGACGCTGCTGCGCGGCCTGCTCGACCGGGTCCTCGGCGAGCTGCGGTACGCCTTCGAGGGCGTGCTGCGCCTCGAGCCGACGATCACCGGCATCGAGTACAACCCGCAGTTCGCGCAGGTCGCCAGCGCCTCGGACATGGTCCTGGTGGCGTCCTTCGACATGAAGGTCGGCGCGGTCGAGACCGTGGCCACGGTCTGCCTGCCCTTCAACCCCACCCTCGCCGCGCTGGACGCGGCCAGCGGCGCCCACACCACCGGCGAGCGCGAGCGGCTCGCGCGCGAGGAGGCCGCCAGGCGCGTCCGCGATCGCCTGCAGGACGTGCCCGTGGAGGTCGCAGTCCGCTTCGCCGGCACGGCGGCGCGCCCGCGCGACCTGGTGAACCTGCAGGTCGGCGACGTCCTGCCGCTCAAGCACAACACCGGCGACCCGCTCACCGTGACGGCCGCCGACATCGTCTTCGCCCACGCGGTGCCCGGCGCCGCGGGCAAGCGGCTCGCCGTGCTCGTCGTCGAGTCGCCCGAGAACTCGAACCCCCTGAAGCCGGAGGAGCCCGCATGACCACCGTCGCCCCCGAGGTCCTCGAGGCGGTCGTCGCCGCCGCGGAGGCCGCCGCGTCCGCGCTCCCGAGCGCGGCCCCGCTCGTGCCGGGCACCCCGGTCTTCGACATCACCGCCGCACCCGTCCCGGCGGACGCCGCCACGGCCGTCGTCGCCGGGCTCACCGGCAGCGTGCGGGGCTCGTCGCTCGTGGTCATCGGCGCGGACCTGGTCGACGCCCTGCGCAGCTCCCCGCTCGGCGAGCTCGACGTCTCGGCGGCGGTCCAGCCGGCGCTCACCGCGGCCGGCGCCGCGTTCGGCCAGGTCGTCGTCGAGACCGGGCGCGAGCTCCCCGTCGACGTCGCCCTCGACTCGCTGAGCGGGGGCGGCATGGCCGTGGCCGTGCCACTGCTCGCCGACGGCGAGGTCCGCGCGACCTATGCGGCACTGCTCTCCGCTGCGCCCTCCGGCTCGGCCGGGGGGCCGGGCGCCGGGCGCGCCGGCGGGACGTCGGGGACCGGCTCGAGCCGTGGGCTCGACCTGTTGCGCGACGTCGAGATGGAGGTGACGGCGGAGCTGGGGCGTACGCGGATGACCGTCCGCGAGCTGCTCTCGCTCGCGCCCGGCGCGGTCGTCGAGCTCGACCGCGCGGCCGGCAGCCCGGCCGACCTGCTGGTCAACGGCACGTTGATCGCCCGCGGCGAGGTCGTCGTCGTCGACGAGGACTTCGGCATCCGCATCACCGAGATCGTGGGCCCGAAGGCCGACACCGAGGGCGCCGCGTGACCGGTTCCACCTTCGGGATGCTCCTGCGGCTGTTCCTGTCGCTGGGCGTCGTCATCGCGCTCATGTGGCTGGCCGCGCGCGTGCTGCGCGGGTCGATGGGCGGCCGCAACACCGGCGCGCTGGAGATCCTGGCCCGCCAGCAGCTCTCCCGCGGCGCCTCGGTCTCGGTCGTTCGCGTCGCCGACCGCGCCCTCGTGGTCGGTGTCACGGACACCCAGGTCACGCTGCTCACGGAGACCGATCTCGAGCTGATCCAGCTCGCCCAGGAGGCGGGCACCGAGGCAACCGACGCCGACGCCGACACCTCGGTCTCGGTGGACGAGGACGGGAACGTGCGTATCGTGACGGCAAAGCCCGCCCGTCCCGCTGTGGGCACCGGCCCGCTCGCGGGCAGCATCCTGAGCCCCGACACCTGGCGTCGGACGGTCAACGCGCTGCGCGAGCGGTCGACGAGGCGATGATGAGCTGCCTGCCCACGCCCCGCCGCCTCCTGCGGCATGCCCTCGCCACCGCCACCGTCGGCGGGACGTTCCTGCTCGTCGGCGGCGCCCCCGCGTACGCCGCGGAGCCCGGCCCCGGAGGCCCGCAGGGCCCCGGCTCGCCCACCGGCCCGACCAGCGTCAACGTCGACCTCGGCGGCCTCGTCGGGCGGCCCAGCACGTCGATCGTCACCATCCTGGCGATCACCCTGCTGGCCGTCGCCCCCTCGCTGCTGCTCATGACCACGAGCTTCACCAAGGTCTTCGTGGTGCTCGGCCTGACCCGCAACGCGCTGGGCGTGCAGAACGTCCCGCCCAACCAGGTCCTGGCCGGCCTGGCGCTGTTCATCTCGCTGTTCATCATGGCGCCGACCCTCAGCGAGGTGAACGAGCGCGGGGTCCAGCCCTTCCTGGCGGGGGACAAGACCCAGTCGCAGGCGTTCAACGACGGCGTGCAGCCCCTGCGCGAGTTCATGGTCGACCGGACCCGCAAGGACGAGCTGGCTCTTTTCACTAAGGTCGCGGGGGAGGGCAAGCCGACATCTGCAGCAGAGGTTCCGCTGTCGACGCTGGTCCCGGCCTTCGTCCTCTCGGAGCTGAAGAGCGCGTTCATCATCGGCTTCATCATCTTCATCCCGTTCCTCGTGATCGACATCGTCGTCAGCGCGGCGCTGATGTCGCTCGGGATGATGATGCTGCCGCCGGTCATGATCTCGCTCCCGTTCAAGCTCCTGCTGTTCGTCCTGGTGGACGGTTGGGGGCTTGTCGTGACAGCCCTCGTCTCCTCCTACACCTAGGACTTCGATGACCGACGCCGCCATCCTCGAGATCGCTCTCCAGACCATGATCGTCGCCGCGAAGCTCTCGGCCCCCATGCTGCTGACGGCCCTCGGGATCGGTTTTGCGATCTCGCTCTTCCAGTCCGTGACGCAGATCCAGGAGGCGACGCTGAGCTTCGTCCCCAAGGCGATCGGCGTCGGCATCGCGGTCCTCTTCTCGGGCAACTGGATGATCCACGAGCTGGTCAGCTTCACCCACCAGCTGTTCGAGAAGGTCCCCACCCTGTTGTCGGCGGGCTGAGTGTGAACGTCGAGATCGCCGCACCGCTGCTGGTCGGGCTGCTCCTCGCGAGCGTCCGGGCGGCGGCCTGGCTCCTGATCGCGCCGCCCTTCGCGTCGCGGGCCGTGCCGGGCGCGGTCAAGGCGATCCTGGCGGTCGCGCTCTCGCTGCCGGTGGCTCCCCGGCTCGCGGAGACGGTCCCGGAGCTGACGGCGGCGGGGCTGATCACCAGCGCGGTGCTCCAGGCGTTCACCGGGGCGGCGCTCGGCTTCATCACCTACCTGCTCTTCCAGGCGGTCCAGTCGGCCGGTGACCTGATCGACCTCTTCGGCGGGTTCTCGGTCGCCATGGGCTACGACCCGTTGTCGATGACGCAGAACAGCGTCTTCGGCCGCTTCACCTCACAGCTCGCGGTGGTCCTGCTCTTCGCCCTCAACGGGCACCTGCTCGTCATCCGCGGCTTCCTCGAGTCCTACGACGCGGTGCCGCTGAGCGCCTCGATCGACGTCGAGCGGCTCAGCGAGGTCCTTGTCACGAGCATCGGCGAGTTCCTCCTCGCCGCCCTGCAGATCGCCGCACCCCTGATCGGAGTCCTCTTCGTGGTCGACGTGGGCCTCGGGCTGCTGACCCGCATCGCCCCGGCGCTGAACCCGTTCATGCTCGGCTTCCCCGCCAAGATCCTGGCCACCCTGCTGCTCTTCGGTGCCTGCGTCCCGCTCATCCCGGGCGCGGTCGACCGGGTCGTCGACATGGGCCTGCGGGCCGTCGCCGCGGCGGTGGGCTGATGTCCGGGGAGAAGACCGAGAAGCCCACAGCCAAGAAGCGGAAGGAAGCCCGCAAGGAAGGCCAGTTCCCCCGGACCGCCGACTTCGGCGCCTGGGTCGGTGTGCTCGCGGCCAGCTTCATCCTTCCCCACGCCATCGGCAGCGCGATGGACAACACGAGCGCGCTGTTCGTCGAGGCCTCCACGCTGATCGAGGACCCCGAGCCGGCGCAGGCGCTGTCCCTGCTGTCCGAGGCCGCCAAGCTGCTCGTCACGATCGTCGCGCCGCTCTGCCTCGTTCTGCTCGCGGTGGCCGTTCTCTCGCACGCCGCCCAGGGCGGCATCCCCGTCGCCACCAAGAAGTTCAAGCCCGACTTCAAGCACCTGAACCCGATCTCCGGCATCAAGCGGCTGTTCGGGCCGCAGGGCGCCTGGGAGGGGATCAAGACCCTGTTGAAGGTCGGGGTGCTCGCCTTCGTGGTGTGGCACGCGATGCGGGGGATCCATCCGTTGCTCGCCCGCGGTAGCTCGATGCCGCTCTCGACGGTGCTGGACGCCGTCGGGGACACCGTGATCACCTTGATGCGGCAGGCCGCAATGGCCGGCCTGGTCCTCGCCGCCGCCGACTACGCCGTCGTGCGTCACCGCATCGAGAAGGGCATGCGGATGAGCAAGCAGGACATCAAGGACGAGTACAAGCAGGCCGAGGGCGACCCGCACGTCAAGGGCCAGATCCGGTCCCGCCAGATGGCGATGAGCCGCAACCGCATGATGGCCGACGCCGCGAACGCGGACGTCGTGCTGGTGAACCCGACGCACGTCGCGGTGGCGCTCCGCTACGACCCCGCCACGGGGGGCGCGCCACGCGTCGTCGCGAAGGGCGCCGGCGCGCTGGCCGCGAAGATCCGTGCCATCGCCGACGAGAACCGCATCCCGATGGTCCAGGACGTCCCGCTGGCCCGCACGCTCTACAAGGCGGTCGACGTCGGCGGCGAGGTCCCGCCCGACCTCTACAACGCGATCGCCCGGGTGCTCGCGTTCGTGCTGTCGCTCAAGGCGCGCGGCTCGGCCGCCGGCATGCACCGGGTGCCCGTGCACTGAGGGCCCGGGCGAACGGTCAGCCGGTCGGCGCCGCCGGCATCGCCGTGGAGTTGCGCAGGGTGAGGCCGTACCGGCGCGAGGGCTGCCCGGTGAGCCGCAGGCCGGGGAACCGGCGTAGCAGCGCGGGGAGCGCGGCCTGCCCCTCGAGCCGGGCGAGCGCCTCGCCCAGGCAGTAGTGGATGCCGCCGCCGAAGGAGAGCGCCCCACCGTCGGGCGGCCCAGCACCCAGCGGTCGGCTCGGCCCGTCTCTCGGGCGTGGCCGGCTCGGCGAGCAGCGCCTGCACCCGGTTGCCCCTGGCGGCCTCGCCATCGGCCCCTCGCCTCGGCCCGATCGTGGCCGCCCCGGCCGCCGGGCGTACGGCCGACGTCGGGCAGCCCGCCGCAAGCGGCTCACAAGCCGGGCGCGGCAGGGTGCTGCACATGGCCTTCCTTCCGCGCGACTTCCGCCTGCCCCTGCCCGTGGAGCACGAGCGGTTCACTCTCCGCCACATCACGGTCCACGACGTGATCCGTGACTACGACGCCGTCATGTCGAGCCGCGAGCGGCTGTGGGCGCAGTTCGGCGAGGTGTGGGGCTGGCCCGCCGAGGGCCTCACGATCGAGCAGGACCTCATCGACCTGGCCTGGCACCAGAAGGAGGGCGACCTGCGGCGGGCGTTCAACCTCGCCCTGCTCTCCCCGGACGGCTCCCAGCTGCTCGGCTGCGTCTACGTCGACCCGCCCGAGAAGGCCGGTGCCGACGCCGACGTGGCCTTCTGGGTCCGCGCCTCGGAGGCGGGGACGGGCCTGGAGGCCGAGCTCGAGGCCTTCGTGCGCCGCTGGCTGGCCGAGGAGTGGCCGTTCGGCACGGTGCGCTACCCCGGGCGTGACCTGACCTGGGCCGAGTGGGAGGCGCTGCCGGACCGGTGAGCGCGGCGGGCGGATGCGGAAGCGGGGCGGGCGGACGCGGAAGCGGGGCGCCACCCGGAGGTGACGCCCCGCTTCAGGGGTTGCTACGAGCTCAGCTCGCCGGGGTGAGCGCGACCTCGGCGCTGCCGGAGAGGGCGGGGAGCCCGTCGCTCGGCGCGTCGGTGTAGGACGCGTTGAACACGGCCCGGAGGTTCGAGGCGCCGGCGTGGCCGCCGTCCACGAACGTCACGAACGACCCGGTGCAGCCCGTGCTCGTCGAGAGCGGGTGGCCGTGGGTGTCGTGGCCGAGGATGAACGAGACGCTGACCCGCGAGCAGTCGACCGGCTGGTCGTCGGTGACGGTGACGGTGTAGGTCACGGTGTCACCCCAGTGGAAGGTCCCACCGTGCTGCGAGGGGTTGGTGGTGATCGACACGACCGGGGCCGTGTTGCCGACGACGACCCGGACGGACCACGCAGCGCTGCGACCGGTCTCGTCGGTGACGTTCAGCGTGGCCTCGTACGTGCCGTTCGCGGTGTAGGTGTGGGTCGGGTTCTGCTCGGTGGAGTCCACCACGCCGTCGGCGTTGAAGTCCCACTCGTAGGTGAGCTCGTCACCGTCGGCGTCCGTCGTGCCCGCGCTGGAGAACTTGACGGTCAGCGGCGCCTGGCCGTTCACCACGTCCGCAGACGCCTTCGGCTGCGGGGTGCGGTTGCCGCGGGTGTAGTCGATACGAGCCAGCTGGGCCTCGGGCAGCTCCGCGAAGTAGCCCGTGCCGTAGTCGAGGACGTAGAGCGCGCCGTCGGGGCCGAACTCCATGTCCATCGGGCCGTCGAGGGTCACGTCGCCCGCGGGCAGGATCTTCTCGATCGACTTGACCTTGCTGTTGCTGCCGATGTTGAAGGCGAGCAGCCAGTCACGGGTCCACTCACCGAGCAGCGGCTTGCCGGCCAGCTCCTCGGGCCAGCGGACCTGCGAGGTCAGGCCCTTGGCCGGACGGTACGCCGGGCCGCCCATCGGGCCGATGCCGCCGGTGCCGAGCTCGGGGAACTGCTCGCTCGGGCCGTAGCCGTAGATGACCTCGGCGTCCGTCACGGCGGGCAGGTTCGTCAGGCCGGTGTTCCAGCGCGAGTCGTTGACCGGCTTCTTGCAGTTGAACTTCGGGCCGGAGGTGCCGGTCGCGAAGTCGTAGTCGTTGTACGCGAGGTCGCGCGACATGCAGAACGGCCAGCCGTAGTTGGCCGGGCGGTCGACGACCATCCAGCGACCCTGGCCCGAGGGGCCGCGGTTCGGGTTGTCGGCGTTGGCGTCGGGGGAGTAGTCGCCGACGTAGACGTCGCCCGTCTTCGAGTCGACGTCGAACCGGAACGGGTTGCGGAAGCCCATCGCGTAGATCTCGGGGCGGGTCTTCTCGGTGCCCGGCTTGAACAGGTTGCCGGACGGGATCGTGTAGCTGCCGTTCTCGGCGACCTTGATGCGCAGGATCTTGCCGCGCAGGTCGTTGGTGTTGCCCGAGGTACGGCGGGCGTCGAAGACGGGGTTGCGGCCCGGGCGGTCGTCGATCGGGGTGTAGCCGTCGGACGAGAACGGGTTCGAGTCGTCACCCGTCGACAGGTAGAGGTTGCCCTTGCTGTCGAAGTCGATCTTGCCGCCGACGTGGCAGCACATGCCACGGTCGACGGGGACCTCGAGGATGCGCTGCTCGGTGCTGAAGTTCAGCTTGTTGCCCTCGAGCTTGAAGCGCGAGAGGTAGAGGGCGCCCTTGTAGCGGTCCCAGTCGGCCTGCGTGCCGGTCTCCGGCGCGTCGCCCTCGTTGACGCCCGGCGTGGCCGGGTTGTCGACGGGGGTGTTGAGGCGCGGGGAGTAGTAGACGTAGACCCACTTGTTCTTCGCGAAGTTGGGGTCCACGGCAACGCCCTGGACGCCTTCCTCGTCGTGCTGGTACAGGCCCTGCGGGCTCTGCTTCATGTCGGCGGCGAGGAAGTTCACGCCGCTCGCAGGGTCGTGGAGCCGGATCTCACCCGTCCGCGCGCTGTGCAGCACGCGGAGGTCGGGCAGGACGGCGAGCGCCATCGGCTCGCCCGGGCGGTCGTTCAGCGTCACCTTCTGGAAGGCGTTGCCGTCGACGGCCGCCGTCCCGGAAGTCGCCTCGCCCGCGAGGACCGGCTGCACACTCGCCAGTCCTACGAACGCCGCGGCGAGGCACGCCGCTGTTGTCGCCCTTCGCATACAGGACCTCCCTTGGCCACATGTCTGCGCGCACTATCACTGCAGTACGCTTCAGGTGTCATGAAGTGACCGGGCGACGCTAGGTCGGCTGTTTCGCTGCTGTCAACACCAACTTTCGCCTTCCCGCGCAATGCGTTGCACAACCGTTACGCGAGATCTGTCGGAGCTGGCAGAACCCCGTGGGGGTCCTCGTGCCCAGGCTCGCCGGCGCTCATGCCGACCCGGACATGTCAGACTATGCGGACGCCGCCTCGCCCGGGTGGGGGAGTGTGGTGGTGGCCGGCGCCCCGGGTCGCGGTGCCTAGAAGGGTGTGGCAAGATGGATGAGATGGCCCCATGGGGCACGTGCCGACGCGCTCCTCGGCGACCCCTGATCAGGCTCACCTGAATTCGACTTATCCGAAGCAGTTCGTGTGGCCTCGAGTGTTCCTTGCAATGGGCTCTCGTCCCGCCCGGACGACGACGGCACGCGCGTACGCCGCCCCCTCACCTCCCTCGTGATCGACCGCCACGAGCTTGCGCCCCTGCTGGACCGGCCGGCGGCCCTCGGCAAGCCCCCCGGAAGGGGACGCGGGGAGCAGCCGGGGGAGCCCCTTGACCCCGCAGACGGGCAGGAGGACAGTGGACGGCAGAGGGAGGGCTGCTCCTAACGCCCAGCAACGCTGAGGCCTCACCGAGCCGTTCTTACGGTCGCGGGGCGCCCTCCCCCTCAGCTGCCCGGCCGCAGCAGCCCCGTCTCGTACGCCATCACCACCGCCTGCACCCGGTCCCGCAGCCCGAGCTTGGCCAGGATGCGCCCCACGTGGGTCTTCACCGTCGCCTCGCTGAGGGCCAGCCGCTGCGCCACCTCGGCGTTGCTGAGCCCACGGCCGACGAGCAGCAGCACGTCCCGCTCGCGGGCGGTCAGGGCGGACAGCGACTCCGGGTCGGGCGCCGGCCCGCCCGGCAGTGACGGGGCGAACCGCTCCAGCAGCCGTCGCGTGGTGCTGGGGGCGACGACGGCGTCCCCGGACGCGACGGCGCGGATGGCGTACACCAGCTCGGCCGGCGGGACGTCCTTGAGCAGGAACCCGCTGGCTCCCGCGCCGAGGGCGGCGTAGGCGTACTCGTCGAGGTCGAACGTCGTGAGGATCAGCACCCGGGGCGCCGCCGCCCGGGCCCGCAGCCGGCGGGTGGCCTCCACCCCGTCGAGCTCGGGCATGCGCACGTCCATGAGCACGACGTCGGCGGGGACCGCCTCGAGCACGCGGAGGGCGGCGGCGCCGTCGCCCGCCTCCCCGACGACCTCGATGTCGGGCTGTGCCTGCAGCACCATGCCGAAGCCGGTGCGGACCAGCTCCTGGTCGTCGACGAGGACGACCCGGACCGGCGCGCTCACTCCCGGCCGCCGGCCACGGGCAGCACCGCGCGCACGCCGAAGCCGCCCCCGTCGCGCGGCCCCGCCTCGACCCGGCCGCCGAGGGCCGCAGCCCGCTCGCGCATGCCGCGGATCCCGTGGCCTCCGGCGCCCAGCGGGGCGGCCCCGGCCCCGTCGTCCACCACCTCCACGTGCACCGCGCCCTCCTTCTCGCGTACGCGGACGACCACCGACGCGACCTCGACGGCGTGCCTGAGCACGTTGGTCAGCGACTCCTGGATGATGCGGTACGCCGCCAGCTGCACGCTCGGCGGCGCGGCCTCGCCCGCCCGATCCTGCAGGTCGAGCTCGGCCGGCAGCCCACGGGCCCGGGCCTCGCCCACGAGGCGCCGGACGGCGGCGAGGTCCGGCTGCGGGGCCAGCCCGTCCCCGTCCTCGGCGCGCAGCACGTCGAGCAGCCGGCGCATCTCGGCCAGCGTGGACCGCCCGGTGTCCGCGATCGTCGCCACGGCGGCGCGGGCCTGGGCCGGGTCGGCGTCGAGGGCGTACCCGGCGCCGTCGGCCTGCACCACCATCACGGTCACGTTGTGCGCGAGCACGTCGTGCAGCTCCCGGGCGATCCGCGCCCGCTCCTCCGCGACGGCCGCCCGGTCCAGGCTCTCGCGCTCGCGCTCGAGCCGGGCGGCCCGCTCCTCGAGCTCCTCGAGGTACGCGCGGCGCAGCCCCACGTTCACGCCCAGGATGTAGACGGTCGACACCAGCGCCCCGGAGAGCAGCTGGTTGCCCACGGTGCCGTCCGGCTGGCCGAATGCCATGAGGGCCACCCCGACGAAGCAGACGGCCAGCGCCGCGCGGCGCCAGCGCTCCTCGTCCCGGCACGCGACGTTGTGCAGCGCGACGAGCAGGCAGAGCTGGACCGGGTTCAGGGGCACGCCGGCGAGCCACTGGACGAACGCCGTCGACGCGACCACCCCGAACACCGCCCGGGAGCGCTCCCGCCGCCACCAGAGGGCGAGCGGCGGCACGAGCTGCACGGCGGCGACGACCGCGTCCGGCGTGGAGGTGTGGTCGGCGGCGTAGGGCAGGTACGACGCGGCGAGCGCCAGGAGCGGCAGGACCACCGGCAGGTGGAGCACCCAGGGGTGCCGGCAGGCCCACGCGCGCAGCCGGGAGTCCCGCCGGCGGGCAGGCGGCAGCGCCCCGCCCGCAGGGGCGGGCAGGGGAGCGGTGGCCCGCGCGGCGAGCGTGCTCGAGGTCATGCCGGCAACGCTAGGCGCGGGGCGCCCGGACGTCGTCTGCCTGCAGGCCCCTGCCCGCGTACGCCGCGAGGACCACCCGCTGCCCCGGGCCCGCCTGCGGGACCACCCGGCCGGAGTGCGGCCCAGGGCTAAAGACCCGGGACCGGCTGTCGAAGAAGCAGAGCCAGGAAGGCACCCCAGGCCACGGTCGGCCGCCCCGCTTCTCACGCGAACCGGATGGTGCTGTGAAGTCGAAGAACCTCGGCCAGGTGGGTATCCCCGCCGGTGTCGTCGCGATCATCCTGATGCTGGTCGTGCCGCTGCCCACGGTCGTGCTCGACATGCTCATCGCGCTGAACATCGCGTTCGCGCTCGTGGTCCTGCTCGTGGCCATGTTCGTGAGGCGGGCCCTCGACTTCGCGGTCTTCCCGGCGCTGATCCTCATCGCGACCCTGTTCCGGCTCGCGCTCAACGTGAGCGCCACCCGGCTCGTGCTGCGCGACGGCTTCGCCGGCAACGTCATCGAGTCGTTCGGCCACTTCGTGGTCGGCGGCTCGCTGGTCATCGGCCTGGTCATCTTCTTCATCCTGGTGATCATCCAGTTCATGGTGATCACGAAGGGCGCCGAGCGGGTCGCCGAGGTCGGCGCCCGCTTCACCCTCGACGCGATGCCCGGCAAGCAGATGGCGATCGACGCCGACCTCAACGCCGGCATCATCGACGAGGACGAGGCCCGCCGTCGCCGCGAGGACGTGGCGGCCGAGGCCGACTTCTACGGCGCCATGGACGGTGCGTCCAAGTTCGTCAAGGGCGACGCGATCGCCGCGATCATCATCACCGCGGTCAACCTGCTCGGCGGGTTCGTGGTCGGTGTCGTGCAGAAGGGCATGGCGCCCGGCGAGGCCGCCCACACGTACAGCCTGCTCTCGATCGGCGACGGCCTGGTCTCCCAGATCCCGGCGCTGCTGCTCTCGGTCGCGACCGGCCTCATCGTCACCCGGTCGACCTCCAAGGCCGACATGGGCAGCGACTTCGTCCAGCAGCTCGGCCAGCAGCGCAACGCGCTCCGGATCGGTGCCTTCGCGGTCCTCGGCCTCTGCCTCATCCCGGGCCTGCCCAAGCTCCCGTTCCTCGTGGTCGGCGGCGGCGTCTTCTACCTCTCGACCAAGCTCAAGAAGCCCGACGAGGCCGCGGCCGAGCTGCAGGCCGCCGAGGCCGCCGCGGCGCTCGAGGCCGGCCCGGCGCCGGACTCGCCCGAGGCGCTCGCCGACGAGATGCTCGTCGACTCCCTCGCGCTCGAGCTGGCGGTGGACCTCGTCGACCTGGTCGACACCTCGGCCGGCGGGGACCTGCTCGACCGGGTACGCGCCCTGCGCCGCAAGATCGCGCTCGACCTGGGCATCGTCCTCCCGCCGGTCCGCACCCGCGACGACCTCGAGCTCCCGCTCTCGACCTACGTCATCAAGATCGGCGGCGTGCCCGCCGCCCGCGGCGAGGCCCCGACGGGCCACGTGCTCGCCATCAGCGACTCGCTCGAGGGCCTGCCCGGCACCCCCACCCGTGAGCCGGTCTTCGGCCTCGCCGCCAAGTGGGTCCCCGCCGAGCTGCGCCACCAGGCCGAGCTGCTCGGCGCGACCGTGGTGGACCGCGCCAGCGTGGTCACGACGCACCTGGCCGAGGTGGTCCGGGAGGGCGCCAGCCGCCTGCTCGGCCGCGAGGACGTCCGCTCGCTGGTCGACATGGTCAAGCGGACCCACCCGGTGGTCGTCGAGGAGCTCACCCCCGCCGCGCTCACGCTCGGCGAGGTCCAGCGGGTCCTGCAGGCGATGCTCGACGAGGGCGTCTCCATCCGCGACCTGCCGCGCATCTTCGAGGCGCTGTCGCTGCGGGCCAAGCAGGGCACCGACGTCGAGGGCCTGGTCGAGGCCGCCCGCACGGCGCTCGGCCCGGCGATCGCCGCCGCGTACGCCCCGGACGGCGTCCTGCGCTGCTTCACCCTGGACCCGCGCCTGGAGCAGGCGATGTTCGAGTCGATGGTCGCCGGCGACGGCGGGACGCACATCCTGCTCGACGCGATGCGTGCCGAGGCGGTCACCAACCGGCTCGCCCAGATGGCCGAGCTGGCCGAGCAGCGCGGGACCACACCGGTTCTCGTCTGCAGCCCTCAGGTCCGATCCGCAGTGCGCCGACTGACTCGCAACGCTGCTCCGCGGGTACCCGTGCTCTCGTACGGTGAGGTAACCGGGCAGCTACGGATTGAGACGATGGGAGTGGTTGACGATGCCCACGCGCCTGCTGCTTGAGGGACCTGACATCCAGGAGCTGCTCGCCCGGGTACGGGCCGAGCACGGGCCGAAGGCGCGCATCGTCCAGGCGGACAAGATCCGCACGGGTGGCTTCGCCGGCTTCTTCACCAAGGAGCGCTACGAGGTCGCCGTCGAGATCCCGGACGCCGAGCCCGCCCCGGCTCCCGCTCCCGCGCCGACCCCGGCCGCCGAGAACCTGCTCGACATGATCGACGAGGTCCGCGACCAGATCGGCATCACGGGGAACCCCGGGGCGCCGGTCGCGGTGCCGCAGGCCCCGGTAGCCCCGGTGCCGGCGGCGCCCGTGCCGCCCGCCGCGGTCCCGCCGGCCGCCGCCGTGCCGGCCCCGGTGGCGCCGGCACCGCCGGCGCCGGCCGCGCCCGCTGCGCCGCTCGTCCAGCCTGCTCCTGCGGCGCCCGCCCCGGCGTACGCGGCGACGGACGCGGGGACGTACACCGTCGCCGCGGCCGCCCCCGCTGCGCAGCCTGCGGCTGCCCAGCCCGCCCCGGCCCAGCCTGCCGCCGCCCAGCCCGCCGCCCCCGAGGTCCGGCTCCCGCCGACCCGGCCGGACGCGCCCGAGGTGCAGCCGGCCGAGTTCCCCACCGTCTCGACGCAGTCGCCGAGCTTCGCCCACGTGCTCGCCGGGCTGGCGCGGGAGGCCGACGGCGCAGAGGCCCGCTTCACGGCCGGGCTGCCCACGGCGCCCGCCCCCACCGTCACCGCGGCGCCGGCGGGCGCCCCGGCGTCGCCGACCGCCGTGCCGCAGAGCGTTCCGGTCGCGGTCGAGGTCCCGTCCGCGTTCCCGGCGCAGGGCTTCTCCGAGCCCGTCGTCGAGCCGGAGTTCGTGGACGCCGCGCCGGCGGACGAGGCCCGCGCGGGGACGGTCATCGACCTGACCCAGCAGGAGCAGACGCTGCTGCCGGCCCTGGCCGAGCCGCAGGACGGGCTCACGCCGGCGCTGCGGGCCCTGGGCGTGCCCCCGGAGCTCACCGCTGCCGTCGCGGCTGTCCCGACCTGGAACAGCCACGCCGCGGTCGCGCGCCTCGTGGCCGCGCTGCCCGAGGCGCCGAAGCCGCCGGCGAAGGCCGGGGACGTGCTGGTCATCGTGGGAGAGGGTGCCGCCGCGTACGGCGTGGCGCGCAAGACCGCGAGCGCCATGCGCCTGGACCCGGACAAGGTCCTGCTCGCCGCGCCGACGGGCCTGGGCACCGGCGTGCACAGCCGCCGCCGCATCCCGAACGCGGCGGAGGCCGTCCGCCGCTCGCGCCGCCTGCACCTGTCCGAGAGCGCGACCATCGTGGCCGTCGACGCCCCGCTGGGCCGCTCCGGCGCGGACTGGGCGCGCGGCGTGATCGCCGGCCTCGAGGCGACCGCCGTGTGGGCGGTCGTCGACGCCACGCGCAAGACGGGTGATGTCGCCAAGCACCTGCGCCGAATTGGTGGAGTGGACGCCGTCGCTGTCGAACACCTTGATGACACGGCGGACCCGTGCAGCGTTCTCGCGCTCGGCGTCCCGGTGGCGGTGCTCGACGGGCGCCGCGCCACACCCGCTGCCTGGTCGGCGCTGCTCGGCGCCCGGCTGGGCACCGACGAGGAGGAAGAGTGAGCACGACGCTTCCCGACGTCAACGAGCTCGTGCGGATCGCCCTGGACGACGACGAGCTCGTGCTGCCCTCGCGGGTCGAGGACAGCGTCGACGGAGACCTGCTGCTGGCGGCCGCGGCGTACGTCGGCGACATCGAGGGCCCGCGGGCGGGCACGGTCGTCTCGGTCCACTGGACCTGCAGGCGCGGCGTCTGCAGCGTGGCCGCGCTGTTCATCGGCGCGGAGCGGTCCGGCACCGGCATGAAGCTCTGGCGGGTACGGCCGGCGGGCTCGGTGGAGCTCCGGCAGCGCCGGCGGTACGCCCGGGTCGAGGTCAACGGGGCGCTCTCCGTGGTCAACCCCGAGGTCGACACCATCCGCGTCGGCTGGATGCTGGACCTGGGCGAGGGCGGCGTGCGCTGCCGGGTCGCCCCGGGGGCGTTCAAGGCCGACGAGCCGGTCGAGTGCCGGCTCAACGTGGACGGCGACGTCCTCGTGGTCCACGGCACGGTGCTGCGCGCCGAGAAGCCGGTGAACGGCTACGAGGAGCTCGTCGTGACGTTCCCCGACGACCACCCGGCGGCCGACCTGGTTCGCAAGCACGTGTTCGCGGAGCAGTTGCGCGCCCGGCGGGCGGCGACCGCGGGAGGCCAGGCGTGAACATCCTGCGTCCCGGGTCCGTCGTCGGCGGGCTCCTGCTCTCGTCGCCGACGATGTACTCCGCCCTCATCACCGAGACGATCGGCGTGGACGCGGCGATCTACCGCTTCCTCTTCGGCGTGCTGGTCACCGGTGTCGCGCTGTCCATCCTCGACGCGATCACGGTGGCGTACGCGACGAAGAACGAGGCGGAGCGGCCCAAGCCGGTCAACCCCTACATCCAGGGCCGCCGGGCGACCGACGCCCCGCCGGTCGTGCCGACCACGGCCATGGACATGCCGGCTCTCGAGCCGGTCGCCCTGCCCTGACACCCCCGACCTGGACGGCCCCGTCGCGCATCGCGCGGCGGGGCCGGTCGGCGTCTGCCGGACGCCGGCAGTGCGATTCGTGAGCGCCGAGTCCTGACTTCCTCAACAGCAGCGTGCGTGACGCCGATGGGCTGGGGGAGCCGTAGGAAGCCGGAGCGATCAGGAGAGGCGGGCCTCGATGACGTCGCGCAGCGAGGGCCGTGCGCTCGGCGGAGCCGCCGCGGCCGCCCTGGCCGCCCTCACGCTCGCCTTCCCGGCAGCGGCCGCGCAGCCCACGGCCCGTTCGGGAGCGATCCTGTGCGACGGCGTACGCGCCACGATCGTCTCGACCCGGGCCGCTGCGGTCGTGGCGGGCACCCCACGCCGGGACGTCATCGTGGTGAAAGGCGCCGGCAGCGTCGTGCGCGCCGGCAGCGGCAACGACCTCGTCTGCGCGCTGCGGGCCTCGACCGTCTCGGGCGGGCCGGGTGACGACAGGCTGCTCGGCAGCTCCTCCGCGGACGTGCTGAACGGGGACGCGGGGAACGACACGATCCGCGGCGGTGCGGGGAACGACCGGGTCAGTGGCGGCGCCGGGCAGGACGTCATCGACGGCGGCGCGGGCCGGGACCGGGTCGCCGCCGACACCAGGGACACCGTGGTGCGTGGGGCGGGGGACACGGTGACGGGCCGGCCGACGCTGGTCGCGCCCCGGCCGGGGCCATCGCCGGCCCCCTCCGTGCCTGCACCGGTGGCGCCTGCGCCGGTGGAGGCGTTTCCCGCCCCCGGTGCTCACACCCCGGAGGCTCCCGCCCCGGCCCTGCTCCCGGCCGTCCCGGGCCTCGCCCCGGTGGCCCTTCCGGCGCCCGTGGCGGTGCCCGGCCCGGTGACGGCCCCGCTCCCTGTCGACGCCCCGCCCGCCAGCGTCTGGGACCTCGTGCCGCCCTCGGCCCCCACCGGCCTGTATGCGGAGGTCCGGGACGGCGGGATCGGGCTCCACTGGGCTGCCTCGGCCGACAACGTCGGCGTGGCGGGGTACGACGTGTGGAGCTCGCCGTCGTACGCCCTGGACGACGCCCTGACGTACGTGGGCTACACGACCGGGACGACCGCCTTCGACACGCCCGCCGACAGACGGGCCCGGCACTACCTCGTGATGGCGCGGGACGCGGCCGGCAACACCAGCGACCGGTCCGCCAGCGTGGCGGCGACGCTCGGCCTCGACGACCACGCCCCGCGCGCGCCGGACGACGTGCTGGCCGCGACCACGTCCGAAGCGGTGACGCTCAGCTGGCGCAGCGGTGGCGCGGACGACGTCGGAGTCTCCCGGTACATCCCCGTGCGCTCCACCTCCCCGGGTTTCGAGACCGGCGTCGACGGGGTCGAGACCGTCGAGTTCGAGCCGCAGGCGGAAGCCACGTTCGTCGACCACCCGCCGGCTGCCGGGGCGACGTACCACTACGCGGTGGTAGCCCTCGACGCGGCGGGCAACCGCAGCGAGCGCTCCGCCGGCCAGGCCGTGTCACTGACCGGCGACGCCGCCGCTCCGAGCGAGCCGACCGACGTCACCGTCACGAGCGCGGCTCACGAGGCCGGCGTCCTCGTGTCGCTCAGCTGGGGCGCGGCCGCCGACGACGTCGGCGTCGCCGGCTACGTCGTGCAGCGCTCGCCGGCGCCGGGCTTCCTCGATGTCGAGACGCTGGGGACCACCGCCTCGACAGGGGCGGTGGACCTCCTCCTGCTGGGCAGCCCTGGGCACCACTACCGGGTGGTCGCGGTCGACGCCGCCGGCCGCCGGTCGGGGGCGGTCGTGGCGGCGTCCTCGCCGGCCGGGGGCTGATCGTGCCGCTGCTGCGCGGCGGGCGCGTCTGCGCAGGCCAGCGCTGTGCTCGGCCGGTCGCGCCAGTCCGGCTCTGGCCTGCCGGAGGGACCCGGTATGCTGTTCCAGCGCCACTCCGGTGACGCACGCGCCCGTAGCTCAACGGATAGAGCATCTGACTACGGATCAGAAGGTTAGGGGTTCGAGTCCCTTCGGGCGCACGCTGTGTCGAGACAGTAGGACGAGGCCCTGACCTGCGGAAACGCGGTCAGGGCCTTGTGCTGTCAGGGGAGGCGCGGGCGTCCACGGTTCCCTCGGGGTGCTGCCGCGCTAGGGATGCGCTAGGAAGCTCCTCGCTCGCTTGTGCCGGCGCCGTCAGGAGGCTGCCGATCCGGTTCGCGGCTTCTCGGCCTACGCCGCGGTCTACGTGCGTGTAGAGGTCTGCAGTGATCGCCGTCGTGGAGTGGCCGAGACGCTCGGACACGACCTTGATGTCGACACCTGCTGAAAGCGCCAGGCTCGCGTTCGTGTGACGCAGGTCGTGGAGGCGGATCACTGGAAGGTCCGCCTGCGCGGCCAGCTTCTGGAAGTGGCGCGTGACGTACTCGGGGCGCAGTGGCCCGCCGTCCTCGCGGGTGAACACGAGCCCGCTGTCGCGCCAGGCGTCGCCCCACTCCGCCCGCTCGTGCTGCTGCCGGGCGCGGTGGCGACGCAGCACCTCGACCGTCACCTGATCGAGCTGGACTACACGGCTGCCGCGCTTGGTCTTGGGCGTGCCGACGACGAGCTTGCCGCGCACCTCGGTGATCTGTTGGACGACCATCAGGTATCCCTGGTCGAGGGCCAGGTCGTTCCAACGGAGTCCGGTTGCCTCGCCACGACGGAGGCCGCTGACGAGGAGCAGCTGGTAGAGCGCGACGAGGCGGTCCTTCTCCGCTGCCTTGAGGAACCGCCGACTCTGGTCCGCGCTCCAAGGACGTGGCCGCCTCGGGTTCTCCGGAGCGAGCTCGATGTGCAGCGCTGGGTTGTACGGGATGAGCCGTCGCTTGACCGCGGTGTTGAGCGCGGAGCGGAGCGTGGCGTGAACGCGCCGAATTGAGCTCGGGCTGAGGGGACGTCCTCGACGCCCGGTGGCGATCGCTTCGTACAGCCGGTCGAGGTGGTGCGGGCGGAGGTCGAGCAGACGGACGTCGCCGAGGTGAGGAAGTAAGTAGAGCCTCAAAGCGTCCTGGTAATGGGCCGCGGTGGAAGGCTTCAAAGCAGCCTTGCCCGCGAGCCAGGTCTCGAGGTACTCGCGGGTTGTGAGGGCATGCATCGAGACGTCGGTCATGAGGACACGCACCGTCTCCTGCAACGCCTCCTGCGCAGCGGCTCGCGTCGGGTAGCCGGACTTGGTGGTCTGCAAGCGCTTGCCATTGCTGTCGCGGCCGTACTCCAGCACGTAGGCCCACCCGCCGCGGCAGCGATGCGCTTGCAGACGGCCCTCGGCATCACGTGGGCAGGTCCGGGCGTGGCGTTGATAGACGGAGCCGTGCTTCACCGTGCCACCTGTACCAGCTCGAGAAGCGGCGCGGTGGGTACTCGTATGGACTTGCCGAGGTGGAGGACAGGAGTCGGCCAAGCGCCGGCACGGATGAGCTCGTACGCGGAAGTGCGGCCGATACCCAACACTGCAGCCGCCGTCGGAACGTCGACGACCGGGGGGAGCTGAAGGAGATCCGCGGCCGTGAGGGTCAGTGTCACGCCGTCCTCCTCCGTTCGCAGCGGGTCGAGGCGCGAGCTCCACGTTTGAGTGAGTACCCAGCGTGCGCCACGAAGTCATGACCTGTCAACTGTCGTGGACAGTGGTGGCGGACTGCACTCGAGGGGTCATGCTGCCTGGTGAAAGCGACTTCGAGCGCGCGTTGACTCGCAGCGACAGGGGCATGAGCGTGAATGTCGTAGGTCGACTCCCTCTGCCTGCGGGGGCTGTTGACCTAGTAGGTGAGCCGGTGCGGTGTGGGCAGTGCCCGCTCACCGCTCGCCCGCCACTCGAGCGCTTCGGCGGCCTCCTTGTACTCGAGGAGGTGCTGCCCTGCTCGGCGTGCCAAAACGTCGCGCACCTCCGCGGGCGTGGCGTAGAAGAACTCGCGGTGCTGGTTGACGCGATTGACCCGGCGGTCTTTGAGTTCTTCGTGGAGTGTGTTTTCGAGGCTGACGGCGTCCTCGCTGAAGATGAGGGCGTGGACGTCGAAGCGGAAGGGGACTGAGGCGTCGCCGAGTTCGCGGACACGGTCCATGGGGTCGAGGCGGCGTGTCATACCGATTTTGACCATGTGCTCGCCGAAGGCCCCGATGTTGGAGATGACGTAGACGTACCCGGCCCGGATCTTGGCCTCGCGGGCTTCGACGCCGAAGATCGCGGTGTCGACGTCGTCGAGCTTGGACTGCAGGTCGGTGATGGCGTCGAGGTCGCCGCTCGCTCGGGCCCGGGCAAGGACGGCCTCGTAGTGAGCGCGCTCCTTGAGCAGGCGTGCCTTCTCACGCTCGAACTCGCGTTGGGCCTTCTCTTCCTCGCGCTGCCGCTCGCGCTGCTCCCGAATACGCTCGCGCTCTTCCTCGACCTTCGCCAGGTAGTCAGCGGTGAGCTGTACTTCGAGGAGTCGGAGGCCGTGGTAGTGCGGGCTGACGCGGATCAGCATGGACTTGCCGAGCTTCGCGATCGTCGCCGCGGCCTTCTCGAGCCGGTCGGTGGCCGTGTGCAGGGTGTGCGGCCGGACCGTGCGTACGGCGTTGTCGGCTTCGGCGTTGTAGGCGCGCAGCATGAGCTTGGAGAAGTCGCGGACCATGGCGGCTCCCTCGCGCGCTGATCCGTTGACGGTCCAGTTGGTGGCGGCCAAGACGGCGTTCTGGCCCTTGGTCGCGACCTTGATCTGGTCCTTGAGGTCGGCGAGGCGGGCCTTGTACGCAACGGAGTCGTCCAGCGGGTGCTTGTAGCGGTAGACGCCCACCTCTTGCAGCACCATGTCGTCGTCGGCGGCAACCAGCTGGCTTTGCACCTGCTGGAGCTCGGCGCGGGCGGCGGCGAGCTGTGCCTCGACGACCCGAAGCTCGTCCCGGCGGCGGTCGGTCTCCCGCTGCACGTCCAGCGCGTCCATCGCACCGAAGTGCGCGAGCTGGCTTGCAAGCCGCGCGTTGTCCTCCGCGAGCTGCTTCTTCCGTGGCCCGAACAAGCCACGACGACCGCCGGACGGCGGCGACGGCTCAGGTGCAGGCGGCGGAGGTAGGGCAGGCACACCGGCGGGCGCGGGTGGGGGCATCGGGGTGGACGGAGCCGCGGGCGCGGTCGACGGCGGCGCGTCGGGCAACGTCCTTGCGGGCGGAGCGTGCGGGGTCGGCGAGGCGGAGTCCTGCTCGTCGTCGACGTCGATTCCGAAGTGCGTGACGAGGCCCGCGAGCCCGTCGGCCCACCCTTGGCCCACGGCGCGCAGCTTCCACGCGCCGGCGCGGCGGTAGACCTCCCCGACGAGAATTGCCTGCTCGGTGCTCGTCCCACTGACCTCGTACGTGATCAGCGGCACGTCGCCTGCGTCCGTCATCGTTAGGCGCAGCCCAGTCACGGCCGCGAACGGCCCGTTCTCCGTGGAGGCTGCGACGAAGACCGCGGTGACATCGTTTGGGAGGTCCGCGAGCCGAAGCCGGACCACGTCCCGCAGCAGGCCGGCGCCGCGGGCCTTCCCGAGATGCCGAACGGCTCCGTTCTCGGCGGCAGGCTGGTTGTAGAAGACCAGGTCCGCGTCGCTGCGCACGCGCCCGTCGGCGTTGACCAGAACAGCGGACAAGTCCACCTCGGGAGCTTCCTCCAAGACACGCCACTCAAGGGCGATGTCAATGTGCCCGCCCATGAAGGCGTGCGGCGGCAGCGGCGCGTTCGCGCCCTTGGTCAGCACCTCGGCAGTCACAGGCGGTGATGTTGCCAGGGCGCCGCAAGACGTGGGGCAAGTTTGCGGGAAGGACCCTGCTGCGGCCGCTACTCACCCCGAGTAGCCAACGACCGACGTCGACAGGAGGACCTCACAGACACGGTCCGCTCCGGGGAATGACAGGACGCTGTCCGACCGTGTACCTGATGCATGGCGCGGCGTGACGGACCTGGGGCTGGCGTCCTCTCCTGGTCTCGCCTCGGCACCATTGCCTATGCCGACCTCACGGACCGGTGCGAGCACACCCGACAGTCGGCGGCGAGGCATTCCCCGTTTTGTGAGCACAGTGCTAGGGTCACTGACCCCATGATCGGTGGTTGTAAGCGGAAGGGTAGCGGGACGTAGCCAGATCTGTTGCAGTGTCCTCCTCGGTCTTCGACGTCTTCACGCCCACAACGCCCGCACGTCTGAACTTCGTTCACCGGGAACGAGTTAACGACAAGTTGGTCGACGCGCTGCGCACACCCGGAAAGCAAGTCGTCATCTATGGGGAATCCGGGTCGGGGAAGTCGACTCTCCTACAGAGGAAGTTGGAGCAGCTATACCCCGATCACGTGACCACTAGGTGTAGTTTCGCTACAACTTACGAAGCCGCAATTCTGGACGCCTTCGACCAACTTAACCGGCATTATGTGGAGTCCACCACGACGACAAGGGGCCGAGGGTCGAAGGGCACACTGCGTGCTGATTTTTAGGCCTCCGCGCCACAGTCGAGAAATCCTTGTCGGTGACAGTACAACAAGCAAGCGTCTACTCCCGCCTCAACTGACAGCTCAGCGGTTGGGCGAATTCATGGGCAGTGAAGGCTTGTGCTGGGTGATCGAGGATTTCCATAAGGTGCCGGCCGAGGAGAAGACAAAGGTTGCTCAGGCATTGAAAGTGTTCAGCGATCTTGGGGCTGACTACCCGTCGTTGAAGATAGTTGCTGTCGGGGCTACCGAGACTGCCCGAGAAGTCGTTGAGTATGACCGAGAGATGTCCAACCGCGTCGCCGAAGTGTTGGTTCCTATGATGACCGACGCCGAGCTCCACGAGATCCTCACCAACGGAGAGCAACTGCTCAACCTCGACATGACGGAAATCCGCGACGAGATCTCCGGATTCTCGGTCGGGCTTGCGAGCGTCTGTCATCACCTCGCATTGAACGCCTGCCTGGCGGCGCATGTTGAGGCGACGGCAACGGAAGTGGTCGCACTAACAGCGGAAGACCTGGCCAAAGCGACTTCCCGCTATGTAGACGAGTCATCGGATACTCTCAAAGGCACATTCGATCGCGCCCTTGTTCGACATAAGGTGCGACGCTTCGACAACTGTCGATTGATCCTCGCAGCGCTTGCTGCCGCCTCTCCTGAAGGCTTACTGCACGCAGAGCCACTGACGAGCATCCGAGCCAAGCACGCAGACTATCCGCCAGGTAACCTCACGTCATACTTGCGACAGTTGGTCGGCGAGGAGCGCGGCAGTGTGCTCCGTCACGGCACGGATGGCCGCTTCCGATTCGCCGAACCCCTTTACCACGCCTACGCTCAGGCGCGCTTAGATGCGAAGATTCCGCAGAATCGCGAACAGTCAGTAGTTTGGGACGCGCTCAAGTCCAGCCTACAGGTCTTTATCACCAACTACCGTGACGCTGAAGTCTCGGGTGTGCAGGTTACGTTCGGCCCACCGCAACGCGGGTAGAAGAACATTTGTGTAGGGCCGTTGAGCGGCGACTGCCATACGGCTGCGTGAGGCGGGTGGGCCTACTTGGGCACGCTCAGGAGGCTGTGTTGTGGCCTGCAGAACTGCACGTAAGACTGCGGGCGTTCTCTGCGCGTTTTGAGGGCTCTTCCGCCTTGAGGGTGTAGAGGTCGCTGGCGCGTCGCGGGCGGTGTAGGGGTCGAGGTCTCCCGAGGATGGAAGCTCTCACACTGCCCATCCGGAAGACCTCGACATGGCTGACGCTACCTCTGCCGGCTTTGCCTGCCCTGATCTCTCCGCGTTCTGCCGCCTGGATGAGCTCGGCCTCGTCGTGACCGGCCAGCGCCTGGAGCGCGATCGCGCGGTGCTGGCCTGCCGGGTGGTCGAACCAGATTCCTGGTGCCGAGGCTGCGGCTGCCTCGGAGCCCCGCGCGACAGCGTTGTCCGGCGCCTTGCGCATGAGCCGCTGGGCTGGCGGCCCACGACGCTGGAAGTCACCGTCCGGCGCTACCGCTGCACCGGGTGCGGGCACGTGTGGCGCCAAGACACCAGCCGGGCCGCGCAGCCTCGGGCCAAGCTGTCACGGCGGGCGCTGCGCTGGGCGCTCGAAGGCCTCGTCCTGCAGCACCTGACCGTCGCCCGGCTGGCCGAAGCCCTCGCGGTGTCGTGGGACACCGCGAACGACGCCGTCTTGGCCGAGGGCAGGCGTCGGCCCAAGAGGTTCGAGTTGCGCGCCTAGTGGGAGAACGGCCCATCGCAGTGGGGTCAGCGTGGGCGCTTATGGCGCCGGATCCCTAGATGTGACGCACGCCACCCACCGCCAGTGCGCGGGTCGGCGGACAGCGGCCAACTGCGGCCCACCTGCCCCATATCCTCCCTTCGAGTCGGAGGGGGCGTGATGGCTGAACCAGCGAAGGGCGCGCGTCTCGAGAAGCAGCGGCGCAGTGCGCGGATGTGGTTTATGGGGCAGTGGCTGCGATACGGAATCCACCCGCGCGCTTGGGTAGATCGTCACTTCGGCGAGGATGTCCTCACCTACACCGCTGGAAGACATGCTCCTCGCATGCTCAGGATTGGACCGCTCCTGACATGCGTAGGTCTTCTGGGTGGCGCTTTCTTCTGGTTCATCTTCATAACCCTCGCCCGTTTGAAGGGTGCTCATATTCAGTACTGGCATGCCGAATGGGGCGACCTCAAGGAGGACGATCTCTTCGACCTCGCCCGTGCAACGGCCACACTCGTCGCCCTCTTCGGTGGGCTCTTCGCAGTTGTGTACGCATATCGCAAGCAGCGAGTCGAGGAGGCAGCGGGCCGGCGGGCGGACGAAGAGAACTTGCGTGAGATCGACGCGGCCCGCTCTCAGCGCTATCAGGATGCCGCGGAGCAATTGGGCCACGAGAAGGCTGCCGTTCGCTTGGCCGGCGTGTACGCCTTGGCGCGTCTGGCGGACGAGTGGCCAACTCAGCAACAGACCTGCGTGGATGTCCTCTGCGCCTATCTGCGCATGCCCTACGACGAGCAAGACCTAGGAGACGGACAGGTGCGACGCTCGGTCGTCGGCGTCATACGCGAGCATCTGCTCCCCGAGGAGGACGAGCTTCCGGCGTGGGCGGGACTGCGGTTCGACCTGGAAGGCGCGACCTTTGTGGACGCCGACTTCTCCGACTGCTACTTCGCTGGGGCGGGAGTCAGCTTCAAGGCCTCCCGCTTTTTGGGAACCACGTCTTTTGATATGACGCAACTCTCGACGACCAACTTCAATGAAGCGGTCTTCGCTGGGTCGCAGGCACACTTCAACCTGTTCATAAGCCCGAACACATACGCGTACTTCGTCAACACCACCTTCGAGGCCGGCAAGGTTGTCTTCAACAATGTGCAGCTACACAGTAGTAGGCTCATCTTCGACGGTGCTCACTTTTCTGGCTCCGACGTCACTGTCAGAATCCGCGAAAGTGACAATCAGAGCTACGTTGAGTTCTCGAACTGCACCGCGTCTGCCGGGCAACTCGACGTCGGGGCAGTTGCCGGGGACCTGCTCCCGCCCCTGGCGCAACAGTTGCCCGTCGCCATTGGCAGCATCCGGTTCCGCAACATGGCGTTCGCTGGCGGGAAGGTGCGTCTGCCGAAGGCACAGCTCGATCAAGGCCTAATCAACTGGTCGCCTGGTAGTCCACCGAAACACGCACTCACTCACACGCTGTCCATGACGATGCCCCGGCGCGATCAGCAGCCGATGGAGAGCGACCCAATGTGATGACGCATGAAGCGAGACCGCCCGGGGATGACAGATCGTCGCTTGCCGAGGGCGTAAGCAGCGTTGGGAACCGCTTGGGCGATCCTGGCCCTCTCGGCCACGCCCTGTCTTCGGCACGAGCGGGCGGACTGGGCGGAGGTGCCCCGCCGGCTGCCAGCGCCTACAGGTCGGGTTGGCAGCGGCCGTGCCCGGCCCGGGCAAGCCCTCGCCGGTCGCCTTCGCCGAAGTCGGTGCGGCCGATGTTGTCGTCGTGCATGAGCTGGGTGGGGTCGTGAACGTGGGCCAGGCCGACGACGTGGCCGAGCTCGTGCATGACAAGCGCTTCCACGTGTTGTCGTCCGGTGGGGGTATCGAACCCGGCGGCCAGAGCGGGGGTGTCCAGAGTGACTGTTCCGCTGACGTAGGCCATCTGGCCGCGGCCGTCCGACCAGGCGGTGCTCCCCCCTAGCCCTGCGACGCGGCCTGCGAGGCCCGGCGTCTGCTCGGGGTTGGACCAGGCGATGAGGACCGGCGCCCACTGCTTGCCGTAGCGGACCGGCTGGTACGCCTCGCGGTCGGGACCCGCCGGCTCGTCGGTAGGCCCGACGTACTCGAAGGCCAGGCCCGTGGCCTCTCGCACCCGGGCCACAGCCCGGCGCACGAGAGCTACCGCGCCCGGCGGCGCCTGCTCGGAGTTGATGGCGTAGCGGAGCGGGCGGCACGGGTCGTAGGTGACCGCGTTCTGCGTGCCGGGCTGCGTCTGTGTGAAGGCGTAGCCACCGGTGCCGGGTCCGCTCGGCACCCGGGGAAGTAGCCGGCCCTGCGCTTCGCCGACGCCGGGCGGCGGTACCTCGGTGGCGTCGAGGCTTCCGCTGGTGGCGGTGGGCGGCAGGACCCGCGGCAGCACCGCCGGAATGCCCAGGCATGCCGCCAGGATCCCGACCGCTACAACTTGGCCAGCGTGCTTGCGCCGCCGCGGAGCTGCGAGGGTTGCCTGCCGCCAAGGCGGCGGCCCGGTGCTGCCGGCCACGTCCAGCCGGTCCAGCTGACGCAGCGCCCGTGCCATGCGGCGTCGCCGCCGGGCACGCCCCAACGTCACGACATCGACCAGGCGGCTGCTCCCCACGATCGGGCATCGGCCACCGATCGTCGAACCGAAGATGCCGACCCGCGAGTCACTCGACCGGCGGCATGAGCGTGAATGTCAGTGGCGGCGTCGCTCGCCCGTGGGGAGCTGCTGACAGCTAGATGAGTATCCGGGCTCAGGCGCCCCTGCCACAGGGGGCCACAGGGTGATTGCACACACTCATACGAGGGAGTGCTTACACCGGCTGGAGCTCTTGTGACCGACGAGCCACGATGAACCGGCGCGACCTGTGGCGTGACATTGGCATCGCCGTGACCATGCTGATCTGCCTTGCTGGCGCACTGCTCGCGTGGCTGATTGCCTACACCCTTGCCACAGGTGATCTCGGCGGAGAGCCGAGCAGGAGCGCCGGCGCCTTCTGGGGAGCTGTCGCGGGCCTGCTGTTCGGGCTTCCGATCGTGTTGGTCGGGCTGGTCTACGGCAAGCGGACGCACGCCCTCGTGAGCCTGGCCTGGTGCGCCGCGCTCGCTGCCGCAGGTGCCTTCGCCGGCCTCCTGCCGGGCTGAGCAGGTCGGTCGAGCAGGTCGAGCCAGCCGACCACGCCCCTGTGGCAGGGCCTCTCACCGCTACCGCCCACCGCGAGCACCGGGGGGCGGGTGCATTTGCACGGGCGCTTCCCTAGCTTGGGCCGGGCTCGAGACGCGCGACCCCGAACGTCAGCATCGGCGCGATCGACCACAGCGCGCTCGACCTGCGGCATGTGCGGATATTGCTTCGTCAACCACTCCAGAAGTCGCGCGCCCCGACGCGCTGCCGGGTTCGGGGCGCTCGGTGCCACGCCTCGGCGAGTGCCTGGGACGGTGTCGTGAAGCCGAGCGTTTGCCGAGGGAGGCTGGGAGATCGCGGCTCGCCTTCCGACACCGCGCGGACGGTCGTTGGCGTGCCTGCATCGAGAGATCAGCGCTGCTTGTAGTACGGCAGGAGACCCGCCTCTGCGCAGACGCCAGTTGGAGGCCCTTGACAGCTGGCAGTAACCGTGAGCAAAGAGCCGCGATCGCTCGCGGTTCAGGCTTCGGCGACGCTAGCCGCGTGCCCGTTCACTGGCTCGGGCACACCTTGGAAGTCGAATCGAAACAGTGCGACGCCCGCGTCCTCCGCCCACGCCCGAGCCTGCTCGGTGTAGCCGGCGAGGGAAAACAAAAGCCCGCGCCGCTTCGCGTGCTGCGCAACCCCATGGAGTTGCTGCACGACGGGGCGGCCAGTTGGGACCCCTTCCATCTTGACCTGGGCCACCGCGCTGGAGCTGATCACGTCGATTCCAGCGTCCGGTCCGACCGGCATCACCTGGGCGTCGCTGAAGCCCCAGAACCGCATCCAGGCCGCTACGTTCAACTCGGCGTCGCGCGCGGTTCGGATAAGCCGCGGCGGGGGCGGATCGAGGCGAGGCGCAGGTAGCGGCACTGCCCCCGCCGGCGCTGCGGGTTTGTGTGGCGCGGACCGCTTGTTGATCTCCTGCTGTCGGACGAGGACCGCCGCCGCCACCACTGGGTCCGTCAACGTCATCGAGAAGCCGGGGACGCTGCCGCCGCCGTGGGCGCTTGAAATACGCGCGGTGCGTACACCTTGCGCCTCCGTGGTGTAACTGCACTCGACTGGCACGAACCGAAAGGCACGCTCGCCGACAGCCCCGATCAGCGACTCACGGTCTGTGACCGCCACCGTCACGTCTGCCGCGGTCGGCGACTGCGCCACGGCGAGGACCCTGTCCTTCGGGCGCACCAGCGCCTCGATAACTGCCAGAGCCGCGAGGCTGACGCCTGGGCTCTTCGGAGCCGCCGCGAGCTTCTGAGAAGCGGCAGCGCGAACGGGCGCTGCGCGCCGATGCACCTCCTGCCACCCGATGACGGCGGCCGTCTGCGCGTCAACCTCCTGCCTCGACAGCCTTCGGCCGCCTGACAGGCTCGGTGACAGTGGTGCCTCCTGAGCGTTGTGTGGCGGGTCGCCTAGCGTCCTGCCGTTCCGGAAAGGCCACGTCCACGCAACGCACACGCAGAAGACCAGGGCGCTGCAGCCCGCAATCCACGCCGCCGCAGTGGAGGCAAACGGTGGGAGGAGGAGCCCGACGACGAACACCATGCCCGCCCCTAGGCCAACCGCTCCCGCGAGCGGTGCGTATCGCGCGAGCCAGCCGTCGCCTCGCGCCCGCTGTGCCAGATTTTCGGTCACAAGAGGACCGTAGCCGTCGCGGAGCGGGCACCGAACCCAGATGAGCAGGCCCAGAGAGCCGGCCGTTCGGCCACAGCCTCCGTCGGCTCAAGGCCCGAAGGCCGAGCGCCCTACGACGGCGGCATGACCGCGTGTTGCCCAGGGCAACCGCGCCTTCGCTGCCACGCGAAACGTGCGTTAGGTCGAGCGCCTCGCAAGCTATATGAGATCTAGACCGGTAGCTCTTATGCTGGCGTTCCAAGACGAGCCATCCACCCATACGGCCACTATGTTGAGCCGATCGAGCAGAGCTACGTAAGCGTCGCCTATCGTTTCACTGAACAACGCGACGAGAGGGGTTTCGGGCATCTCGTTCTCCGGGACTAGGTGAAACTGGTATGTGAAGAGCTGGCCGATTGCTTCCCGGACCGCCTGTGTCGAGTTGCCGCGGCGTACGACTTTCGCTTCAACAATAACTCGTGTACGCGCTCCCCTTCGCCGCAGCGTCAGATCCAGCGGGTGCTCCTCGGTGCTAGGAATCCACCCCAAACTCGCGACGTGGCGCCCGAAGCGGTCGATGAGTGCCTCGTGGCGCCGCGTCTTCACGAGCGACCGCGTGGTCAACAGGGCTATGTAATCCTCACTGCTCTTTGGTTTGAAGTGCGCCAACGGATCTATCTCGCCTGGGTTCTCTTGCCCTTGCCCTCCTCCCGCAGTCAGTGCACCCGGGGAAGACAAGAGGAGAGTGGCTCGTGCATGGGCGGCGTCACCTAGAACGCGAAAGAAGCGTTCTAGGTCTTCCCGAAGAGTGCTTTCGTCGGGCAGCGCGGCCGTGGCATACGTTGTCTGCGCAACGCTCCCGGCTGCGTAGGCCTTCTGGCGCCAGTAATCAAACCGCAGATCAAAGGGCTCTAGCAATTCGTGCGGGACTGCTTCAGCCATCGAGGCTCTGATCTTCTCGGCGTCTTGTCTCAAGACTGAACGCGCCACGGTGGTCCCAAGGCGGCGACTAACCTCCTCCATGCCCTGCTGGATGGTCAGCGTGACGTTTACTAGGTCGGCCGAGAAGAGGTAAGCGATGTAGAGCCCGTGCTTGGGGTCATCGGTAATATCGGGGTCCAAGATGCCCACCCATGGTGTTGGCGTCGGCGTCCCCTGGCCGCCGTGCCCGCCCACCAGATATCCGGGTGGAACAGCATCGGCGAAGACATCAGTCGCAGACCTGACGAACTTTTGAATCTCACTACTCATCTTCGCGGTTCGATCGTACTCGGAGGCGACGCGAGCGAGAAAGGGGCGAATCGGCATGCGTACCATTGTTGCCGAAGGCTCGAGCCCGAGCACCGGGACACGCCAACGGGAAGGGGCTGTACGCCTACCAGGTGCCGACTCCACGTCGCCACTGCTGTTGCGAACAGAGGGCCGCTCGACGGCCTCCGGCACGCAAGACGGAGACCGCATCCGCTCCCGGCTTGGGTGCAGGCGCCCGCCCACCCATTATTGGCCGCATCGACTCAAGGCAGTCGACCTCCTCGAAGGACCGCATTCGACAGTCGTCGGCGACCTTGTCGCCGCCGCGCCGACCAGCCTCCTAACCGAGCCAACGGCCTGTCCCCTGCACGCGTTGCCCGGAGGGCACGCCACCACAGCTGTATGCCCGTGCGTCTGCTCCTGCGGGCTTACGCGCCGGGCGCGGCTTGCATCGCTGAATATGAGTAGAACGACGCCGGTCGACATGGCCACCTTGGGGCTGAGGTACCCGAGGTGGCCGCCAGGCAGCCACTGTCGGCGCGGGCGGGCTGCAGGACCTTCATTGCGGCTGCACAAGCCTTCAGGATCGTCCGTGCCGAGGGTCTGCGGGGACGAGTGCTCAGTCTCACGACCACAAACTTTGCGCTTAGCAGCGTCAACGGTTGCACGGCCTCCGCTCGCTTCCGCCAGCGGAGGTAAGACCGGTGGGACAACCTTTAAGACGAGGCGGGGTGCGCGTCGAGGTACTTCTTGACCGCCCGCTGGATGGCGGCGTCGCCGCCATGGCCATAGTCCTCACGAGTTGAGGAGTAGATGATCTCGGTCCACACCTGCTGCCCCTGGGCGATGCACTCGACGCTGCAGAAGCGGCGCATGTGCGTCGTCGTGAGGAGAGTGACGGGATCCGTTCGCACGCTCCTCCTGCAGGCGAGGTTCGCGCAGGAGTCCCAGCCGATCACATCGTGCACGTTCCAATTTACCATACCAGGATCGTACGCAAGAAGCCGGCTGGACGAGTCACGGTGCGGGTGCCCGGGTGCCCGGGTGCCCGGGTGCTTGGGTGCGCGAGTAGCGTCCTGCTGAGCTCGGCGGACGACTACGCACTATGGGTGCGCGGGCAGATGCGGCCATCCTGGCGCTCAACACCCGCCGCTTGGTGGGGCCGTCACCGAAGTAAGCCGCTTCCGGCAGGATGCAGCCTAGATCGCACGAGGCGGAGGAGCGGGGCCGGTGGCTACTTGGGAAGATGACATCGTGGCAGCATTCGTGAACTTGGGTGGGACCGGAACCTACGCGGAGATCTACGCGGAGGTTGAGCGTCTGCGCCCCACCCGCCCAACGTCTTGGAAAGACATCATTCGAAGGATGATTCAGGATCGCTCGTCCGACTCCGAAGGGTTCAAGGGCGCCGACGACCTGTTCTTCACGGTGGAAGGTCTTGGGCGCGGTGTGTGGGGTCTGCGGGACTTGGCGCGAGCAACCCCCGTCGCGGCCGACGCAGACCTACCCGAGGGGAACGCGAGTCCCGAAAGAGCGCAGCAGACGACCTACCGCATCCTACGCGACACTGCGCTGGCGCGTCAGATCAAGTTGCTCCATCGAGACCAGTGCCAGATTTGCGGTCTGGCCCTGCGCATTGCACCCGATAGGACGTACTCTGAAGCGCATCACATCATTCCGCTTGGGCGTGAGCACGCAGGCCCGGATATCCCGTCCAATATCATCGTACTGTGTCCGAATCACCATGCACTTTGCGACATGGGGGCGGTAGCACTGCATAGCGAAAGCATTCGGAGCGTCGCGGGGCACGAGATCTCGAACGTGAGCCTGGCTTACCACAACGCGAGCATATTGAATCAAGTCTCTTGACGGCGGCGCCCGTCACTGCCATCCGTCGCGGGCCTGACCAAGTACGCCGACCGTGCTGCGTGAGGGCTTACCGCTCCTCGGCACGAGCGTGCGACGCCGGCTGAAGCGTGCCCTGCTGCACGGCCCTACAGGTCGGGCCGGCAGCGGCCGTGCCCGACCCGGGCAAGCCCTCGCAGGTCGCCTTCCCCAAAGCCGGTGCGGCCGATGTTGTCGTCGTACATCAGCTGCGTCCGATCGTGAACGTGGGCCAGGCCGACAACGTGCCCGAGCTCGTGCATGACAAGCGCCTCCACCTGTCGTCGTCCGGCGGGGGTGTCGAAGCCGGCGGCCAAGGCAGGGGTGTCCAGAGTGACCGTCCCGGTGACGTAGGCCAACTGGCCCCGACCATCAGGCCAGGCGGTGCTTCCTCCGAGCCCTGCAACGCGCCCTGCGAGGCCCGGCGTTTGCTCCGGGTTGGACCAGGCGATGAGGACCGGCGCCCACTGCTTGCCGTAGCGCCCCGGCTGGTATTCCTCGCGGTCGGGCCTCGGCGGCTCGTCAGTTGGCCCGACGTACTCGAAGGGCAGGCCCGTCGCCGCTCGCACCCGGGCCACAGCCCGACGTACGAGCGCTTCCGCGCCAGTCGGCGCCTGCTCGGAGTTGACGGCGTAGCGGAGCGGCCGGCACGGGTCGTAGGTCACCGCTTGTTGCGAGCCGGGCTGCGTCTGCACAAAAGCGTAGCCGCCACTGCCGGGGCCGCTCGACACCCTCGGAAGTAGCCGGCCCTGCTCTTCACCAACGCCGCGCGGCGGAACCTCGAGGCTTCCGCCGGTGGCGGTCGTCGGCAGGACATGGGGCAGCACCGCTGGGATGCCCAGGCATGCCGCCAGGACGCCGACCGCTACCACTTGGCCCGCGGGCCTGCGCCGCCAGGGAGCTGCAAGGGTTGTCTGCCGCCAGGGCGGTGGTTCTGTGCCGCCAGCCATGTCCAGCCGGTCCAGCTGACGCAGTGCCCGCGCCATGCGGCGTCGCCGCCGAACACGCCCCAAATCACGACATCGACCAGGCGGCTGCTCCTCACGACCGGGCATCGGCCGCCGAACGTCGAACCGAAGATGCCGACCCGCGAGTCACTCGACCGGCGGCATAGTCGCGCGTCCCGCGCGCACGGCGGCTACTTGTTCTATGGACGGACGGCCCGGGCCTGGCCAGGCTGGGGTCGAGGTGTCCGACGGGTCGCTCTTCTAGCGGCTGCCCACCCCTGGAGGGTGTGGCTCTTTCATGGAATGCGGGTCCGCCGG
>NZ_JAANNO010000013.1:53055-90781 GCF_011250645.1 Motilibacter aurantiacus
GTATGTGAAGCAGTGGCCGCACCGGGTGTGGGCGGTCGAGGGCGCGAACGGCACCGGCCGGCCGCTGGCCCAGCGGCTGATCGCCGACGGCGAGCGGGTGGTCGACACCGGGCACGGGCGCAAGACCGACGCCACCGACGCGCACTCGATCGCCGTCACGGCGCTGCGCGTGCACACCCTGCGCGAGGTGGGCGTGCGTGAGGAGATCGCGGTGCTGCGGCTGTTGACCGACCGGCGCGACGAGCTGTCCCGGCAGCGGGCGCAGGCGTTGAACCGGCTGCACCGGCTGCTGCTCGAGCTGATCCCGGGTGGGGCGCCGCCGCACCTGTCCCCGCTGCAGGCCAAGACGCTGCTCTCGACGGTGCGGCCGCGTGACGCCGCCGGACGCACGCGGCGCGAGCTGGCGGTGGAGCTGCTCGGCGAGGTCGAGGGCATCGACCGCAAGCTGACTCCGCTGGTGCGCCGGCTGCGCGAGGCCGTCAAGGCCGAGGGGTCGCGGTTGATGGACGTGTTCGGTATCGGGCCGGCCGGCGCCGCGCGGATCCTGGCCGACGTCGGTGACGTGGCCCGGTTCCGAACCAGGAACCACTTCGCGTCCTGGACCGGGACCGCGCCGATCGAGGCCTCCAGCGGCGACACGAAGCGCCACCGGCTGTCCAGGGCGGGGAACCGGCGGCTCAACCACGTGCTCTACATCGCCGGCATCTGCCAGATCCGGCACGACACCCCCGGGCGGGCGTACTACCGGCGCAAGCTCGCAGAGGGCAAGACCCCGCTGGAGGCGATGCGCTGCCTGCGCCGCCGGCTCTCCGACGCGGTCTACCGCCAGCTCGTCGCCGACGCCGCCGCCCGCGGCCCTGCCGACGAGGATGGGGCGGGCCCGGGAGGGCACTCGGGGGCGACTACAGAGTCCAGCGCGGCCGACCTGTCCCCGGACATCGGCTCTTCGGACCAGCCACTTCCCGAGCCCGCAGCCCAGACGCTAGACCCACCGCGAACCACAGGAAAGGGCCGCGTGGTGTCGGCACAGGCCGCCCCTCGCCGGCGCGCCCGAGGCGTCAACGTGGAGCGCCCCACCGGACGAACGACGTTGACGCCGACCAGCGCCGGCGCACCCCCGCAGGCCTCGACACCACGCCCTTGACACTGAGGGGAGCCATGAGCGCAAGGTCATCGGCTACGACACCTGATACGAGGAGTCGACAGACAAGGGGAGTTTGAGACGCGGAACGGCAGCGTGGATGGAGTGACGATCACCTGGCAGCGCGGGTCCTAGGAGTCTTTCGCATGGGAGCGACATGACTTGGCATCAAGCCTCGTGAGCCCGCGTGTTTCGCGCCCACGTGCCGGTCTCCCGGTTGTAGGGGATCCGCCCTGTCCGGCCCCCATAGTGTTGCGCATGCCGCATTACTGTTCGGGCCTTGAGTGGGTAAGATCCTTGTGCGCAGCAGACGGACGTCCTGTACGTCCCCAGGCAGGTGTGAGACTGCTACTGCCGGGCAGCACACGCCGGACGCTTGCAGGGAGGGGGTTGTCATCCGTTACGCCTTGGTCGTCGCCACGAGCGAGTACGAGGATGAGCGGCTCGGAAAACTTCGTGCGCCTGCGCGAGACGCGACGGAGTTTGCTGCGGCGTTGGCACACCCGGAGATCGGTGACTTCCAGGTCAACTCGATAGTCAATGAACCCCGACAAGTCATTGAAGAGAGTATCGAACACTTCTTCGCCGGTAGGACTCCGGAGGATCTCCTCGTCGTCCATTTCTCAGGGCACGGGCTGAAGAACCAGTATGGGCGGCTCTATCTCGCGGCCAAGAATACGAACTTGGACCGCCTTGCATCCACATCCGTGTCCGCGTCATTTATCGAAGAACGGCTTTCAGAGACTAGGTCCCGAAAAGTTGTCGTTCTGCTTGACTGCTGCTACAGCGGGGCATTCGCACGAGGCTTCGTTCCGAAAGGCACTGACAGCGTCGACGTGCTACAGCAGTTTTCAGGTCGTGGACGGGTAGTGATCACTGCTTCGACGGCTATGGAGTACGCTTTCGAGGAGGCCGATCTTTCAATTGAAGCTGGCTCTCCGTCGATCTTCACGGGTGCGCTGGTGCGTGGCCTGGAGACGGGAGAAGCCGACATTGACCAGGATGGGCACGTCTCGGTAGACGATCTGTATCAGTACACCTTCAGTGCAGTGCGCGAACAAACTAGTGCTCAAACACCTACCTTGAAGATCATGGATTTGGAAGGTAGTTTGCGTATTGCCCGGGCGCGCCAAAGGGAGCCTCTCAAAGCGTTTCGCGCGGCACTGACGACTCAATCTACTGACGCGCCGAGATATGACACGGGTGATGTTTTCTCCTCCCGGTCCGCTGTTCAAGTGTATCGAGGCTTTGACCGCGTGCTGCAAAGAAAAGTTCTTATTGTGCTCCCTAATGAGAAGGCTCCGGGAGAGCTCGCGAGAGCCGCGATGAAGCGCGCGGGGGTTGCGGCAGCAAAGGTGCGCCATTCGGCGGTTCTGACCGTGCATGACGCTGCTCTGGATGCTAGGCCGCCTTACCTGGTACTTGAGTACGTCGACGCCGTGGCTGCGTCAGATCTCCTGTCGAATTCTTCCTCTGGCCTGCCGGAATTCTTGGTCGCAGACTTGGGGGAGCAGGTATGTCGCGGCCTGCAGGCCATACATGACGCCGGTATCGTGCACCGCAACATAAAACCCCTCAACATTCTATGGACTCGTGAGGGGCGGGTGAAGATTTTCGGCTTCGATCTCGCACTGTCAGACGCTGACGTCAAATCACCTGGGGGCGTCGTCGGAACAGCCGGCTACCTGTCACCGGAGCAAGCGAGAGGGGAGCCGGTGGATGGACGCAGTGACATCTATTCCCTGGGGTGTGCATTGTATGAATTGCGCAGCGGGCGGCCGCCGTTCACGGGCACCTCTCCCGTGAGTGTCGCTTACCAGCACGTCCGAGAGGAGCCTGCCCGGCTTGGCGTATTGATGACGGGGGTATCAGAAGCCTTCGACCTTTGCATAATGCGTGCCCTACGCAAGAAGCCGGACGACCGCTTTCAATCCGCCGATGAAATGGCAGAAGGACTCGTTAAGTGTGCCGAAATGGAGAACTGACAATGAGCGACACAAGGCTTCACCTAGTGATCATGGACGAAGATCGGTCCTTGCTTGAGGCAGAGGACCTGGCCATTCATCTCCTGCGTGAGCTGCATGAGCTCGACGGCGTAGAGGCGGCGCGTATCTCCAAGTCATCCACTCCACCAGGGGCGAAGTCGGGTGCCGCGGTCGAGGCGGCTGAGCTGCTTGTGACACTGATCTCGTCGGGCTCGTTGACTGCGCTTGTCGAGCTTATGACCTCTTGGCTGGGGAGGAATCAAGGCGTCACGGTCGCCCTGGAAGTCGATGGAGATAAGATCGAGGTCACAGGTGCCTCGAGAGCCCAGACTCAGCAACTCATCGATTCCTGGCTCGCTGCCCGTATGAGCGAAGAATAACCGGGGGGAGTATGACATCGACGCCTCGAAGACGTGAGGCTCTCTGCGTATGTCGCGGCCAACCTCGCCGGGGCGGCCAGAAGTTCCGCGACTTATGCGGGCGACGCCTTCTTTGGGAGCAAGATCCGGCCGGCCTAAGCAACGCGCAAGCGATACCAGGGCGAGCCTGTGCCGTGGCGAGAAACTAGACGAGGGGGGCCGATTTGGCAAGCGTGCATTCGTCTCGGAACAGGGGCCCCGCGCGAAGGAAGGCTTGATGCCCAACTGTTTTGGCGGGACGTCGGAGGTCCTTTGAAGTCCCTCCGCTTGCACACGGTTCCGCATCGCATCTGGCGCACGACATCCAAGTAGGCCGGATGTTCTGCTCGGGAAACGCCTATTCCTTCTTCGTGGGTCGTGCTCCAAACTCGCTCTTCGGCACGAGCGGATGTGGCGAGCCGCGAGCATGACTGCGCGCCGCAGCCCTCGTCCGCGCTGCCAGGATGGGACCGTGGGCTTCGAGCCGGGTCCCATCCTTGACCAACCGCTGATCGATCTCCTTGTTCAGCGCGACGGTGTTCCGTCCATTGTGGTTCTGCAGGATGGACGGCGCCTGGTCGTGCACAACATCGCGTGGGGCTACGACGCTGACGACTCTTACGCGCACGTCACCTCCAACGTCAGCCCCGACGTCCCAGGCAGCTCCGTCGACTTCTTCCACACGGACAAGGTGACGGAGATCTTGGATGGGTCAGGGCGGAGCATCTACCCCACGACCTGACCGCTCTTCGGCAAGAGCGGGCGGCCCGCGCGTTCGCGGGCACCTCCTGTGGGCCACGCACCAGGGCGTGGGCGGCGCTCGGTCGACCGATTTGCCCGAGCCGCGGGTCATGACCCCTGGAGTGGTGCAAGGGGGCGTCGGGGTGACCGAGTTGCGCGCAGGTGGCTGCGGGCCTTGCCAGCAGAAGGGGTGTGACACTGGGACTCGTGACGCTCGCCTGGGACGTCGTGATCGTCGGTGCGGGGCCGGCTGGGTCCTCCGCTGCCCTCTCCGCCCTGCGCTGCCTACCCGAGGCTCGTGTCCTGCTTCTCGATCGCGAGGAGTTCCCCCGCGACAAGGTCTGTGGGGACGCGGTTGGTCCCCGGAGCTTCGACGCGCTGAGCGCCCTGGGGCTGAGGAGAGAGTTTGCTGACTACGAGCCGGCCTCGCGGATGGTTTTGGGGTCGAGGTCGAGCCACGCTGAGCACCCGCAGCGTGGGGAGTTCCGGGTGGTTCCCCGACGCGTCTTCGACGCACGGCTCGTTCACGCAGCCGTGCAGGCTGGAGTGGTGTTCGAGCGCCGACGAGTGCGGACGATCGAGTCGACGGACGAGGCCGTGACGGTAGATGGGGAGTTAATGGCGCATGTCGTCATCGGTGCTGACGGGGCGGAGTCCGTCGTAAGAGGCGCGATGACCACTTCCAGGCCCCGGGCGACGGCCACGGCGGTCGCGATCCGCGGGTACGGACCCACCTCGGTGCCCACTCCCAGGATCATCTCCAAGAGCCGTGACTGGCCGGCGTACGCTTGGGAGTTCCCGATCGGGGATGGGACCTCCAACGTCGGCTACATCGACGTCCCGCGCCATGGCCGGCCCATCACGAAGGAAACGCTGCTTGCCGGGGTGCGCGAGCTGCTGCCGGTTGCTGCCGAGCGCGTCGAGACATGGCGAGGCCATCGCCTCCCCCTGGCTACCGCGCGCCCAACGCTTCCGGACGGGCGCGTGCTGCTGGTGGGTGATGCGGCTTGCTTGGTGAACCCCTCGAGCGGCGAGGGCATCCTCGACGCCCTTGTGTCGGGCACCATCGCGGGTGAGTGCGCCCACCTCGGCGCGGAGGCGGGCACCGCGTACAGGCGTCGTCTCCGGGAGGTCATGGGGCGGCACCAGCGGGACGCGTGGGTCGGTGCTCAGCTGTGCCGGGTGCCGGTGCTCGCGTCGTTGGGCTTGCAACTGGCGGAGGTGGACCGACGGTTCTTCGACGCCACGCTCGAGCTGACGCTCGGTGACGGGCGCATCAAGCCGCTGGTCACCGGACGGGCGCTGGCACGACTCGGAGCCGTCCGAGCGCGCGAGAGGCTCAGCATCTCCCGCAAGCTCACCTGACCCTGGCGACCCCAACGTCCCCGGGCTCCGTCACCGGCAAGGCGAGGGCCGCCTTGGCGGCGCCGTACTGCCGCGCCACCGCGCTCAGCCAGTCCGCTTCGCTCCAGAGATCAGCCCCGCCTTCCACCGCGCGCGGCGCCAACGCTGTCGCTCGTACCACGAGGCACTGCACTCTCGCCGTCGCCGCAGCTGACAGTGCGGCTGCATGGTGGAACGCAGCTGCGTCCTCGGCCGGCACCCCCGCCCGTTGCACGAGCTGCCACAGACGCGATTCATCGGGCAGGTAGCCGCGCAGAGCGAGCTCCGCGTCGCGGATCTCTGTGACCCGCCGGTGGAGGCGCCGCTGGACGTCGAGCACACGGTGGCTTCGCGGTGGGACGACACCCGGTGCGGCTGCCACCAGATCACACCACAGCGGACGCAGCGCGCGTAGCGCACGTGCGGCCCGCAGCGTACGAAGAAGCCGTGGTCCCCAGTCCGGCAGCGTCGCGCCCACGGCGAGCAGCGTCGTCGAGGTGTGCAGGTTCATCGCCATGACCAAGTCCGTCTGCCCCCAAAGAGTGAGCGGCGTCCCCACGAAGGCCGACGCGTAGAAGAGCGCGTCGAAGCCGACCAGCACGAGCGCGCCGTACCCAGCACCTGCGACCAGGCGCATGCCGACGCGGGCGTCGTGGCTCATCGCGTCTCCGAAGCGCCGCGCGGGGCCGATCGCGTCGAGCGCTGCCACGACCAGGGCCGCGTGGTGGATCGCGCAGAAGGCGACGTAGCGCGGGTGCTCCGCGGCGACGTACACGTACTTGGGATCGTTGACTGTCGTGTTGGCCCACGCCCACACGACGGCTTGTAGGGCAAGGATCGGCGGAAGCGCGACGTACCGCCGCCGCGCCAGACGGAGCGCGACCTCCGATGCGTGTCGTTGGTAGAGCAGCAGGTTGCGTGCCGGCCAGATCATCGCCAGCCCGAGAGCTTGCGCAATCAGAGCCGCGACGTTGGGCGTGTCGGTGGCGTCGCCGAGCCAGCGGTACATCGGTGGGCAGTACGCCGTGCTCGCCAGCGCCAGGCAGACGAGCATCCCCGGCAGTGCGCGTCCGGCTGGCGTCGACGGTGCTCGTCGCAGAGCGGCGAGCTTGTACGTCGCGGCGACCCACACGATCGCCGGTGGCACGAGCTCGAGCGCGAGCACGACGACGTCACAGCCGCCTGGAGTCGCGCTTCAGCGCCGCCTCGAGCGCCGACAGCGCAGGGGCGCGTTCCATCGACGCCTCGACGTAAGCGACGAGCAGGTCCGCCATCTGCTCGGCCTCGCGCTCCTCGTCCGTCGCGTACGCCTCCCTCGCGAGCATCACCGTCGCCGCGCCCGGCGCGAGCAACAGCGGAGCCAACACCGCGGCCGGGGAGGAGCGGTGGCCGGAGGTCATGTGACCGAGCTCGTGGGCGATGATCTGCGCCTGGTGTCGCGGGCTCGTGTCGCGCTCGTAGAACACGTAGTCAAGCTCGCTAGTCGCGACCCAGGCGCCAGTCGGTCCACCGGGCGGCAGCGAGAGGGGACGCAAGCGCACCGGACGCTCGCGTAGCCGCTCGACGTGGTCGACGACGTCCACCATGCTCGTGACCACGTCCGGGAGCGCGAGCTGGCGCAGCCGCGTCTCACAGCGGTGCCGCAGCGAGCGCTTCATCCGCGCCTCCTGTGCGCGAGCCGACGTCGCACGCTCGATCGGTCCGAGGCCGACCATCGAGCAGGGCTCATTCTGCGCCCGCTAGTCGCCCGGTGTCTCTCTCCCAGAGGCGGCTTCTTCGTCCTGTCGGATCTGCTCGACCATCCGCGCCACTGCTGCGCGTCCCTCGGGTGACAGCTCCGCGACGTGAAGCGCCACAGCCCGGACGTCCTCGTCGCGGAGCGCTGCGACGAGGTCGAGCTCGTCGGTCACCTGGGCGGCGGCGGAGTCGTCGAGGAAGTAGGCCATCGGCACGCCGAAGAATTGGGCGATGGCCTCGAGGTGCTGCATCGTCGGGTTGGTGCGCTGACCCTTGCGCAGGTACATCAGATAGGTCGGAGAGATCGTGGGCCCGCCCGCGCGTTCGATGCCGGCCGCTACCTCGCGGAGGCTGAACTCGCCCCGGTCACGGGGGTGGACCTGCCGGAACAGGTAGTCGAGCTTCTGCGCGAGCGTCCGAGGCTCAGGAGAGGCGTTCGTGCCGTCGCCTGCATCCTCGAAAGTGACCACTGCCCTGCTCTCTCGTCGCGCTGCCTGCCGCCCAGATCGTTCCATGGGGCACCCCGAGGCGGGACGTCCGGCAGGGCGTCCATTGAGGTTGACGGCGACGTTGCGGTCCATGAGACGAGGTGAGCGGGGGAGAGCGGCGCGCCTGAGGTCTACTCGAACAGGTGTACGAGAGATGTCATCCTGAGGCAATGGCGGGTGGGCAGGGGTGGAAGCCAGGGCGGCGCCCGCTCGTCGAGTGCGTCGCACCACTACCTCGGCGCCCTGTCCCGCGGCACTGCTGGGTCGAGGGGCTGCTCGACTACCCGGGCAGATGGCCCGGGCTCGTCGTCGCGCGCGAGCGCGACGCGGCTGGGCTGTGGCACGGTCGTGTCGTTTTCGTCGTGTCGCGCAACTCTGAAGTGGTCCTGATCGAGATGTGGCTCGACTTCGTCCATCTGCGCCCGAGTTGAGCACTCGCGCTCGACCCCCTGCCGGGAGCTCGCCCAATCCGTGCCCGGCCTTGTGTCCGCGTGCCCGTCGCTGTTAACTGCAGTGGACAGCTGGCGATGGAGGTTGCGGTGCAGACGGATACCGGACGACGAGAGCGCGCTCTCCTGGAAGCACTGCTCGAGCGGCACGGTCAGGCATGGCCGGTGACCGTGCTCGTGCCGTGTCGCGTGCCGCGGCGGAGCTGCCGCACCACCTCGCGGTCGCCGGCGAGCCTGCTGTTGACGCCGAGGCGGATCTGTCCGACGCGCTCGGCGCCATTAATGCAACACGCATGCGTCTCGCCCGCCTGGCGTCATCAAGGGCGGCGGTCTCCACCGCGACGGGATGCGCGCGAGCGGCACGCCTCTTGGGCGAGGCGCAGCGGTTCCTGCGCGACGAGCCGTGCTGACGTACGGCGACGGCATACGCGAGCTGTGCGCTTCGATGTCCCTCCTCGTCGCCTCCGGGCCGCCCACTCCCGCTCAACGGCTGACGGTCTCGCAGACCGAGCGCGCTGCCGCAGCGCGCGACGCAATCGTCGGTGAGGTGCGCGGGTTGGCCGTGTCCCTGACCCAGCTGCAGCCCGACACCACCGTCGTGCTGAGCCCCGAACACCTGGTGACGCACCCGGCACACGTGATGACACGCGCGTTACGAGAGCTGCCGAAGGCCGGGGACCCGGACGGGACCCGCGCTCCGAGCGAGCTGCTGGGCAGGAATCACGACCCACTGACAGCCGCGTGGACCAACGCCGGCAGATCTGCGGTGTCGCTCGAGCGCTGGAACCACGCGATCGCGCGCCTCAGCGGAGACGCAGCGTGGAGCGCTCTGCGCGACGTGGCCGAGCTCGCAGACTGCATCCCCTATCTGGACGAGGATCTCGCGATGCAGTCCACGCCGGACGTGTCCGAGCGGCTTCGCTCACCGATCTCTTGCGCTTCTCTCCGCCTTGCCGTGCAACAGCTACGCCAGCAGACGGCGGGTCTTCCGGCAGCGGGCTATCTCGACGGGCTGCCGACGACGGCAACGCCGGAGGTCGTCGTCGTGCGGGGACCCGCCGACATCGCCGATGCCACGCGCAGGATGACGGCCGTCCTTGCGGCGCGGGGACCGAACATCCCGATGGACGACGTCGTCGCGGCGGCGGAGCTCCTCCTCCATGGCGTACACATGACTGCGCGGGTTGCAACGCGGCGCTTCTTGCCAGCGGAGGAAGCTCGCGTCGTTGAAGAGTTCAAGGTTGCCGTGGACCCGCTGCGCGAAGCCATCGCCAGACAGGGGCAGACGGTGACGCTGTCCAAGGGTGATGTGCGCGTCCGGCACCTCGGGTACGAGCTGTACAAGCAGCTGCGACAGGTGGGCGAGTCGGGCGAGACCGCGGACCTCATGCGCAACTGGCTGCGCGAAGTGCCATCCCTAGCCTTGGCTGTTCGTGGCGGCCTCGTCGCATCCGGCGCTGCCGGCCGGTTGCTCGAACGTGCCGATTACGACGTACGCGCGCACGGGCGGGTGCTGCACTGGGTCAAGGTGACGCCGGCGCAGCTGCACCACCTGCCGCTGCTACGCGTGTTCGGCGCGGTGACCGAGAAGGTCACGGCAGCAGCACGCCGCTTGCCGAGCGAACGCGCAGCAGACCACGCGACGCCGGAAGGGTGCACGCCGGGCATTCCACAACTGCGCCACGCCCTCTTCGCCCGGGAGCTACGGCATCCACCGAAGCCACTCGTCGTGCCGCGCGAAGCCGCTGACAGCCTGCCGCTCTACGGAAGCCCACAGGCGACAGCGCGAGGACCAGCCCGGTGGGCTTAGCAGCCGCGTCGGCGCGGCGCTGGTAGGGATCGAACCGGTTGCTGAACTTTACGTGGGAGGACGAAGCCATGGCGCAAGATAGAGCCGCGCGACGATCGGCGGAGAAGGTGGCACGCGACGTACTCGTGGGGCCCATGGTCGAGGCTGTTGGCGTACTTGCTGAGGCGGCCGCAGACCGCGAGCGTCGCGCTCAGGGGCTGGAGTCTGCGCGGGAGCGCGGCCGCGAGCTTGTGCAGGCCGCCCGCCTGAGGGCGAGGGAGCTCGTGCAGCAGAGCGGCAAGGAGATCCGCACCGCCGATGAGGCGTACGCCGCCAGCCGTGCCGGAGCGCTCGAGCGGGGGTGGTCCGACGCGGCGCTGACGGGCATGGGGTACCCCCCATTAAAGGCACCACGAGGTACTCAGCGACGGGCGTCACGTCGGACCGTCGCCACGCCGCCTGCTGCCACAACCGATTCGAATGCGGCGTAAGACCTCGCACGGCGCGCCGGGCGCACGCACTACCTCTTCTCCAAGGCGGTACCTGCGGCAGGCCAGCGATGGTGAATCGTAGGAACCGGGTCCGCAGGCGGAAGCAAGATATGCGTCTGGAGTCCAGACCGCTACCCGCTGGCGCGGGCAGCGGTCCACACTCCAGCCTCGTTGCTTCCCCCTTGCGTCCCACTCCGCAAGTCGCGCACCTGGGGGAGCGGCCGACCCGGCGGGGTCGGGAGGAAGAGGCGAAGGGGCGTGCCGACCGGGCGCGGTCAGCACGAACAGGACAGGAGAGCGAAGGGCAATGAAAGGGCAGGGCGAGACGCTGGAGGGCAGCAGGCCGGCCCGCTCGCGCGCCGCCTCAGCCAAGGATCGGATGCACCTGTTTCCGGGCCGCTCGCACAAGCTGCAGCCCCGGTTCAGCGATGAGGAGATGGCGGCGGTCAAGCAGGCGGCGAAGGCGTCGGGGCTCACTCCGACGGGCTACACGGCGGCCGTGACGGTGGCCGCCGCGACGAACACCGTGCCCCCGACGGCGTCCCTTCCGCGGCAAGCGCTGGCCGAGCTGATGGAGGCCCGGGCCCAGGTCCGCATGTTCGCCAGCAACGTCAACCAGGCCGCCAAGGCGCTCAACTCAGGCGCGGACGAGCCCGAGTGGCTGGCCCGGGCGGTCGAGCTGACCAACGCCGCCGTGCGCAGGCTGGACGCCGCGACGACGCAGATCGTGTCCAGGCTGCCGTGAGAACGGTCCTGCGCGAGGGCGTTTCGATCGCCGCGGTGGCGGTGCTGTTCGCGGCCATCTGGACCGTGCTCAGCGTGCTGTTCACCGACGCGACGTGGCGGGACGAGGCGCCCTTCGGGCTGGCTCTGGGTCTCGCCGTCGCCGTGGCCGAGGCGGTCCCGCGGTGGCGCCGGCGGCGGAGCCGACCGTGATCACGAAGCGGATTCTCGGCGGGCGAGTGGCCGGGCTGGTGCACTACCTGTACTCCGAGTCGCCCGCCCAGCAGGCCGAGCAGGGAGGCCGCTCGCGTCATGAAGACCCGCGCTTGGTCGGCGGCTGGGACGCTGTCGAGCACCTGGAGCCGGGGCGCACGGCGCGCGGAGTGCGGGACTTCCGCGACCTGATCGCGGCGCTGGAGGCCCCGTGCAAGGCGGCGAGCGTTGGGCCGGAGGCCAAGCCGGTCTACCACCTGGTGCTGCGCAACCACGCCGATGACCGAGTCCTCACGGACGCCGAGTGGGGCGAGATCGCGGCCGACATGATGGACCGCACGGGCATCGCGCCGGCCGGAGACCCACTCGGCGCGCGCTGGATAGCGGTGCGTCACGCCGACGATCACGTGCACGTCGTGGCCACGCTGGTGCGCCAGGACGGCAAGCGGGTTCGCCCGCAGAACGACTTCGCCCGATTGCGCGAGGGCGCCCACGCGGCCGAGTCAAGGTACGAGCTGTCGGTCAAGACGGCGCCTGCCGACCGCACCTCCGAGCCGCCGCCGACGCGCGCTGAGACCGAGCAGGCCGCGCGGAACGGCCGCAAGGAGGTCCCGCGAGACACGCTGCGCCGCGCCGTCCGCACCGCAGCTGCCCAGTCCGAGAGCCTGGAAGAGTTCGTGGCGAAGCTAGGAACGCAAGGCGTACGGGTGCGTCTGCGCGAGTCCGAGCGCAACCCCGGCGAGGTCACCGGGTACTCGGTCGCGCTCGAGGACCAGGTCGACAAGGACGGCAAGCCCGTGTACTTCGGAGGAGGGCGGCTCGCGTCCGACCTCACCCTGCCGAAGCTCCGGGCCCGCTGGAATGCGCCTCAGCTGGACGAGTCGACCCCCGGCGACGAGGCCGTCGCTGCGTCGCGCGGGCAGGCCGAGCCGGGTGACGCGAAGACCCCGGGACCGCAGTACGGGGCGACCGGCCGGCGGCTGCACGGGCCGTACCGGCCGTCGCCGGAGGAGCGACGCGTGGTGCTGATGAGCGCGGCCGCCGCTGCGAAGCAGGGCGCGGAGCACATCAATCGGGCCGTCGCTGGAGGAGACCTGGCGGGCGCGGCAGACGCCGCATGGGCGGCGTCGGACTTCCTGACGTCGGCCGCGCGAGTGCTCGAGGCGCAGCGGCCGGGGCCGTTGACGGCCGCTGCGCGTCGGTTCGAGCGCGCCGCCCGCGAGACGTACGGCCGAGTGCCGGCGCCCTCAGGGGCGGGTCACAGCCTGCGCGCCGGCGCCCGCGCACTGTCCGCTATCCGGCGCACGATGGATCAGGAGACGCGCCAGGTGTTGGCGCTGATGGCGCAGATGTACGCGCTCCTGTCGTCCGTGGAGCGGATGCGCGAGCAGCAGCAGCGGGCCGCTCAAGCGGCGGCGGCACGGGAGGCCGCGTACGAGCTGCGGCGCGAGTACCAGCGGATCGTGGTCAGTGGCCCCGCGGGACCGAGCGCCGCCCGACAGGCCTGGGAGGACCGCCGGGCCGCCGATGTCGCAGCTGCACCGGCCCCGACCACGCCCACAACACCCGCACCTAGCGCCGACCAATGGCCACCCCCCACGCCCTGGGAGCGTCACCGCGGCCCACAGCCAGGCCGCTAGTCCGAACCAACTGAGTCGGCGCCGCGCCACCCAGGCCAGCCATCGCCGCCCGATCGGCGGCATGACCGGATGATCGGAAGCGCCGACACCCGGATCTACAGAAGCTGCGCGGGGGCGACGACCGGCGGTCTGGGCTGCTAGTCATGTCGTGGTGGTGCGGTGCAACCTGGCGGTGGCCGGGGTGCGTGTGGGAGGTGTGGGAGCGACGGGGGCGCCGGTGACGGCCGAGGGGGGCTTCGACGAGTTCGTGGCGGCGGCGTCGCCGCGGCTCGTGCAGCACTTGTCCCTGGCGCTCGGTGATCCGTCGCGGGCGCAAGACTGTGCGCAGGAGGCGTTCGTTCGGGCGTGGCAGCGCTGGGCGCGGTTGACCGCGGAGGGATCCGACCCGTACGCGTGGGTCCGGACGGTGGCCTGGCGGCTCGCGGTCAGCGACTGGCGTAAGGCGGCCGCGCACCTGCGGGCACTGGTTCGCCACGGCCCCGCGCTCGACGTGGCCGAGCCCTTACCGGACGGGGTGGCGATCCGGGACGCGCTCGCCAGGCTGCCCGTCGACCAACGCGTCGCGCTGGTCCTGCACTACTTCGCCGACCTGCCGGTGCGCGAAATCGCCGACGTCCTGCGGGTGCCCGAGGGGACGGTGAAAGCGCGGTTGTCGCGCGGGCGCAAGGCGCTGGCCGGGCTGTTGAGCGAACTGGAGGAGGCACGGTGAGCGAGCCCACCGACGAGCAGTTGCGCGGCCTGGCCGAACGGTTGCACGGCGAGCCGTTGACCGGCCTCGGGCTCGAGGGCCCTGCGGTCCGAAAGGTGGCCCGCCGACGCCGAACACGACGCGTCACGGCCGCCGCGGGCGCTGCTCTTGCCGCGCTGGCCGCCGTCGCCGTCGCTCCCACGCTCACTGGAGCGGATCGGGTGACACCCGGGCCGGCGGCCGTCGCCACTCCGGCAGCAAGTGCCGCCGGGTGTGCCGATCCCGAGGGCAGGCACGCGCGCTGGGCGCAGGTGCCCGAGCTCCCGCAAGCCCTCGCGCTGCAGACCGCAGACTTTCGTGACCCGTGGCGGGAGGACTCCGTCACGTCGGACGTGTCGGTCCGGTCGCCGGAGGGCCGCTCGCCTGAGCGGGCTATCGGGGTCGGGTTCATGTCGGACGCCGACCCGACCTGGCAGGTGTTCTCGTCCGTGCTGCAGTACCGGGCTGGGCAGAGTACAGAGGCGTACCAGCGCATCCTGGAAGAGGAGCTCTGCCTCCGCGACCGGCAGCGGACCACCGTCGTGTCCACGTCGACAACCGGTGGGGTCGAGGTTCAGGTCCTGCGCCGCGACATCGCCAACGTGAGCGGCGCCCCCGACGTGGCGATCGTGGCCGTGATCCGCGCCGGGGACCGCATCGCGCGGGTCAGCGCCAGCACCATCGAGCCGGCCAGCGGCCCGCTCACCGGTGACGTGAACGCCTGGGGCCAACAGTTGGCCAACGCTGCCGCGGCTCGCCTCACCGCCCAGCAGCCCCGCGAGATCGGGCCGGCGCCCCGGGTCGTCGCGGCTCCACCGGACGGCTTCCTACAGGCCGGCGACATCGGCCCCGGATGGCGCGTGGGCGCTCAGAACGGCGACCGCCGTGCGGTGCCAGCAGGCGTGATGGGACGAGCGCCAAGCAGTGACTGCGACCGAACGCTCACGTTCACCGGCAGCGGCGGCACCGCGCAGACCTACCGGAAGAACGGTGCCATCATCGAACGGCGCAGGAGCGCTCGGCTCGTCAACCTGCCGATCGCGGAACAGGTCGTGCGGTTCGACAAGGAGCAGGCCCGCGCCTACCTCACGGCCCTCACCACGACCTGGATACGCTGCAACGGAGGCACCGTCGAGGCCGTCAGCGGCGTGAGCGACGAGGCGTACGTGCTCGTCAAGGAAGGGGTCGCGACCGTCGTCGCTCGCTCGGGTGACCGGCTCGTCCAGTTGAACGCCGTCCCTGTCGGCGCCGACCCCGCGCGGCTACTCCAACTGGCCGCCGAGCGAGCGCTCTGACGGCGGCATGTGCGCGCATCCTGTTGTCGAGTCGACAGGGTCACCTGCAGTGATCCTTGAGTACGGCAGCTCATGCGTCGGCGCCGGTCAGGCGGCCAGGATGTCGGCGTGACCTCCTTCCGCCGCACCCGTGCGTCGCGCCGCTTCCCGAGCCTTTGGCTCGGTCTGGCCCCTCTGATGGTCGTCGTGGGGTGTTCCTCGGGGGGCGACAGCGTCGCCGGTGGCTCGACGTCGGCTACTCCTCGGCCGGGCCAACTTGCCCTGTCGACCTTGTCGAGCAAGCTGAGCTGCGAGAACGTCAACGTCGACACGGATCAGGTCTTCAGCCGTGAGAGTGGGACCTGCACCTCAGGGGCGGATGAGCTAGGTCTGTACACCTTCGTCGACCGTATGAACCGTGACCGATGGATCGAGGCGGTTCACGGGCTCGACATCGGGACGCTTGTCGTGGGGGACGCATGGGTGATTGCCGTTGACGGCGACGAGATCGCGCGTCGCGTCCAGCAACTGGTCGGGAGCGAGATCCGCTAGAGAGCGCGCCCGGCGTCCCGACATCGGCATGACCGTGCATCTACTGGATGCGTTCCGCGGCGCTGAACAGCCCGCGGCTGCCCCAAGCGTGCGTGGCTGCAGCAGCAGTGGTCGAGCGGGTCTGGGGCAGCAGGAGGCCCTCGGAACTGACCAGTTCCGGGGGCCTGATGCGTGCTGCTGGGGCGCCCACGTCGGGCTATTGGAGGCGTCGTCCGGAGGCCGCGAGCTGTGCGGTCGCGGGCGCCGGAGCGGGAGTGGCCGGAGGTGCCGTGTCGAGGCTGGGAGCGCCGGAGAGGGGGGCGGGGTAGGCGGCTGCGGTCAGTGAGGCGGCGCTGGCACGGTTGGTCAGCGGCTGCGTGGACGGCTCACCGCTATCGGCTCGCCCCCGGGCATCAGCCCCGCCGGCGTCTACGGCGAGGTACTCGCGCATGAGCAGGTCGTGGTCCAGCCCGTGCGCCGACGCGAGCTCGTTCATCTGCCAGCTGGCCACCCCCGGGGGAAGGTCAGCGAGGATTGGGGCGACGGCGCGAGCGGCCGCCACGCGCCCCTCGGGCCACTGAAGCCGGTCCCGGTAGCGGCTCATCGTGTCCTCGAGGACGGCCGCGACGAGGGGCCGGGTCGCGGCCGCGCGCAGCGATGCCGCGAGCGTCGAGGGGCCGTATTGACCCAGCAGGTCGGACGGGTCGTGGCCCGGGACGCCGGGCGCCCGGTCGGGGTGCAGGCCCGCTGCGCGCAGCAGGGGGTACGCCGCGATGGCGGCCGCGCGGCCGGGCTCGTCCTCGTCGGGAGCGACGATCAGGCCCCGGCCGGTGGCCGAGGCCGCGAGCAGGTTGGCCTGGTGCTGGGTCAGTGCGGTGCCGCCGGGGGCCACCCCGTAGAAGCTGCCGGGGTCGGTCGAGGTGACGGCGAGGACGTCCCACCGGCCCTCGACGAGGACCGGGGTGGCCCCTGCTGCGCGGCCGTCGAGCTCGGGCATCGAGCCGAGCCCGAACGTGTGCTCGCCCTTGCGGTAGATCGGGGTGACCGGGGAGTCGAGGTAGCGCGGCGGCGCGCCCTCGGCGCCAGCCCGGGGGTCCAGGGACTGCCCGCTGAAGCCGACGACGCGCCCGAGCTCGCCGGCAGGGGCGGCGCTGGTGATGGGGAACATGACCCGGTCGCGGAAGCGGTCGACGACCGTGTTGCGCGAGGTCTTCATGCCGAGCCCGGACTCCAGGAGCTGCTCGTTGGTGTAGCCGAGGCCGCGCAGGTGGTTGGTCAGCGCCGTCCAGGACGGGGCCGCGTAGCCGACCTGGTACTTGCTGAAGGTCTCGGTCGTGACACCGCGGCGCTCCACCTCGGCGAAGAACCGAGCGACGTCGCGGTCCTTAGCGCCGCCCCATCCGCGGGTGTAGAAGCGTCGGGCCTGGTCGTGCATGGCGTAGAGCTGAGCGTGGTCGGTGGGGCTCATGAACCGGGACCTACTTCCTGAGTCGGGGGTGCTTCTACGGGCGGGGCGAACGGGGTGGGGGAGGGCTGCCGCCCGCGCTGAGCGGGCCAGCGCCGTCGGCGGGTGCGGCCGCTGGGGCCGCGCTGCCCAGGGGCAGCGGGTAGGCGGCGGCAGCCAGACGCGGGGCCGGCGAGGGGTCGGCCTGTGCCTCGCGGAGCGCGGCCTGCACCGGCTCGAGGATGGGCAGCGGGGCCGTGTCGGCGTCGGCGCCGAGACGGCCAGGGGCCGCCATGTCGGCGGCCCCTGGGTCGTCGCAGTGCGGGTCGTCGTCGTGCGGGTCGGTCACGGGCGGGCGGCTCGCCGGCGAGGCGCTGCAGGAGCCGGCGCGGCCGGGGTGTGCGCCCCAGGAGCGGCTGTCACGGCAGCGCCGGCGGCGTCGGCCGGAGGCGCCTGCCCGGCAATGGCAGCGGTCGTCCCGAGACTGGCGCGGGCTGCCTGCGCCCCGGTGGAGTTGACCGGCTGCGGGTACGCCGCAGCCGCGATCTCGGCCGCGGTGGCCTGGCGGTCGCGGGCGCCCGTCAGGTCGAGGTCGGCGGCCGCCGCCGGAGGGCGCGCCGCCTGGACGCCCTCGGCGTGCTCGTCGACGCGGGCGGTCGTCGGGTTGTCCGGGATGGCGGCGAGCGCCCGGGAGGTCGCGTCGCGGGCCTCGCCGTTGTGCTGCAGCGCCGCCGCGGTGTCACCGGCGGCGTCGGCCGCCGCCAGGGCGGACGTGTCCACGGCGCTGCCCGGGACGGGCGAGGGGAAGACAGGCGGCTCGGGGGCCGAGGCGCTGTCGAGCGGCGCGCCGGAGGCGGTGTGCTCGAGGTAGGGGCCGACGGTGGCGAGAGCGTCCTGCGGGGAGGTGCCGCGCTCCACGAGCCGGTCGTAGCGCTCGGCGACGTCGGGTCGGTCGCTCCGCATCCGGTCCACGGCATCAGCCACCGGGCCCGGCCCGGCCTGGGCCGCTTGCCCGGCAGGCAGGGCGGAGGCGGCGCCGGCCGTCACCGCGGAGGGCTGACCAGTGTGCGGGCCGCGGACGACCTGCCCGGGGATCGTCACCCCGTTCGGGCTGCCGGCGGCACCGGCCTGGGAGGGGAAGTACGGGACGGCCCGGCGCATCGCGTCGGCCTTGCTCTGCCCGTCGGCGTTCGCGGCGTCGTAGCGGGCCATCGCCTCGGGGGCGAGGTCGCGCATCCGCTGCTCGGCCGCCTCAGCGACGCCAGAGAGCGCGTTGGCGATCGGGGCCGGCAGGTCGGTCTCGGTGTGCACCTTGGCCCACACGTTCGCCGCCTGCTCGAGCGTCGAGCCCGGCAGCCGATCCGCGAGCCCGCCGATCTCACCCAGCACGCCGTTCGCATGGGCCCATGCGGCATCGCGTTCCTGCGCGGCCTCGGCGACTCGGCGAAGGCCCTCCAGCACGTTGGGGCCCGTCTCGCCCCCGGCCGAGGCGCCGTCCCCTCCGGCGGCCCCCGGAACGCCCGGGCCCGCATCGGCGCTCCTGTCGGTTGCGGGTGGCGTGGTGGGGCGGGTGTCGGCGCGGTCGTGGATGCGCCGGGTGTCGATGAGGTTGCCCAGAACCTCGTGCATGGCCCGGGCCGGTGAGTGGGTGCCTTGGGCGCGCAGGACGTCGTACATGGCCATGTTGTCCGGGGTGATCTCGCGCAGCCGGGCCTCGGCGGCCGCCAGGTAGGGGGCGCGCTGGTCTGCGGGCAGCGTTGCGTGGGCCTCACGCCACATGCCGATGGCCTCGCCGGCGGTGGCGGTGTGGAGCACGGCGAGCCGGTCTTCCAACGCGGCGAGCGGGCTCGGCGTGGCGAGGACGGCTCGTGCCTGCTGGGTGTGGACGGTCTGGTGCGTGCCGTCGTCGTCGACGAGCCCGGCGGCGAACCCGATGCGGGCGATGGCGTAGCCGATCGGGTCGCTGTCCTTGCTGGCCACCATCGAGCGGCGCCAGCGGTCCATGGCCTGGCCGGGGTCGCCGCTCTCGGCGAGCGCCTTCCGGTAGAGGCCCATGACGTGCGGGTTGAGCTCGGTCAAGCGCTGCTCGGCCCGCTGCAGGTAGGGGCGGGCCACCGCTTCCGGCAGCGTGGTCCGAGCGTGGTCCCACACGCTGAGCGCGGTGGCGATGGTCGCGTCGGGCAGGCCCGCGGAACGGCTCCGTAGGGCCTGCAGCACTTGCGGGTCGACCGGACGCGGCGCGGGCACCGCCTCGTCTGCAGCGCCGGCCGTCGGGCCGGTGACGGTGGCCTCGGCCTGATCGGGCATGACCTTCGTAGCGGCCTGGTCCACGAGGTGCGGGAAGCGTGCCGTCTGCCGGTCGGCGTCGGACAGCAGCACGACGTCCCCGGTGGTCTCGTCCGGCGCGAGCCCGGCCCGGGTCGGGGCCGGGTCACCGACGCGAGCGGGCGGGGCGTCGAAGTAGGGCGCCACGCGCATCATCGCCTCGATCGGTTCCGCGCCCTGGGCGCGCAGCCGGTCGTAGCGCTCCATGACGTCGGGGCGCAGCTCGCGCAGACGGTTCTCCGCCGCGCTGGCCGCGCGCTCGGCCTCGGGGTCCGGCCGCCACCCCTGCGCGGCGGCCCAGGCCCGGCCTGCGTCGAGCACGGTCGTCTCGCCGTACGCCTGGGGGTCCAGCAGCGGCGCCCACTCGGCCTGAGCCGCGCCGCGCCGCGCCTCGAGCTCGGCGCGGGCCGCGTTGGCCTCGGCCTGGTCGCGCTCAGCCCTGGCCGCGGCCCGGGTGGCGGCGATCTGCGCGGCGGCTTCGGACGCCATCGTGGCGATGCTGACGAACTGCACGATCTTGGTGCCGGTGGCCGCGAGCGGCTCCTCCGTCGGCGGCTGCATCTCCAAGTGACCATCAGACACGGGGTTCTCCCAACGAGCGAAGGACGATCGGCATGAGCGCGGAGCAGGGGCGCCCGCGGAAGGCAGGGCGCCGGTCAGAAGCCGCAGCGGTTGCGGCGGGCGAAGACCAGCCAGCACCCGGACAGCAGGGCGCAGACCGCCAGGACGACGAGGCAGAGGACGAGCAGCACGTCCGCGCTTGTCTCAGGGGTCGGGCCGGTCGTCAGCGGTACCGCCGGGGAGAGCGTCACGAAGGCGTAGCCGTCGCCAGGCGCGACCGCCGGCGACACGAGGTCGGCCGTCACGGGGTCGGCCATCACGACGCGGGCCCGGTGGCCATCGGCGCCCAGTGCCCGGGCGGGGCCGGACGCGAGGGCAGCGGCGGGGGTGGGTTGTGGCCGGAGGCGCCGCACGCCGCGAACGGCCCCGACGCGCTGAGCAGGACCGGCAGGTGATGGTCGACCTGCCCGAGAAAGATCGGGCCGCCGTTCTCGGGCTGGCGCCGCGAGGTCTCGAACGTCCGCCACAGCCCCTCGAGCCGCAGCACGGCCTCGGGGTGGTCCCACCATCGGTCGCACCACAGCGCGTTGCCGCCGAGGGTGCGGGCGAAGGCGATGACGAAGAACTCGTTCACGAAGTCCTCGACGTCGCGGTAGTAGGTCTCCCACTCGTCGCCGGCCTCGACCGGCGGCTGCGCGGGCAGTGCCGGCCGCTCCATCGGAGCGGCGCCGGGCCCATGAAGCGCCTTGTTGACTAGCCCGTCGAGGTCGTCGACCTGGTTCTGGATGTGGAACAGCCAGGCAGCGGCCTCCCGCAGGTCCGCCAGCTCCGGCACCCTGTCGAAGGCCTCGCTCAACGACGTGCCGGGCTCGTCGCGTGCGGCGCCCTCGTCCGGCGGCTCGGCGTCGGCCGTCGGCCCGGCGGTCATGCCGCCGCCCCTTCGGCTGCGGCCTCGATGCGTGCGTCCGCGGTCGCGGTGGCCGTTCCGATCTCCTCGGCGCGCGGGCCTTCGAAGAAGGGGATCGACCGCACCAACGCGGGCCGGGCTCCGGTCGAGAACACCAAGGTGCGGAACTTGGGCAGCGCCCGGACGTCGGCGGCGGTGAGGATGCGGCGCGTCTGCACCGACCGCGAGCGGTTGGACTTGCCGTCGCCACGGCTCACCGAGACCGAGGTGTAGTCGTAGTCGCCGACGAGCTTGGACAGGTCATCGGCGAAGTTGGGGTCGTCGATGCCGGACCCCACGATCTTGAGCGTGGCTGCGCCCCAGAGCGCCTTCATGCCTGTCTCGCCCCAGACTCCGACGCCTTGGGCGTAGGACTGGAGCACCGTCACCGGGATGATCCCGCGGCTGCCTAGGTGGGAGTAGAGCTGCGGCAGGTCCCCGATGCGGCAGATGTTCGCGGCCTCGTCGAGCACGACCAGCATGGGGGCGTCGAGTCGCCCGCCGGGGCGGCGCTCGGCCGCCGCGACGGCCTCGCGCAGCACACGGTCGGTCAGAGCGGCCACGAGAGGGGCGGCGGAGCCGCCGCCGTCCTTGCTCAGCAGGTAGAGCGTCTGACGCGACGCCGGGAACGCTTTGGCGTCGAACTCCTCGATGGAGGCGGCGTCCTGCCCGGTCGGCGGGGTGACCCACGCCGTGATCTCCGGGTTGCGCAGGCAGGCCAGCGCGGAGCGGGCGTTGAAGAAGACGCCGGACCGCGTCTCCTCGGCCATCGTTCGCGTGCCGTCCAGCGAGGAGGCGATGGCGTCCCAGCCGGCCTGACGCAGCAGCTGCGCGGGGAGGGGGCTGTTCTCCTGCGTGACCCACGTGTAGACGTCGGCCAGGGTGCCGCCGGAGACGGCGGCGGCCAGCAGCAGCGAGGCGACGAGCTCGGCGCCGGACTGCTTCCAGATGTCGTCCTTGTTGTCGGTGCCGGTGGCGTTGATGAAGTGTGCGGCGAGCCGCTCGGCCTCTTCGACGGTGGTGATGGCGCGCAGCGGGTCCCACCACCAGGTCTGCGGGGCGCGCACGATCTGCTGCGGGTCGAAGGCCCACACCCGCTCGCTGGTGTCGCTCGCGCGCAGCGCGGCCGTCGCCGTGTACCCGTCGGGCTTGTTCGAGGTCTGTACGACGGCGCCGGGCGCCTCGAGCGTGAGCGGGATCGCGTAGGAGGAGGTCTTGCCGGAGCGGGGGGCCATGAACATGAGGACGACGTCCTCCCAGGACCCGCGGATCAGGCGCCCGGCCGGGGACAGCCGGCCGATGGTGAAGCCGACCTGCGCGCCCTGGAGGTCCTTGGGCTTGATCCCGGACAGCGAGGGGCGCAGCTTGCTGGCGCGCTTGGCCAGCTCGGGCTGGGTGAGGTGCTTGACGTCCTCGACGGTGGCCATGAGCCGGCCCGGGTCCGGTGCGCGGCGCGAGGCTCTGGTGAACGAGCGGAGAATCACGTACGCCGGTACGGCGGCGGCGAGCAGGACGACGACGGCGACACCGACGAGCGTGCGCGGGTCGGTGCCGGCCCACACGCCCTGGCCCGTCACGTAGGTGTCGGGGTGGCGTGCGAAGTCGACCACGAGCAGCGGCGAGAACGGGCCGGGCCGCCAGGCCCAGCCGTGCCCGTCGGAGTGCGAGCCCCAGGCGCCGGTGAGGCCGCCAGCGACCCACAGGGACGCGGAAGCGCCGACGACGAGGGCGAAGGCGCCGAGCAGCAGGACGATGCCGCCCTCGCCGCCCCCGGCGCCGCGCGGGGAGATGGTCGGGGTGGGCCGAGCGGTCCCCATCAGGCCACCGCCCCAGCGCGCTCGGCGCCGGCATTGGTCAGGTCGAGCGTGGGAGCGAGCCCGCTGCCGGCGGCCTTGGTCAGGTCGGTCACCCAGCGCTTGTTGGTGTTGTGGACCGCGCTGCGCCGCTCGGCTCGGGTCAGCTGCAGCTGGACGGGGATGCCCGGCCGCTGCCCGACCTTGATGAGCAGCTTGCCGCGACCGGGCGGCTCGCTGCCCGGCCTGGCGTCCCTGTCCCCCTCCTCGGCGTCCTGAGCAGGGCCCTCGCCCTCGTCCCAGCCGCGCGGCGTGGACCAGGAGGTGACGGTGTCGACCTCTGCGTCGGTGAAGCCGACGACCTCCGCAAGCTCCTTGAGCTCGGCGGGGGGCAGCCCGGCCACGACGACGATCCCGGCGCGCTCGACCAGGCCCTTGGCCTTGGCGATGTCGGCCGGGTCCTGCATGGACTTCAGGTCCGCCATCGAGTGCGAGCAGTACGCCTGCCCCACTCCCTCCTGGCGGTTGAGCCGTGAGACCGAGTCGACCCGGTCGACCATCCCGGCGCCCGAGCGCAGCACCCGCCACAGTTCGTCCAGGACGACGAAGTAGCGCCGCTGCGGGGCGAGACCGGCGTCGGCGAGCTCGTTGGCCGCCTCGACGGCACCGAACCCCTCGTTCCAGCACGCCAGCAGCACCGCGGCCTGCAGCGCGGTGTCGTTCGCGGAGATGCCGGACACGTCGACGCATACGGCGGTGGAGTCCAGGCGGATGCGCTCGGTGGTGGGGCGGGCGAACACCGAGCCCAGCGGCCCCTCGATGAGCGCCAGCAGCGACCTCTGCAGCGGCTCGACCGCGACCCGGTAGCGCTCGACGTCGCCGCGGTCCAGTGTGGGGAGCCGCACGACCGGCGGCCCCTCCTCGAGGACGGCGACGAGGTCCGAGAGCAGCGGCGCCTCGGACGTGCCCTCGTAGGCGGCGGCGTCGGCGCGGCGCTCGGCCAGCAGCCGCAGCGCGGCCGATAGGACGGTCCGCTCGGTGTCGGTGGTGGAGGACTGGCGGGCGAGCAGGATCAGCGCGTCGACCATGTTGAGCCGGCGGCCGTGGGCCTCCTCGCGCAAGCGGTCGGCGCGCCGGTGCATCCCGGCCGCCTGGAGCAGGTCGGCCGCCTCGTCGAGCGCGCCGGCGTCGAGGACGTTGAGCGAGCCGAGGCCGCGGCCGAGCCGGACGACCTGCCCGCCGAGCTCGCGCACGAGGTCGGCGTAGTCGGGCTTGAGGTCGCCCAGCACGAGCGGTGTGACGCCCTGCGCCGCGAGGCCGAGGACCTGGCGGCGGATGAGCGTGGACTTGCCGAGGCCGGGCAGGCCGAGCACGAACATGGAGGGGTTGGAGATGAGCTTGGCGCGCTGGAACCAGTTGATCGGGTCGCAGCACACCGTCGCCCCGGTCGAGAGCGACGGCCCGATCGGGACTCCGACCATCGGCGTGGACGCGCCGACGACGAACGGGTAGAGCCCGCACGCCTGCACGGTCGTGCCGCGCCACTCGGGGGGAGCTTCCACGTAGGACGCGCGGCCCAGCCCGCGACCGGCGAACCCGCGCGCGGTCAGCCGCGCAGGCTTGGCCAGGCTGGCCGGGGCGGCCTTCGGGGTCTTGTTCACCTGCTTGGTGGCGTTGCGCAGCTGGCGCTTGCTCGTCGCCTTTGCAGTGGCGGTGATGCAGGTCGAATCGCGACGGGAGGCCCGCCGGTGGCGGCGCGCGCCGCTGATGCGGGACGACACCACAGCGCCGGCCTCTTCCAGCGATGTGAGCTTCTTCGACATGGCGTTCCCCTGTTCATGGAAGGGCTTAGAGGCCGTTGCGGAAGACGTCGGGCATCGCGACGTGCTTGGCCAGCACGACGCCCACGCCGAGGGCAGCGGCGAACGCGCTGTCCTGGGAGCCGAAGCAGCGGCGCAGTTGCAGCCGGGAGGAGGCGCCGAGCTGGTCGACGATCTCCGCGGCCTGGCCGAGCCGCTTGGGGTCGGACACCGTGACGGTGACCATCACGGACTGGCGTACGAGCCCGGCGCCTGCGGCCTGCTCCTCGGCGGTCTGCCGGGTGGCGCGGATCGCCGCCGTCTCGCCGGCGGCGGCCTGCCCGCGGCGGGCCGTGGCGAGGGTGTTCGCCGTGCGGACGTCGGCGTCGGCGATGGCGGCCGCCTCATAGGCGGCGTAGGGGCGGTAGACCACCGTGACGCGCTTGCGGTCCACGCCGGGGTGCGGGGCGAGCAGCCGCTCGAGGACGGAGGACTGCACGGCGCCGATCGGCGGCCTGGTCGTGGCGTAGGTGACCGAGGTGCCGCTGTCGTGCCGGTACGCGCCCCACGAGGCGACGGCGGCCACCGGGCCGGCGCTGTCCCAGGTGATGCCGGTGTCCTCGCCGGCCGCGCGCGCCTCCTCGACGGCGATGGCCGCCGTCGGGTCGTAGGCGACCCGGACCATCTCCGCCAGCTCCTGCGGGCGCATGGCCCGCACCGTCCCGGCGCCGGTGGCGGCCAGGTGCTCCATGAGGCCGGGAAGGCGCTGGCCGATCTGGACGGCCATCTCAACAGTGGAGCGGACGTTCTGCGGCGGGTTGGCCGGCCTGGGCAGCGAGGACGGCATCAGGTCCTCGTCGAGACCCGCGTCCGTGGGGTCCTCGCCGCGCTCGTAGGCCGCGAGCTCGCGGGCGGCCAGAGCCTTCGTGGACTCGCGCGGCTTCCTGGACTTGGCCTTCTTGCCGCGCCCGGTCAGGCCCTCTTCCTCGACCGTCGCGGGCTTGCGCGCGCTGAAGGTGAGGGTCACCCAGCCGCGGACGGTGGCGGCGCCGGCCGGGAACGTAGAGGCTGCCTCCTCCATCATCTCCCGCGCGAGGCCGGGCGCTCCGGTGCGGACCGTGCGGCGGACCTCGGAGGCGAGCCGGGTGCCCGGGTCCGGGGCCGTCTCGATCGTCGTGGTCACGGCCTCCAGGCCCGGCTCGTGCGCGAGGTCGGACAGGAAGCGCCCGTACTCCGCGACCCAGGAGTCGACCGTGTCGGTGTCGACGAGCTGCCCGCCCTCGGGCGCGACGGAGAGCACGACCGCGTAGTGACGCGCCGCCGGGATGGACACCATCGCGAACCGCTCGCCGTACGCGGTCTGCGCCTCGAACACTTCGCTGCGCGCGAGCAGGCCCGGCAGCCGGGCCGAGCCGAACGCGATCGGCGAGACCAGCGCGGACAGGTACCTGTTCTGGCCCTTGCGCTTACCTTGTGCCCACGCGACCCGTGTCGTGAGCGTCTGCCAGCCGTTGCGCCCAGCGCGGTTTCGGTACTTGATCGGCGCCAGCAGCGCGATGAACAACAGCAGCGTGGCGCCTGCGGCAATGAACCCGCGGCCGAGCTGGACGAGGACGGTCATCACCAGGCCGACGAGGAGCAGGCCACTGCCCAGCGTCCCCAGCCCGAACACGCCGGGCGAGCGCGGGACGACGAAGTTGCCGTAGGTGCGCGGCCCCTCGTTCCCGTTGACGGTGGAAGCAGACATGGGTGAACCCTCTTTCGCGTGACGGAGTGCAGACATTCGAGCGGGGCCGAGGCGGAAGCAGGCACGACGGCAGGGCCCGTCGGCCGCCCGGCCAGAAGGCCGGGCGGCGCGGGGCCGGGCGTGAGCTGAGGTGGGAGCTACGAGGCAGAGCCAGCGGCGCTTCCAGCGGCGCGCCTCGCGGCGCCCGCGGCCTGGGTCGCGCCCTGCGCGACAACCACCCACGGGGCAGCCGCGCCAGCGGCCTTGCCGAAGCCACCGGCTCCGGCGGCCTTGGAACCGGTCGGACCCGTGACCGGGCCGGGCCTGTGCGTGCCACCACCACCCGAGGCCGACAGGCGCCCGCCGCCCCCGCCGGGGCCGCTCGCCATCCTCGCGCCGGTCGCCACCGACATCCCGACCGCGGTCATGGCGCCGCCCCCACCGCCGCTCGAGGTCGCCGCGGTCACTGCGGGGACGGCGAGCTTCATCAGCGGCACGATGGCCAAGACCGACAGGACCATGAGGAACAGGCCCACGAACACCTGGATCGCGGAACCGCCGTCACCGACCAAGAAGAACGCGGCGGCGTAGACGATCGCGGCGGCCGGCTTGTAGAGCAGGAACGCGACGATCCAGGCGACGGCCCTGTCGAACGAGGCCTTGCCCCGCTCGGTGATCGAGGAGGCCGCCAGCAGCGGCAGCAGCCCGCCCAGGATGGTGAGCACGGCGAACCGGGCCATCATCAGGAACATCTGCCCGAACGAGGAGACGATTCCGAACAGCCCGAGCACGAGGATCAGGCCCGAGCCGAGCCCGGAGCCGCTCGCGTTCAGGCCCGTCGTGATCATCCCGAGCCGGTCGGCCAGGTCCCCGTCGGCGCCCTGGTCGATGATCCAGACCGAGAAGGCGTCGGAGGCCCGGCCCAGCGCGTTGATCGTGAACACGCCCGCGCCCACCACGAACAGCCACCGGAACAGGCCCTTCACCGCCTCGGTCCCGTGCCGCAGGTCCTGGGTGAACGCGATCCGCGTGGCCTGCACTGTGATGGCCAGCACCGCGATCGCGAGCGTGTACCAGTGCGTCGACCGCATCAGCTCGAAGACCGGGCCCGACGTCGTGCTCAGCTGCGGGGCGTCGATCTCGGTCCAGAACGTCAGCGAGAACTCCAGAGCCTTCGCAAACCCCTCACCCACCTTGCTCGCCGCCGCGTCGAACGCGGAGCCGGCCGTCTTCGCGACCGCGTTGGTCGCCGCATCGCAGCCGCCGCCGATGACGGGCAGGTCACAGATGTCCGGCACTAGACGCCTCCCCACGGGATGTAGCCCGCGGTGCTCGACACGCCCTGTCGGGTAGGGCTGGTGCCGCCGTCGGGCTGCAGCTCGAGCCGCCAGTCCCCGTTCGACCACCGCACGGTGGTCGTGACCGCCGCCATGTTGCCGCTGGCGTAGCGGTAGACCATGCCGATGACGGCGACATCCTCGGTGTAGGTGACGAACTTGAAGCCCGCGACCTGTCCGTACTGACCAGGCTGCGGGGAGTCGTCGGTGACCTTCTCGCGTAGCGGGATGTAGGCGTCCTTTCCTTCTCCGGGCAGGACCTGCTGCTCGACAACGTCGCGCCAGCCGTCGCCCGGCGTGATGAGGTAGCGGAAGCCGAGGTGAGCGGCGGCCAGGAGGGCGCCCGTGGGGGTATGGCTGTAGCCGGCGTAGACCGGGCCGTCGATCCGGGTCGGGCCATCAGCGTCGCTGACTGGCAAGGCCACGCCCTGGAACAGCTCCCACCGCACCCCCTTCGGCGCTGTGCTGGGCACGGCGGACGGACGCGGGACGGGCGTGATCGAGGAGGAGGGAGCCGCCGAGGCCACAACGGAAGGAGCGGCGGGCAACGTCGCCCTCTCCTTGTCGTCGTCGCGCACTGCGGCGAATGTCCCGACAGCAAGGACCAGCAGCGTGGCCAGCGTTGCGACAGCAAGCCCCGCCCGCGTCCGCCTCGTGTTCACTCCAGCCTCCGAGTCCACTTCGGGCACTTGAAGGTCCAGCATCCCCTGACTTCCCATCCGGGTCTGCTAGGACAAAGACGTCACGATCGGGCCCGCGGCGGCCAACACAACCAGCCCGGCGCAGACCTTGCCGAACGCGGCCATCTGCTCGCCCCCGTCGTCGCCGCGCTTGTGCGCGAGCATGAACTTGATCCCGACGACGATGAGCCCGACGACCCCCGCGACGGTTCCGCCCCACCCCGCCCAGTTCAGAATCGTCTGGAAGTTGTCCGTCCCTGGCGGCCGGGTGTTGTTGACGGAGATCGCTGAAGCCGGTCGAGCGAGCACCAGAGTGGCAAGGGCGAAGACGAGCGTGGCGCCCGTGCTGCCCAGCACAGGGGCTCTCCACGGGCGTCGGGGAGCGCACCACCTCAACTGGGCGCGGCGCCTCGTCGTTCGTGTGCGACCGAAGCTTTGTACTTCCATGCGAGCGGCCCCTTCCGATTCGCGGGAGAGCTCTACAGGTCTCCCTGTCCATACAAGTTGACGAAGCATGGCTCCAGTTCTCGACGCTGTCAACTGCCATGGACACGGTGGGTGGGAGCGGCTTAGCGTGTTGGTTCAAGGGCTTTGGCCAGGTCGAGGCGGCGAACGCTCTGGCCGACGCCGGGCTCGAGCCCCAGCGCCGGTTCTTCGTCGTCATGGACGAGCTGTGGCGCGTCATCCGCGCCGGCCACGGCATGGTCGACCGCGTCGACGCGCTCACCCGCCTCAACCACAACCAGGGCGTCGGGCAGGCGATGATCTCGCACTCACTGGCCGATCTGCGCTCAATGGACAACGACGCCGACGTGGCCAAGGCCAAGGGGTTCGTGGAGCGCGCCGGGCTCGTCGTGCTCGGCGGGCTTCCCCGCCAGGAGCTCGACGAGGTACGCGAGGTCGTCGACCTGTCCCGCGCCGAGGTCGACACGATCACGAGCTGGTCGACGCCGCCGGGCTGGAAGGCCGGCGAGGCCCACCCGGGCCAGGGCCGCTTCCTGATCAAGTCCGGGCAGCGCGCCGGCATCCCCGTCCAGCTGCAGCTGACGAACGCCGAGCGAAACGCCGGCGGCCTCAACACCAACCGCCGCTGGAACCTGGACAAGACCACCGCTCCCGGGATGGTCGGCTGATGGCCACGGTCGCGCCGAAGGGGTCCGGCGGTGGGGGGTCGGCCTGTTTGATCCCTGGCGCTGCGGTTGCCCTGCTCGGAGCGAGCGCCGCTGTGTGGGTGGGCGGCGGCCTTGCGTCGATGCTCGGCGGACACGGATGGAGGTCGGCCCCGTGGTCCCCCGGCTTCGTACTGAGCGTGGTCAAGCAGGGGCCGGACGCCTTCTGGCCGGGAGTCGACCCGCGGGTGCTGTACGCGGCGACGATCGCCGTCCTGCTGGTCGTCGCGGTCCCGCTGGTGTGGCTCGGTGTCAAGGTGGCCCATGCGTTGGGGGGGCCGACCGACGTCGCGGCCTCGCTGGCCAAGCCCAAGGACCTGCAGGCGCTCTTGGTGCGGACCCGCCGCCAGCAGGCGGTACGGCTCCGCCCCTCCCTGGCTGGGACCGAGCCGAGGAACCTGCGCCCGGCCGACATTGGCTGGGTCCTCGGCGCTCTGCGCAAGGGCGCCATGCCGCTGCTAGCCGGCTTCGAGGACGTGGGCGTGGCCATCATGGCGCCGCGCAGCGGCAAGACGACGGCCTATGGTGTGCCGCTGGTGCTGGACGCGCCCGGGGCTGTCATCGCCACGTCGAACAAGGCCGACCTGTGGCCGGGAAGGCAGCACTGCGCGCGCAGGACACGGGGGAGCGGGTCTGGGTGTTCGACCCCCAGGGCATCGCGCACGCCCCGCGGACCTGGTGGTGGAACCCGCTCGCCGCCGTCAACAGCGTCGAGGAGGCCGAGCGATTGGCCTCGCACTTCGTGCTGACCGTCGAGGGCAAGGACGGCGATATCTGGGGTCCGGCCGGCGCCTCTCTGCTGTCGACGCTGATCATGGCAGCGAAGGTGTCCGGCGGGACGCTGCTCGACGTCTACACCTGGCTCAACGACGACTCCGACCCGACGCCGGGCACGCTGCTCAAGCAGCACGGGCACCCGCTGTTGGCCAAGGAGTTCGAGGGCACCCGAACGATGGCGCACGAGACGCGCGCCTCGGTCTACTTCACCGCCCGCACGGCGACCAAGTGCCTGCGCAACCCGCAGATCACGTCCTGGGTGACGCCTCCGCTGCCCGGCGAGGACGTCGAGGAGATCGACACCGCCGCGTTCCCGCTGTCTCGGCAGACGCTCTACCTACTGTCCAAGGACGGCGGCGGCTCGGCCGCCCCTCTTGTGGCCGCTCTGACAGACCGGATGATGCGTGAGGGCGTGCACGCCGCCGAGCTGCGCGGCGGTCGGCTCGACCCGCCGATGATGGTGCTGCTCGACGAGGCCGCGAACATCTGCCGTATCGGCGACCTGCCCTCGCTCTACTCGCACCTGGGCAGCCGCGGCGTGATCCCGCTGACGATCCTGCAGTCGTACGCCCAGGGCGTTGGGGTCTGGGGCGACACCGGCATGAAGGCGCTCTGGGGCGCGGCGACGGTCAAGGTCATCGGCTCCGGCATCGACGACGCCTCGTTCGCGGAGGACCTGTCCCGGTTGATCGGCGACCACGACGTGACCGTGGCGTCGGTGTCCTACTCCGACGGTCGCCGCACGCGGTCCCGGTCCCCGCAGCAGCGGCGCGTCCTGCCCGCCTCGGAGATCCGCGCCCTGCCCAAGGGCCGCGTCCTGGTGATGACGACCGGCGCCAAGCCGGCGATGCTGCGCGCTGCCCTGGTACGAGGGGCCGCGCGCCGAGCAGATCGGCGCCGCCGCGAAGGCGGCCGAGGCCGAGCTGGTCGGCGCGGCCCGCCGCGACGCCGTTCCGGCCCAGCCTCGACTGGACGACACGGTCGTCCTCGACGACGTGGTGCGGCCATGAGCGAGGAGCAGGGCTACGACCCCGGCGCTGACTTCGGCCCTCCGCCCCCGGCCGATCTGACCGAGGCCGGGCGCCGCATCGTCGCGCTCGAGGCGGCGCTGGAGTACGTGACCGAGCTGCTGGCCGCGAGCGCCGAGGGAGCGGTCCCCGCAGCCGCCGGCGCGGGCGGTCCCGTTGACGACGAGGAGTGGGAGCCCTACTACGGGTCCTTGGAGGAGTGGGTCACGGACCTGTTCATCGTCGCGTTCCCGCGCAACGTGGGCCAGCAGAACAAGTGGTGCCCGCAGTGGTGGGACCACGCCGAGGCGATCATGCGCCTGGAGGTCCTGTGGCGTAGCTGGGAAGGCGCCCGGCTCGACCCGGTCAACGGCATGGCGGCCTGGATGGCCCAGCAGCTCGACCATCACCTGCCGATCCTCCTCTCCCCGGACGGGCCGTTCGGGCAGTGCACTCCCGACCGCCACCTCGCCTACAAGCCACTGCCAGTGAAGCCCCCGCCCCGCGGCTGGTTCAGGGAGCCGCCCGAGCACGCCGGCGACGTCGCCTGACCCGGCCAGCTTCATCCCTTGACCCGACCGAGCTAGGCCTTCGGCCCCATCTTTCCGCGGGCTCGCGGCACTACCAGCGACCGCCAGGCACCATGTCCGCGCGGACTCGACGGGGGTCCACGGGAGCGTTCCTGCACAACCTCGCTTCCCGCATCACAGAAGGAAGATCATGGGTCGCACACTTCTCGTCACCCTTTCGGGGACGGCTCTCCTCGCGACGGTAGCCGTCGCCCCGACCGCCTCGGCGGCCACCTCTGCCTGCGACATCGGCCCGGCCATCGCCAACACTCGCGTGCTGGCCACCTCACCGATCATCGCCGGCAAGGTGGACAGCGGCGTCGTAGTAGAAACGACCGTCTCCACGCCGGCCGAGTGCCGGGAGGTCACCCAGGTGTTGATTAGCGCCGCATCGCCGGACGCCGACAATGGCACGGGCACAGCCAACACGACTGCAGACCTTGTGAGCGGCGACGACCACAACGGCGTGTATCGCGCAGCGCTGCGAGTGGACAACAACACGTCGGCCGGCCTCTACAACGTCAGCGTCTCGGCCAGGGACTTCTACGACAAGCGGACGACTGCGTTCAACGCTGCGAGCTACACGGTCGTGCGCTCCACCTCGGTGGCCCTGCGGGCCAAGAGCTACGCGGTGAAGCGCAACACCGCGGTGACCCTCACCGGGACCCTGAGCCGTACCGCGCACGACCCCGACGACGTCGACCCGACGGTGCTGCCGGCGGCTGGGGAGGCGGTCAGCATCTACACCGCTGCGAGCAAGAGCAGTAAGCAGTGGAAGCCGGTCGGGCAGGCCATCACCACCCGCACCGGCTCGTTCACGATCAAGGCCAAGGTCGGGAAGCTCGCGGCCTTCAAGGCCGTCTACGAGGGCAGTGACACCCTGGCCCGTTCCAGCTCCTCGGCCTTCCTCGTGACGGTCACGCGATAGCCCTCGCGCGCAGCGACGCCGCTCCCGCCTCGTCGGACTGGAGCGGGAGCGGAGCCAGGCAGCAACGGAAGGTCCTCACCCGACGGGTGGGGACCTTCCGCTCTCCTTGCCTTCGATTCGGATGGAATCGGGGGCCGTGAGCCCCGACGCATGATGGAGGGCGTGCCCGCCCCGGTCCTGCGCCCGATGCTCGCGTCCTCGACGCGGCAGCCCGCGCACGCTGTGGGGGAGGGGTGGGCTGTTGAGGTCAAGCTGGACGGGTGGCGCGCCACGGTCACCGTGGATGACCGCGGCCTGCGGGTGCGGTCGAGGACCGGCCGGGAAGTGACCGCGGCGCTGCCCGAGCTCGCGGGCCTGGTGCCCGCGCTGGGCGGCCGGACGCTGGTGCTGGACGGCGAGCTCGTCGCCGGCCGGGGCACGGCCGCCGACTTCTACGCGCTCGGCCCCCGGATGGCCCGGCGGCGCGCCCCCTCCACCGGCTGCCGCGTCACGTTCGTGGCCTTCGACCTGCTCTGGCTGGACGGGCGTGACCTGTGCGCCCAGCCCTACGGCGAGCGGCGGCGCCAGCTCGAGGAGCTGGCGTTTCAAGGGCCGTGCTGGCAGACGTCGGCGAGCTTCGACTGCCCGGCCGAGGACCTGCTGAGCGTGTGCGAGGAGCGCGATCTGGAAGGCGTCGTGGTCAAGCACCGCGACAGCACCTACCGTCCGGGCGCCCGGTCACGAGACTGGGTCAAGCTCAAGACCGCGCACTGGGCCTCGGTGCACGCGCCGCGGCGCCAGCCGGGCCGGGAGAGGCGCCAGCGCGCGTAGTCACCGCGAAAGGGTGAACGGGGCGACTGGCAACGGTCAGACGGGTACGGTGCTCGCCGATCGTGGAGAGGTGGCAGCAGTGCGGATGACGGGGGCGCTCGGAGCGCTGGCCCTGGTGGCAGGCCTGGCCGGCGCCGGGCTAACCGGCACGGGGCTGGCGGCGGCCGCCGGGCCGGCGGCGGGCGGGGAGTGCCGCATCACCTGGCCCGACGGCTCCTACAGCATGGTGCCCTGCACGACCCCCGAGCCGCCTGCATCCGGCGGCGTCGTCGGGGCACCGAGTACGCCCGCGCCGACTCCGGCCGCCGGCGGGGAGTGCCGCATCACCTGGCCCGACGGCTCCTACAGCATGGTGCCCTGCACGACCCCAGAGCCGCCCGGTGGCGTGGTCTGGGGGCCGGGGACGCCGGCGCCGACCGGCCCTTCCGTGCCGGCGCCGCAGCCGACGCCGCTGCCGACCTACCCGGCGTCGGTGTCGGCGGTGTTCGTGAACGGCACGCCGACGGTCGGGCGCATCCTCGGCTGCTCCGCGGACACCCTGTACGCCGAGGCGGTGGCCTACAGCTGGCTGCGCAACGGCCAGCCCGTCGCAACGGGTGCCACCTACCGCGTGTCCGCGGCCGACGCCGGCCATCGGCTCGCCTGCCGCGCCGCGGCGTCCAACAAGGACGGCGGCGGCACCGCCGACAGCCCGGCGGTGCTCGTGGCCCGCCAGGCGCTACGCAACACCCAGCGCCCGACGATCAGCGGGGCCGCCCGGGTGGGTGCGCTGCTGAAGGCGACGCCGGGACGGTGGGCGCCCGTGGCCGCCGGCCACCGCTTCGTGTGGCTGCGCGACGGCAAGCCCATCGCGCGCGCCACCCGTGGGTCCTACCGGCCTACCGCTGCGGACCGCGGCCACTCGCTCAGCGTGCGGGTTACGGCCAGCCGCACTGGCTACAGCCCGCTGACTGCGGCCTCGAAGGCCGTACGAGTCCGCAGCTGAGCTACGCGAGCAGGGAAGCCTCACAGCCGTCCGCACGAGGGGCGCGCGACCCGCGGCACGAGTGGGCGCGCGACGTCAGCGGCATGTGCGGATGCGCGGCTAGTCAGTTGAGGCCGAGGCGAGCGACCAGGGGCAGGTGGTCGCTGCCGACGGCAGGGGCTGTGTAGGCGTCGATCGCGTGCACCCCATTGGGAAGCAGGACGTGGTCCAGTTCGAGCAGGGGCGGTATGAGCCGGCGATCGGCGGGCCAGGTCCCAACATGTCCATGGCCGCGGGCGCCCATTGCGTCGCGTAGCCCGGAGCGAAGCAGTTCGCGGAACGGGGCGTGGTCACGACCCGCGTTGAAGTCGCCCACCAGAACCGCTGGCTCGTCACGTTGGGCGCGGGCCAGGGCGAGAAGGTCGGCGGACCAGTAGCGGTGCAGCTCCGAGTGCGGGGGCCAGGTGTGGACGACCTGGACCGTGAGGGGCCTGCCGGCGACGTCCACGGTGAGGCGGGGCCAGCGGGCGCCGGGGTAGTCCGCGAGCTCTGCGGATAGGACGGGCAGTCGGGTCCAGAGACCGCCTCCTTGGAGGTGGCGCTGGTCGGTGCGTAGCAGTCCGGCGGTGAGCCCATGGGCGTGCAGGACCTGGGTGAGGGCGGTCCGGTAGGCGGGCTTGACCTCTTGGAGGGCGAGGACGTCTGGTTGCTCCCGCGTGAGCAGCCGGTCGAGGCCCACGATGTCGAGGCCGCTGCTGCCGACGTTCAGTGAGACCAGGGTGAGCGTATGTGCGCGGGCGGCCGAGGGGACCGGGTCCGCGGGCGGAAGCGCTGGCCAGAGCCACAGGAGGTGCGCGGCGACGTTCACGGCGGCGGCGAGCCCGAGGGCGCGGCGTCTGGTCAGAGCGGCGAGCACGAGCACGGGGTACGCCGGCAGCATCGCCAGCGGAAGCAGTGCCAGTGCGAGTGCGGTGCGGGGCCCGCCGTTCACCCCGGCGATGCGGATGGCCGCGACGGCGAGGGCGGGGAGCAGACCCAGCCAGCCCAATCCGAGGAGCGCACGGCGGATGATCACACCCCGCCGAACGCTGGACCAGGGCACTTCGCTCCGACGAGGCTAAGACGCGATCCGCGGCATGTCCGGAGGCGGCTCAAGTATTGCTGCTGGCTTGCTGTCGGGCTCGTTCCGGGTTTGTGGCTGTGGTGGTGGGCCGTCCGGGTGAGGAAAGGGCGCTGGCCGGCTCCGACGGGGGGCGACGGTCAGCATGGGTGGATGCGTCTGGCGTTCGGGGTGGGGCTTTGACCGCGGCGGCAGCTCTGCGGTGGCGGCCCGGCGGGAATCTGCGCGGGCCGTTGGCGCGGGCGGTGGTGGCTTCGGCGCGGGATGCGGTCCGCCTGCTGCGGGCGTTGGACTTGGCCGCGAACAGCACCGGTGCCTCTTCCTCCGGGGCGCTGCTCGGGCGGGGGTGGTGGTCGTTGGCCGCACCGCTGGTGGGGGCGGTCCCGGACGACGTGCTCGCGGTGTGGGAGCAGGTCGGGCAGGCGCTGTTGTTGGTCCCGCTGGGCGACGGTCGCTGGGAGTTGCTGGTGCGGGACGGGGCCGGTGGGCGAGAGGTGCTCGACGACGCGGACGCCCGCAGGGCGGTCGGCGGATGGGTGGCCGAGCACAGTGCTGGCCTGCCGCGCCCGCGGGCGGTGCGAGTGCCGAAGGCGCCGTTGCCGGACGGGGCGCCGTTGTCGGACCCGGCCGCCATGTTGCTGCGAGAGGCCGGCATGCCGCTGCACACTGGGTTGCCGGACTCGCGTGCGCTGGGCGGCAGGGGGGCGGGCGGGGGATGGAACGCTCCCGCCTACGCAGGTGACCTGCTGGTCGCACCGGCGGTGCACCCGTGGGTGCTGGGGGTGATGAAGGACGGCGAGCGGCTCGGGTTGTGGGACCGGGACACGCCGCAGGCTCCGATCCAGGTGTGGTCGAGCTTTCGGGACCCGGCCGCGCCGACCCCGGAGCAGTTCACCGCTGAGCAGTTGGCCCCGCTGATCGAGGCCGTCCGGCTCGACGGCCATCTCGCCTACCGCAGGGTCGGTACCGGCGAGCTCGAGCACGCGGAGCTGCTGCACTGGAGCCCACTGGGCCACGCGACCGTCTTCTACGACGCGTGGAAAGGGCCGGGCACCGGCGACCGGACCCGCCGCGGCCTGACCGTCGTCCATTCCGCCATGGCACAAGAGCTGGGCTTGGACGTCGCGCCCGGCACGTGGGTCGAGGTCGAGCTGACCGACTGGGCCACGGCCAAGGCCGTGGTGTCCGCGCGGCCAGATGGCCGGTGGGAGGACGCGCCGTCGGGCGCGCCGAGGGGCCTGCGGGCAGCGCTGGTGTGGGCGCGGGAGCGCCTCGGCACTCCGGCGCCTGCGCCGCCGTCGCGGATGTCCGCGGAGGAACAGGCCTGCTTGCAGGAGGAGATGCAGGAGACGCTGCGTCGCGTCAGGCGCGAGGTCCGCGCGATGCAGAAGGCCGAACGGGAAGCCCGGGCCGCCGCCTGGAGTGGCTCCCGCCCCCAGGTCACCGCGGCACCGGAGCCTGCGGTGACTGGCAGCCCGGTTGATTTGGTCGCCGTCTGGGTCGGCGGCGGGGCGGCGGAGGGCGAGCACGCCGTCGAGGTCCTGGAGAGCGTCGCGGGCGATGGCGCTGAGATCGTCGTGGACGGCAAGTGGCGGCTGGTCAATCTGGCCCTGGAGCCGGCGGCGTACGCGCTGGCTCAGCCGGTCCTGGCCGCGGGGGCGCACGCCTGGCACCTGTCGTACCACCCGGACATGCACGCCGCGCAGGTGCAGCTCGCGGCCGCGGGCGAGGTCACCGCGACAGTCATCTTCAGTGCGCCCGGCAGCCCGCTCCTGCGGGCAGGCATGCGGGACATCCTGTGGAGCGAGCAGGACGTCGCCGCCACCGTGGCCTGGGCCGCATCCCTCGGGCGCGCCCTCACCGCCGACTACGCCCGCGCGCTCCTCGCCCCAGCAACAGGCCTGGACGCCGAGCCGCTACGCGCGGCGCTGACCCTGCTCGACAACATCGGAGCGGCCGGCACATCAGCGCTCAACTCCTGAACACACGGCGGCCCGGAAGGGGTCACGGCACGACGTCAGCGGCATGTGAGTGCGTGTGGGCGGGCGTGAGGAGCGTCTG